>NZ_JAVDVV010000001.1:0-453190 GCF_031457035.1 Methylobacterium sp. BE186
AAACAGCTTGTATCCACTCACGATCCAGCACAAAGCCAGATCCGCAAGGACACGCGCCGTCCACGCTTCTCTTCCTCAGATGAACTTGTCAAAGAACACAGGCCCGAAAGACCCGTAGCGGACAACCAAGCCCAGCCCGACCGAAGCCAAGCCCAAAGCTCAGATTGTCCAAGAGACGTTTCAGCGCCCGGGCCACTTCCGCGGCCGGCGCCGATGAGCAGCGGTATACGGACCACCCCCAAAAACGTCAACCCGAAAAATCACAGACCCATGAAAATCCCGCGACAGCCGTGTGACGCAGCGAGACGCACGGCGGTTCTCGCGTGGCGCCCCCGCGCGCGGGGGCGAGCGGGATTGAGAGCGGCCGGGCGCCTTCCCCCGCGCCTCAATCTCGACATGCTGAGCCTCGACATGCTTGATCATCGGATCCGCCGGCGCGCGGGCGATCGGCGGCGCCCGGTCGTCGCCCTGCGGCCGGCCTCGCGGCGCCCGGTTTCCAGGGCGTCCGCTCCCCGTTGAAGGAACGCCCGTGAAGCGCGGCCGCCTGAAGATCGGTAATGCCGGCGACACCGGCCGGGCCGCCCCGCCGGCCCACGGGGCCGAGCCGCCCCTCGATCTGTCGGGATCGGATGCCGCGCGCGTCGACCGGCGCGAGGTGAACCTGCGCTGGCTCTGCGCGAGCGCGCTCACCGGCCTGACCGGCGCCGGCCTGATCGGCGCGGCCCTCCACGTCTCGCTGCAGGGCTCCACCTCTCTCGCCGCGATTCCCGAGCGGGCGACCGTGGTGGTGCGTCCCCAGGCGAGCGAGGGCGGCAGCAACGCCGCGCGCAAGGGCGACCGGCTCGTGCGCAACCTGATGATCGCCTCCGCCAAGCAGAGCTTCCGCGCGCCGGTGACCGTGCGCCTGGGCGAGCGCGAGATCATCAAGGTCCGCCCCTTCGTCCGGATCTCGACCGCGCTCTCGATGGCGACCGGCGTGTTCGCCTCCGACATCCCCCGCTTCGATCCCCTGCGCTTCGTCTCGGACGAGCCCCTGGAGCGGGCCCCCGACGCGAACGGGGCCGATGCGCCCGGCGCCGAGGTCACGGTGGTCAAGCGCGACCTTGCCGAGGTCTCGGTCGACCCTGCGGCGCCCGCCCTCGGCGACGACGACGTCGCCGCCCAGGTCGAGGAGGAGCGCCGGATGGCGGCCGAGGCCGGGCGCCGCACCACCCTTCCGATCGCGCCGCAGCTCATGCTGTCGCGGACCCTGCAGCAGGCGCCGGTGGGGCCGGATTTCGACGGCACGGCCAAGGCGCCTCAGGATGGCAGCCCGTTCAAGTCGATCGAGGTCCTGGTCGTCCCCGAGAACGTCACCCGGCTGCCCAAGGTCGAGCTGCGCCCGAACGAGTCCCCCCTCGTTGAGGAGCGCGACCTCGCGCTCAAGCGCGGCGACACGTTCGAGGCTGCGCTGAAGGCGACGGGGCAGGCGAGCGACGAGCAGGTCCGCGCGATCGTCGCCGCCCACGGCGGCCGGGGACGCACGGGGGCGCTCGCGGAGGGCCAGCAGTTCCGCGTCCAGGTCGCGCCGGGGCCGAAGCCCGGCGACCCGCGGCAGGTGACCCGCGTCATCCTCTACGGGGAGAACGGGATCGAGGGGATCGCGGCGCTCAACGACCGCGGCGCCTTCGTCTCCGTGGCGCCTCCGACCGAGGACGCGCCCGCGCGGGCCAAGGCGCCGGCCGTGGCCGAGAGCGGCGAGGAGGAAGAGGAGGGAGGCTCCGGCCCCCGCCTCTACCAGAGCCTCTACGAGACGGCGGCCCGCCACGACCTGCCGCGCTCGACCGTCGAGGACATCGTGCGGGTGTTCAGCTACGACGTCGACTTCCAGCGTCGCATCTCCAGCGGCGACGGTCTCGACGTGTTCTACACCTACGACGAGGATGCCGGCCAGGGCGCCGCCGAGCGGCCGGAATTGCTCTACGCCTCGCTCAACCTCGGGGGCGAGAGCCGCAAGATCTACCGCTTCCAGTCCCCGGACGACGGCGCGATCGACTACCTCGACGAGCAGGGCCGCTCGCTGAAGAAGTTCCTGATCCGCAAGCCGATCGCCGACGGCATCATGCGCTCCGGCTTCGGCTACCGGCGCCACCCGATCCTCGGCTACGCCAAGCTCCATACCGGCGTCGACTGGGCCAACCCGATCGGCACGCCGATCGTGGCGGCCGGAAACGGCACCGTGATCAAGGCCGAGTGGGATTCGGGCTACGGACGTCGCGTCGAGATCCAGCACATCAACGGCTACGTCACGACCTACAACCACATGTCGCGGTTCGGCCGCGGCGTCTCGGCGGGTGCCAAGGTCCGCCAGGGTCAGGTGATCGGCTACGTGGGCTCCACGGGCCTCTCGACGGGCGCGCATCTCCACTACGAGGTCGTGATCAACGGGCATTTCGTCGACCCGATGAAGATCCGCGTGCCGCGCGGGCGCGAGCTCGACGGGCGGCTGCTCGCCGAGTTCAAGCGCCAGCGCGAGCAGATCGAGGCCGTGATGCAGAAATCGAAGAGCGCCACCGCGATGGCCCAGCGCGACGCGATGCGCTGAGGATCTAGAGGAGCGCGAATCCAAGGCGGGCCCGCACCGATTCCGGGCTCACACCTTCCGCCCGCAGGTCGGCGAGGGAGGCGGACCCCTTCGATTTCGCGAGCTTGGCGCCGCCCTCGTCCACGATCAGCGGATGGTGATGGTAGCGCGGGCTCGGCAAGGCGAGGAGATGCTGCAGCAGGACATGCAGGTCGGTGGCCGCTTCGAGGTCCCGCCCCCGCACCACGTGCGTGATCCCCTGCGCCGCGTCGTCGAGGACGACCGAAAGATGGTAGCTCGTCGGCACGTCGCGGCGGCCGATCAGCGCGTCGCCCCAGCGAGCCGGATCGGCCGCGACCCGCCGCTCGTGGCCCCCGGGCTCGAAGGCCGTCCAGGCATGGGGGCCGGGCGCCGCCGCGAGGGCGCGGGCCATGTCGAGCCGCCACCCGTGCGGCTCCCCGGCGGCGCGGCGGGCGCCCGCCTCCCCGGCCCTCAGATGTCGGCAGGTGCCGGGATAACGGGGCGTGCCGTCGGGATCGGGAGCGGGGTCCGACCCCTCGACGCCGAGAGCCGCGAGGCGGGCCGCGACGGCACCGCGGGAACAGAAGCAGGGATAGGCGAGGCCGCGCTCCGCGAGGCTCAGGAGCGCGGCGCGATACTCCCCCATGTGGTCCGATTGCCGGCGAAACGGTTCGGGGAAGCGCAGGCCGAGCCAGGCGAGGTCCTCCACGATTCCGGCGGCGAGCTCGGGCCGCGAGCGCACCGGATCGATATCCTCGATCCGCAGCAGGAGGCGGCCGCCGAGACGGCGTGCGATCTCCGCGTTGAGGAGCGCGGACGCCGCGTGGCCGAGATGGAGGCGCCCGTTCGGGCTCGGCGCGAAGCGGAGCGTCGGCGTAAAGCCCAGCGTCGGCGCGCTCACCCGTCGGCGCGGCGAAGGCAGCGGGGCACCTCCGGGGTACAGGCGATGCCGGGCAGCGAGCAGGCGGGCCCTTCGGGCAGGCGCTGGCAGACCCGGCAGCCGTCGCTCCACTCGAGGCAGGCCCTGTCGCCCGAGGGCTCCGCGGTGGAGACCGGGCGGTGCTCGGCCGAGCCGGGCAGGAGGGCACCGAGGAGGACCGTGGCGGCGACGAGGCCTCCGAGCGCGGCGACGACGAGACCGTCCCGCGATGCCGCCTTCGAATCCGGGTTCGTGGGGTCCACCATGCGGGCCGTGTTCGCGCAGAGAGGGGCCGCCTGTCAACGCACCCCGTCAGGCCGCCCGGCGGTCGAGGAGCGCCGGCAGCGCCTTCAGGTTGAGAGGCTTGGCGAGGAAGCCGTCGAAGCCGGCGGCGCGGGCCGCCCGCTCGTCCTCGCGCCCGGCATTGGCGGTCAGCGCCACGAGGTGGAGCGGTTCCTCCCCCGCCGCGGCCTCGGCGGCGCGGATGCGCCGGGCGGTCTCCAGTCCGTCGAGGCCCGGCATGCGGATGTCGATGAGCGCGAGGTCGAAGGGCTGGCGGGCGATGCCCGCTTCGGCGAGACGCGTCAGCGCCTCCGCCCCGTCACGGGCCAGAACCACGCTGGCGCCGAGGCGCTCCAGCGCCTTGCCAGCCAGCAGGGCGTTGATCGGATTGTCCTCGGCGAGCAGCACCCGGGCCTGCGCGCGCGGGGGCGACGCCTGCGGCGGGATCGCGGCCGGCCCCGCGTCGAGGGGCGTCGCCGGGGCGAGCAGGCGATCGAACAGGGAGCGGGCGCGCACGGGCTTGATCAGGTAGCTGTCGAAGCCGGCCGCGTGGGGCGCGCCGAACTCGCGCCGGTCGAAGGGCGAGAGCAGGATCAGGCTGCAGCGGACCCCGCAGCGACGCGCCTCGTCGGCGAGCCGCCGCACCGCCGCATCGCCCAGAGCCCGGTCGGCGATGAGAGCGTCGAAGGGGGCGCCGGCCAGCGCGTCGAGCCCTGCCTCGACGCTGCCGACGACCACGGATGCGGCGCCCGACCGTGACAGGCGCCGGGCGAGGTAGGGCGCCTGATAGGGCGAATCCGCGACGATGAGGATGCGCCGGTCGTCCAGGATGATTCCGGGAGCGGGTTCCGCCTCCTCGGCCTCGGGCAGCGGGAGAAGCACCCGGAAGGTCGAGCCGCGGCCGACCCTCGACAGGGTCTCGATCCGACCTCCCATGCGGGCGACGAGGCGCCGGGTGATGGCGAGGCCGAGCCCCGTCCCCTCATGGGGGCGGCTCGCGCTGCCGTCGCCCTGCTCGAACTCCTCGAACAGGGCTGGGATGCGGTCCTCCGGAATGCCGGGACCGGTATCGGAGATGGCGAGGGCGAGACCGCCCTCCGCCCGGGCCAGGGTGACGCCGACCCCGCCGCGCTCGGTGAATTTGATGGCGTTGCCGGCGAGGTTGATCAGGATCTGGCGGATGCGGTCGGCATCGCCGATCACGAGGGGATTGAGGTCGTCGGCCACGTCGAGGGCGATCTCGATGCCCTTGTCCTGGGCGCGCGGTGCCAGCAACTCGACGACGCCCTCGGCGAGCGCCGCGATGTCGAAGGGCTCGGCGGCGAGGTCGAGGCGGCCGGCCTCGATGCGCGAGAAGTCGAGGATGCCGTCGATGAGCGTCAGCAGCGCCTTGCCGCTGGTGCGCACCGACTCGACGTAGGTACGCTGCTCCGGGTCGAGGCCGGTATCGAGGACGAGGTCGGCCATTCCGAGGATGCCGTTGAGCGGCGTGCGGAACTCGTGGCTGACGGTGGCGAGGAAGCGGGACTTGGCGACGCTCGCCGCCTCGGCCTTGGCGAGCGCCTCGTCGAGGGAGCGGGCCGCCTCGACGCGGGTCGTGATGTCGTAGCCCGCGCGCAGCCACTGGACAGGACCGTCCGCGCGGGCGACGGGCATCTCGACGAAGGAGAACCAGCGCGCCTGCCCGTCGACGGACAGGACGCGCGCTTCCAGGCGCCGCACGCCGTCGGGCCCACGGCTCACCGGCCCCTGCTCCAGGATCGTCGGATCGAGGGTCGCCCCGACGAGATCGAGAGGCTGGCGGCCGAGAAGCCGGGCGAAGCCCTCGTTGGCGAAGGTGATGCGCCCGAGCGCATCGCGCTGGACGATGACCTCCATCGTGGCCTCGACGAGCGCCCGGTAGCGCTCCTCGCTCTCGGAGATCCGCCAGATGCGGTCGTGCAGATCCTCGACGCCGGGTTCCTCCCGCCGCGTGGGCCGCCCGCGCCAGACCAGCGCCGCCAGGCTGAATCCGGCGGCGAGGAGGGCGAGGACGAGAGCGATGTCCTTGAGGTCCATGCGGGTCCCTCCGGCGCGGAGGCGCCGGTCAGAAAGGGAGGATCGCAGGCGGGACTGAAGGAGCGCTTGCGAAAGGTGTTTAAGCGACGGTTTCAGGGATGATGAGGATTTGAACCGTCGGGCGGCCTCCGGGCCGGTTCCGGCGCCCGGCCTCTCGCCTCCGCCTCCTCGCCATCGGCGGCACGGAACATTTCGCGACGCCTCGAAATACCCACGGGAGCGGCCGCCGTTGACCGCAAGTGTCCGCGACGGCAGGCGCCAACCCGCAGCGTCAGGGCGGGCAGGCCGGCCACGATCGTCACGCCGGGCAGCCGGTTCCCGGCGCGGAACCGGTTCGGCGAAACCTTTCGATCCCGCATCCCGTAAGGCCGAGCGAATGCTCGGGGGCGAGCGAGGCGCGAAGCGAAAGCTTTGACGCCCGGCGGCGCATGCCCGACCCCCGAAAGAAGAGAATTTTGTTATTGAAAACAGGAACTTATGAAGTGTTTTCTGGCTTTCTCCGACGTCCCGCCGGCAAGACCGGCCTCCGCTGGAGACAGTGCATGAAGAAGACCACACTCGCTCTCGCCGCCACCCTTCTCGGCGGCCTCGCGCTCGGTGCCGGCTCGGCCTCGGCGGCTCCGCTGGCCGTGAACGGCATCCAGGCGGATTCGGCTGCCGTTACCCAGGTCCGCATGACGGGCAGCGAGCGCATGATGATGAAGAAGCGCATGATGCGGAAGGAGATGATGCACCGCCGCATGATGAAGCGCCGGATGATGCGCCGCATGTAAGGGCTTCCCGAAGCTCTCGCGGCACGGCCGCAGCCGGAGGCGGGGCCTCCGGCGATCCCGACGATCTCCGAGGTGCCGCGGGGCGGTTGCCGCCCCGTGCCGGGAGGGTTCGCCCCACCGCAACGGTCCGCGTGCGCCCGAGCCGGCCGCGCCCTCCGGTTCGCGAGCCTAGCGGCGCATCCGGTCGGCCGTTCCGATCGCGCATTGCTGGATGAGGAGCGCCACGAGGCCCGACCAGCCCGTCTGATGCGAGGCGCCGAGGCCGCGCCCCGTGTCGCCGTGATAATATTCGTAGAACAAGACGTGGTCGCGGAAATGCGGGTCGTCCTGCTCGATGCGGCTCTCGCCGTAGACCGGGCGGCCGGCCGGGCCGCGGGCCGAGAGCCCGATGAGACGGCGCGACAGGTCGTCGGCGATCTCCTGCAGCGACCGGAATTCCCCCGAACCCGTCGGCGCCTCCACCCGGAAGTCGGGGCCGTAATAGCCGTGGAACCGGTGCAGGCTCTCGATCAGCAGGTAGTTCACCGGCATCCAGACGGGGCCCCGCCAGTTCGAGTTGCCGCCGAAGAGGCGCGAGCGCGATTCCGCGGGCTCGTAGGCGAGGCCGAGGTCGCGGCCTTCGTAGGGGAAGCAGAAGGGCGCCTCGGCGTAGCTCCGCGAGACGGCGCGCACGCCGTGGTCCGAGAGGAACTCGGCCGGATCGAGCATCCGCCGCAGCAGCGCCTTGAGGCGGTGGCCGCGCAGCAGCGAGAGCAGCGCCGTGCGGCCCTGGCCGGGTTCGTTCCAGCGGGAGACGAGGCGGGCGAGGTCGGGCCGGTTCACGAGGAAGAAGCGCAGCCGCTCGACGAGGCGGGGCAGGCGCGCGACCTCCGCCTCCGACAGGACGGCGACGGCGAAGATCGGGATGAGCCCGACCATGGTGCGGACGCGGATCGGACGGCGCTCGCCCTCCGCCGTCTCGATCACGTCGTAGAAGAAGCCGTCCGCCTCGTCCCAGACCCCCTCCCCCGTGGCGGCGGCGATCAGGAGGAAGTGCTCGAAGAACTTTTCGGCCATGTCCTCGTAGGCCGGATCATCGCGTGCGATCTCGATTGAGACCCTCAGGACGTTGATCGCGAACATCGCCATCCAGGCCGTCGCGTCGGACTGGGTGAGCGTGTCGCCGTTCGCCAGGGGCTTCGAGCGGTCGAAGATGCCGATGTTGTCGAGGCCGAGGAAGCCGCCCTGGAACAGGTTGCGGCCGGCCGCGTCCTTCCGGTTGACCCACCATGTGAAGTTGAGCGTCAGCTTGTTGAAGGCGCGCTTCAGGAAGGCGTGATCGGGCGTGCCCGTGAGCGCCCGGTCGAGCTCGAACACCCGCCAGGCGGCCCAGGCGTGGAGCGGCGGGTTGGCGTCGGAGAACCCCCATTCGTAGGCCGGCAAGGCGGCGTTCGGGTGCGTGTAGGCCTCGTCGATCAGGAGGAGGATCTGGCCCTTGGCGAAGTCGGGGTCGATCATCGCGAGGACGAGGCTCTGCAGGGCGAGGTCCCAGGAGGCGAACCAGGGATATTCCCAGGCATCCGGCATCGAGATGATGTCGTTGGCGCGCACATGCGCCCAGTCGCTGTTGCGGCCGGATCTCCGGCTCTCGGGGGGCGCCGGCTGGGCGGGATCGCCCGCGAGCCATTCCCGCACGTCGTAATGGTAGAGCTGCTTCGACCAGAGCATGCCGGCGAGCGCCTGCCGCTGCACGGAGCGGAGATCCGGGTCGGCGATCCCCCTCTGAAGGGCCGCGTAGAAGGCGTCCGCCTCGGCCTCGCGCTCGGCGAAGACGGCGTCGAAATCGGCGAAGGGCTCGCCGGGCGATCCCGCGGGGCGGAAGCGCAGGCGCAGCGTGCGGCTCTCGCCGGGCCCGAGGTCGAGGCGGTGGAGGGCGGCGCATTTGGTGCCGCGCCGGGCCGGGTTGACCGCTCCCGCCTCGCCCTCGACGAGGTAGCGGCCGATCCCGTCCTTGTAGAAGCCGGCGGGGTCGCCGACGCCGAAGAGCCGGGGCTCGTTGGTGTCGTTCTCGGTGAAGAGGAGTTCGGCCGGCCCCTCGACGGCGAGGCGCATCGGGGCCAGCGCCGGATGCACGGCCGCGACCGCGACATCCCCGTCCGCGGAGAGCTCCGGGCGCAGCGCGCCCGCCCGCCAGGACCACGTGTTGCGGGCGAAGAGCTGCGGCAGGACGCAGAGTGGGGCCGGCTCCGGGCCGCAATTCTCGATCGTGACGCGCATCAGCACGTCGTCCGGCGCGGCCTTGGCATAGGCGATCCCGACGTCGAAGTAGCGGCCCTCGTCGAACAGGCCCGTGTCGAGGAGCTCGAATTCCGGGTCGTCGAGGCCCCGCGCCCGGTTCTCGGCGAGGAGCCGCTCGTAGGGGTAGGCCCCGTGCGGGTACTTGTAGAGCATCCGCATCAGGGAGTGGGTCGGGGTCCCGTCGAGGTAGTAGTAGAGTTCCTTGACGTCCTCGCCGTGGTTGCCCTCCTCGTTCGTGAGGCCGAACAGGCGCTCCTTCAGGATCGGGTCGCGCCCGTTCCAGAGGGCGAGCGACAGGCACCAGTTGAGGTGCGTGTCCCCGAAGCCGCCGATCCCGTCCTCGCCCCAGCGATAGGCGCGGGACCGGGCGTGGTCGTGGGGCAGGTAGGTCCAGGCATCGCCCTCCGCGCTGTAATCCTCGCGGACGGTGCCCCACTGGCGCTCGCTCAGATACGGCCCCCAGAGCCGCCAGGCGGGATCGGTGCGGGCGAGCGCGAGGCGCGCGCCCTCGGCCGTGTCGAAGATGCGGGGCGCCTCGCAGGCGTCGGAGCCGGGATCGGGCATGGGGGGTCCGGGGCTGGCGGGGCCGATGCTCAGCCATATGGGCCGCGCCGGCCCCGCGCCCACGCGGGACGGCCGCGGGGGCCGCTCGGTCGGATAGCGCGCGCCGCGCGCTTCACGGGCGCGCCCCGATGGTGTAGGCGCGGCGGCTTGAGCACGCCCCGGCCCCGGCCGGCCCGCGCCCCTCGAGGCCCGAGACCGCAAGCGATGACGAGCCGCATCGAAGCCACCTTCGCCCGCTGCCGCGCGGAAGGCCGCGCCGCCCTCGTGACCTACGTGATGGCGGGCGACCCCGATCCCGAGACCTCGCTCAAGGTGCTGGAGGCGCTGCCGCGCTCGGGCGCCGACATCGTCGAGTTCGGGCTGCCCTTCACGGACCCCATGGCCGACGGGCCGGCGATCCAGGCGGCGGGCCTGCGCGCCTTGAAGGCGGGCCAGAACGTCGCGGGCACCCTCGACCTCGTGCGCCGCTTCCGGGCCGGCAATGCCGGGACGCCCGTGATCCTGATGGGCTACTACAACCCGATCCACACCTACGGGGTCGAGCGCTTCCTCGCCGACGCGATCGGGGCGGGCGTCGACGGCCTCATCGTCGTCGACCTGCCGCCGGAGGAGGACGACGAGCTCTGCCTGCCGGCTCTCGCCAAGGGCCTCGCCTTCATCCGCCTCGCCACCCCGACGACGGACGAGCGGCGCCTGCCCGCCGTCCTCGCGAACACGGCGGGCTTCGTCTACTACGTCTCGATCACGGGCATCACCGGCACGGCGACGCCGGATTTCGGCAGGGTCTCGGACGCGGTCGCCCGCATCCGCCGCCACACCGACCTGCCGGTGGTGGTCGGCTTCGGCGTGAAGACCGGTGCGCACGCAGCCGCGATCGCGCGGGGCGCGGACGGCGTCGTCGTCGGCTCGGCCCTCGTCGACACCCTGTTCCGCTCCCTCGACGCGGACGGCAGGGCGCAGGCGGGCAGCGTCGAGGCGGTGTCGAATCTCGTGCGGGACCTCGCCGAGGGCGTGCGCGCGGCCTCCGCCTGAGGACGGCCACACTGGCGGGCTAGGGGCGCGCAACCGATATCAGCCTCGGCTCAGAGCGAACGGCGCTTCATGATGGTGGAACCGATGAACTGGATCTCGGAGGTCGTGCGCCCCAAGATCAAGACCCTGTTCAAGCGCGAGACTCCGGAGAATCTCTGGATCAAGTGCCCGGACACGGGCCAGATGGTCTTCCACAAGGAGGTGGAGGGGAACCACTGGGTGATCCCAGGCTCCGAGCACCATCTGAAGATGAGCGCCCAGGCCCGCCTCAAGATGATGTTCGACGAGGGCACCTGGATCGACGTGCCCCTGCCGGAGGTCGCCGCCGACCCGCTCAAGTTCCGCGACGAGAAGCGCTATGTCGACCGCCTCAAGGAGGCGCGGGCGAAGACCGGGATGGCCGACGCCTTCAAGATCGGCTTCGGCCGCGTCGGCGGCATCCCGATGACGCTCGCCGCCCAGGAATTCGGCTTCATGGCGGGCTCCCTCGGCATGGCCGCGGGCGAGGCCTTCATCCGCGGCGCCGAGACGGCGCTGGACAAGCGCACCCCCTACATCCTGTTCTCGGCCTCCGGCGGCGCGCGCATGCAGGAGGGCATCCTCTCGCTGATGCAGATGCCGCGGACCACGGTCGCCGTGCGGCGCCTCAACGCGGCGAAGCTCCCCTACATCGTGGTGCTGACGAACCCGACGACGGGCGGCGTCACCGCCTCCTACGCCATGCTCGGCGACGTGCACCTGGCCGAGCCCGGCGCCCTGATCTGCTTCGCGGGCCCCCGCGTCATCGAGCAGACGATCCGCGAGAAGCTGCCGGACGGGTTCCAGCGCGCCGAGTACCTGCGCGAGCACGGCATGGTCGATCAGGTGGTGCACCGGCACGCCCTGAAGGAGACGGTCGCCCGGATCTGCGGCCTCCTCATGAACACGGCCCCGGACGCCGCCCGCGTGGCGGCCCCCGCCCCGAGCACGGCCCCGGTGCCCGAGCCGGCCTGACAGGACGCGACACGAGAGCGCGACGCACGACATGGATTCCTCCGACGCGCTGATGGCGCGCTTCCTCGCCCTCCACCCCCGCACGATCGATCTCTCGCTCGGGCGCATCGAGGGGCTGCTCGCCAAGCTGAACCATCCCGAGCGGCGCCTGCCGCCGGTGATCCACGTGGCCGGCACCAACGGGAAGGGCTCCACCATCGCCTTCATGCGGGCGATCCTGGAGGCCGGGGGCCTGTCGGCCCACGTCTACACCTCGCCGCACCTCGTGCGCTTCCACGAGCGCATCCGCCTCGGGGCGATCGGCGGCGGCCAGTTCGTCGCCGAGGACCGGCTCGCCGACGCCTTCGCCCGCTGCGAGGCGGCCAACCGCGGCGACCCGATCACCGTGTTCGAGATCACGACGGCCGCGGCCCTGCTGCTCTTCTCCGAGGCGCCGGCCGACGTGCTGCTCCTTGAGGTCGGGCTCGGCGGCCGCGTCGACGCCACGAACGTGATCGACCGGCCGGCTGCGGCGGTCGTGACCCCGATCGGGCGGGACCATGCCGAGTATCTCGGCGACACGGTCGAGGCGGTCGCGGGCGAGAAGGCCGGCATCTTCAAGCGCGGCTGCCCGGCGGTGATCGCCGCCCAGGACTATGCCGAGGCCGATTCGGTTCTCTGCCGCCACGCCGAATCGGTCGGCGCGACCCCGATCCTCGTCGGCAACCAGGATTTCTCCGTCCACGAGGAGAGCGGGCGCCTCGTCTTCCAGGACGAGACCGACCTGTTCGACCTCCCCAAGCCCCGCCTGATCGGGCGCCATCAGCTCACCAATGCGGGCACCGCGATCGCGGCGCTGCGGGCGGCGGGCTTCGGGGATATCGGCACGGCCGCCCTGGAGACGGGCCTGCGGCAGGTCGACTGGCCGGGCCGCCTGCAGCGGCTGAGCCGCGGGCACCTCTCCGCCCTCGTCCCCGCCGGCTCGGAACTCTGGCTCGACGGCGGCCACAACATCGACGGCGGCCGCATCCTCGCCGCCGCCGCCGCCGATCTGGGCGAGCGCAGCGACGTCCCCCTCGTCCTCATCGTCGGGCTGCTCGGCACCAAGGACGCGGAGGGCTTCCTGCGCAATTTCGTCGGGCTGTCGCGGGCGCTGATCGCCGTGCCGATCGCCGGCCAGATGGCGGCGCGCCCGGCCGAGGAGGTCGCCGAGATCGCTGGCAGCGTCGGCCTGAGCGCCCGCACGGCGCCGAGCGTCGAGGCCGCCCTCGCCCTGGTCGGGGACATCGCCTTCGAGCGGCCGCCGCGGATCCTGATTTGCGGCTCGCTCTACCTCGCGGGCGCGGTTCTGACGGCGAACGGCACGCCGCCGACCTGACGAGCGCCCGCCGAACACTTCAACCGTGCAGTGCATCCGGCTCGATGCCGGCAGCGGGACTGTGGTTGCCGGCGGCCTGATCGCAGGAGAACCGTCATCCCCGTTCTCCACCGGTACGCCGGGCAAGTTGTCGAGTGCCGGGCGGTGTGGCCTCAGCGCTACATCTTAACTGTGGAAAATCCCTTAGTTTCGCCACCGATCGGGCATAATGCTGGGGATCAAAAAGTGAAAAAGCTTCTCTCGACCTTCGCCGCCTTCACGGCGCTCACCGCAGCGGCCTCCGCTGCCGACCTGCCGCGCCGCGCTGCGCCGCCAATCTTCACGCCGGTTCCGGTCTTCACCTGGACGGGCTTCTACGCTGGTTTCAATGCCGGTTACGCCTTCGACGCCGGTAATACGAACCTCAACGCCTTCACCCAGACGGCGAACAACCCCGTCACGCTGACGGGCCCGGGCGGCGCCGCCGTTCCGGCCGCGATCCTGCCGCTCGGCGCCACCCTCGCCTACCGCAATGCGGAGCGTGACGGCTTCACCGGCGGTGGCCAGATCGGCTACAACTACCAGTTCACGCCGGGCGCCGGTGTGGTCGTCGGTATCGAGGCTGACGCCCAGTACCTCGACTTCGGCGCTCGCCGGAACAACGCGTTCACCACCAACGCGGCCGTCATTAACCCGAACTTCGTGCCGGTGAACGGCGTGCTCAGCACGCTCGACTTCTTCGGTACCGTTCGCGGCCGCATCGGTTACGCCTTCGACCGCGTCCTGTTCTACGGCACCGGCGGTTTCGCCTACGCTTCGGGCGACAGCCGCCTGAACCAGTTCGCGAACGTCGCCCGCGGCAGCGACTTCCTCACCGGCTGGGCTGCCGGTGGTGGCGTCGAGTACGCGCTCCCGACCGACTCGTTCCTGAACTTCTTCCGCTCCTCGGCGGTGACGCTCAAGGTCGAAGGTCTGTACGTGAACCTCGATCGCGGTCGGGGCACCGTGCTCCCGGTCGTCGGCGGCCTGCAGACCGCTGGCGGTCTGGTCCCCGTCTACAACCAGTTCGGCACCGTCCGCCGCGACACCGAGTTCGCCGTGGTTCGCGCCGGCCTCAACTACAAGTTCGGCACCTACTAAGCCGAACAACGGGTCTCGAAACCAGGAAGCCCGGCCGCAAGGCCGGGCTTTTTGCTTTTCTGCCGGCGGCAGGCCGCAGAGACGAGAAAGGCCCGGCTCGTGGAGCCGGGCCTTTCCTGTTCGAGGCGTCCCGTCGGAGACCGGCCCTAGGCCGAGGCGGTCTGGATCCAGCGGGAGAGATCGCCCTTCGGCGCGGCGCCGACCTTCTGGTCCACCCGCTGCCCGTTCTTGAACAGGAGCAGCGTCGGAATCGAGCGGATGCCGTACTGCGAGGCGATGCCCGGGTTCTCGTCGACGTTCACCTTGGCGATCTTCACGCGGCCCTGAAGGTCGGCCGAGATCTCCTCCAGCGCGGGGCCGATCTGCCGACAGGGGCCGCACCACTCCGCCCAGAAATCCACGACGACGGGCTCGGCGGAGTTGAGAACATCCTGCTCGAAGCTCGCGTCGGTCACTTTCACCGTCGCCATCACAGTCCCTTTCCGGTTTCGCGGCCGGAAGACCTCTCACAGGGCGCCCTCGCCGCGACTGCGGCAGAATTGGCGACGCTCCCCCCGAGGGTCAAGGCGCCCTGCAACCGGGGCAGAGCAGAGACGCCCCAGGCTCATGAAAGGGGTTGGTCCCCGACCCCGCGCCGACCCGCAACCTGGGCCGAATCGTCCCGGTGGCGGCGCCCGACCCTCGCCGCGACCCCTCCTGCGCCCCATCTCCCCGCCCATCGGCCGCCGCCGGGCGGCACCGGCCTTAAAGCCCGGGACCCGTCGAGCCGTCCACACGGACGCGCCGCGACCAAGCCCCCGGCGAGGCGGACCGCATGGAGGAACACCGCACGTGACGCGCATCCATCCCACCCTGCTCGCCACCGTCGCCGCGCTGAGCCTCAGCCTGCCGGCCCTCGCCCAGAATGCCGCGCCCGAGACGCCGGCCTCCCGCGTCGAGGGCGGCGCCTTCGCCGCGCCGAGCAGCGACTCGGCGGGCTCCTCCCCTGCCGAGACCGCGGAGCCGAACACGGGCTACAAGCCGCTCCTGCCGAACCAGACCCGGGCTCCGAAGCCCGCCGAGGCGGCCCGGGTCGAGGTCGCGACGGTGGTCAGGGGGCTCGCCAGCGCCTGGGCGCTGGAATTCCTGCCGGACGGGCGCATGATCGTGACGGAGAAGGCCGGCAAGATCCGCATCGTCGGCAAGGACGGCAAGGTCGGCGCCGCCCTCGCCAACGTGCCGAAGGTCGATGCGCGGGGCCAGGGCGGCCTCCTCGACATCGCGCTGAGCCCCGGCTTCCGGAACGACCGCACGATCTACATCAGCTACGCGGAGCCCCGCGAGAAGGGCAACGGGACGACGGTGGCCAAGGCGACGCTGACCGAGAGCGGCGACGGCGGCAGCCTCGACAATGTCAAGGTGATCTTCCGGCAGACGCCCTCCTACGAGGGCGACAAGCATTTCGGCTCGCGCCTCGTCTTCACGCCGGACGGCAAGCTGTTCGTCACGGTCGGCGAGCGCTCGGACAAGGGGCCGCGCGTGCAGGCGCAGGACCTGTCGAGCGGCCTCGGCAAGGTCTTCCGCATCGACACGGACGGCAACGCCCCGAAGGACAACCCCTTCGTCGGCAGCGAGAAGGCCAAGCCCGAGATCTGGTCCTACGGGCACCGGAACGTGCAGGGCGCGACCCTGGACGGCCAGGGCCGGCTCTGGACGATCGAGCACGGGCCGCGCGGCGGCGACGAGCTGAACCGGCCCCGGCCCGGCCTGAATTACGGCTGGCCGACCGTGACCTACGGCATCGAGTATTCGGGCGAGAAGATCGGCGAGGGCATCACGCAGGCCGGCGGCACGGTGCAGCCGGTCTATTACTGGGACCCCGTGATCGCGCCCTCCAGCCTCGCCTATTACGACGCCGCGCTGTTTCCCGCCTTCAAGGGCAACTTCGTCATCGGCGGCCTGATCAGCGCGGGTCTCGTGGTGCTCAAGCTCGACGGCGACAAGGTGGTGACGGAGGAGCGCATCGACCTCGGCGAGCGTATCCGCGACGTGAAGGTCGGCCCGGACGGGGCGATCTACGCGGTCACGGACGGGCCGGACGGCAAGGTCCTCAAGCTCACGCCGAAGAACCGGGAGGGCTGACCGCGAGGCCCCGGAGCGCGTCCGCGATCTCCGCCTCGCCGAGGCGGCGGATCGCCGGGCCCGAGGTCCAGACGAGCATCGGCACGATGCGGTGGCCGGGATAGACCCGGCCGAGGAGCGCCGCGTAGAGGGCGATCTGAGCCGCGTCGGCCTCCGGCAGCGGCGCCCCGCCTTCCGGGGGCCGGCCGGTCTTGAAATCGGCCAGCCACACCGTGCCGTCGCGGACCGCGAGGCGGTCGACCCGGCCGTAGACCGGGCGCTCGCGGCCCTCCGCCAGCACGCGCCCGGACAGCGTCACCTCCGCGCGCGCCTCGCGGGCGAAGAGCGGCGCGAGGTCGGGCTCGTCGATGAGGGTGAGCGCCGCCTGCGCGATGGCCCGGCGCTTCGGCTCGGGCAGGCCGGGTGCGCGCGCCCGCACGAAGGTGGCGGCGGCCTCCGCGCGCCGCGCGGGATCGAGCCGCGGCAGGTGCTCGAGCAGTGCGTGGATCAGCACGCCGCGGCGGCGCGCCTCGGCATCGGCGAGGCGGCGCCCCGAATCGCGCCGTCCATCCGCCCCCCGCAGGCTGCCCGAAGGGCTCAGCGGGGGCGCCGCATCCGTCTCGGGCGCCACCGGCGCCCGCAGCCAGCCCGGCAGCGGCACCGGCGCCGAGCCCCCCCGCGCGGCGGCGAGGCTCAGCCCCGCATCCTGGCCGTCCCGCCACAGGGTGACCGAGCCGTATTCCGTCTCGACCGTCTCGCCGGGGCCGAGCCGGAGCTCCAGGCCGGCCTCGATCATCCGGCACCACGCGGTCTCGGCGGCCTCCGTGCGGCCCCGGTAGGGCGCGATCACGAGGCGGTCGGCGGCCCGCGTCATGGCGACGTAGAGGAGGCGGTTGTGCTCCTCGCGGGCGCGGGCCTGGATCTCGGCGCGCGCCGCCGCGGTCGCCGCGCAATCATGCGCCCGGGCGCTCGACCAGACGGGGGGCAGCGCGGCCCCCTCCCCCGCCGGCATGGCGAGGAGCGGCGGGTCGTTGCGGCCCAGGGGCTCGCAGCCGTCGATGACGACCACGACCGGCGCCTCCAGGCCCTTGGCGCCGTGGACGGTCATCACCCGGACCTCGTCGCGGCCGGCCTCGAGGTCGCGCTTGACCGTGTGGCCGCCGTCGCGCGCCGCCGACCCCGTGAAGCGGGCGAGGAAGCCGCCGAGGGAGGGCGCGTCGCTCCCCTGCTCGGCCTGTGCGGCGGAGGCGAGGAACACGTCGATCGCATCGCCGGCCTCGCCGCCGAGGCGGGAGACGAGGCGCGCGCGCCCGTTCATCGGCCCGAGCAGGGCCGCGTAGAAGCCGAACGGCCCGTGCGCGGCGGCGAGGCGGATCCAGCCGGCAAGCGCCGCGCGGCCGCGGATGGCGGCGGCGTCGCCCGCGTCCGCGTGGCGGTGAAGCGCGTCCTCCAGGGTCTCGGACAGCTCGCGGCGGGCCGCGATCCGGATCAGGTCGTCGTCGCTGAGCCCGACGAGCGGCGTCTTGAGGGCGGTGGCCAGCGTCAGGTCGTCGGCGGGCAGGAGCCCGGCCCGCCCCGCCGCGACGAGGTCGTTGACCGCGATATGGGCGGCGACGTCGAGCCGGTCCTGGCCGGCGACCGGCACGCCGAGCCCCTTGAGCGCCCGGATCACCTCCTCGAAGGCGGTGCCGCGCTTGCGCACGAGGATCAGGATCTCGCCCGGCGAGCGGCGGCGCCCCTGCTCGTCGCCCGTGGTGATCCAGGTCTTCACGGCGCGGGCGATGCGGCGCGCCGTCCGGATCGCCGGGGCGTTCGTCTCGGGCGCGTCGACGGGGGCGGCCCAGGCATCGGGCTCGACCTCCTCGGCCGGCTCCTCGATGCACCAGAGCTCGACCGCGCCCGCCTCCTCGCCGCGGGCGGTGGAATGGACGGTGCCGATGGCCGCGTCGTCGAAGGAGAGGCCGCGATAATGCTCGGGCACCGCGAAGGTGGCGTCGACCGCCCGCAGCACGCCGCGGGCCGAGCGGAACGAGAGGGTCAGCCCGACATCGGCGAAGGCGTGCTCGGCCGCCCGCGCCTCGCCCGCCCAGGCCCGGCGCGTCACCTCGAACTCGCGGGGCTCGGCTCCCTGGAAGCTGTAGATCGACTGCTTGGGGTCGCCCACGGCGAATCGCGTGCGGCGCACGCGCCGCGCGCCCTCGCCGGCCGCGAACTCGGCGGTGATCCGGCGCAGGATCTCCCATTGGTGCGGGTTGGTGTCCTGCGCCTCGTCGATCAGCACGTGGTCGACGCCGCGGTCGAGCTTGTACAGGACCCAGGAGGCGCCGACCCGCGAGAGCAGGTCGAGGGTCTTGTGGATCAGGTCGTCGAAATCGAGCGCCCCGAGCCGGGCCTTCTGCGCCTCGACGCGGCGATGGATCTCGGCGGCCAGCGTGAATAGGGCCCGGGTGCGGGCATGGGCACGGGCCGCCCGCAGGCGCTCGAACAATCGCTCCAGCCGGTCGCGCTCGGCGATGAGCGCCTCCCGCAGACCCTCCGGCACCGCCTTGGTGCCGAGGCTTTTCGCCGATTTCGGCTCGTCCTTCTGGGTGAAGAAGACCGAGCGGTAGGCTTCGATCGCGCCGACCGGATCCTCCGCGGCGAGCGCGCGGCGCGCGTCGAGGAGGGCGTCGGCGAGACCCTCGTCGGTGCTCTTGCCGGTGCGCAGGGCGTCCGCCTGCCCGGCGAGGTCGGCGAGCCCGTCGAGGATCCGCGCCTCGATGGCTTGTGCGGTCTCCTCCGCCGCGAGGCCGAGGGAGGCCGAGAGCGCGGAGAACAGGGGATCGAGGCCGCCGCGCGCGCCGAGGACGTGGCGGGCCTGGATCGCGGCGCGGATGGCTTTCCGCAGGACGTCGCCCGTCGCTTCGGGGGCCACGAGGGCGTGGGCCTCGGTGAGGTGCGGGTGGAGCGTGCCGATCGCGTCGGCCAGCACGTTGTCGGTCTCGACCGCGAAGGCCTCGCGGGACTGGTTCTCGTCGAGGACCACGAAGCGGGCCGGCACGTTCGCCTCGAAGGGGAACATGTGCAGCAGCCGCTCGCAGAGCGCGTGCAGGGTCTCGATCTTGAGGCCCCCCGGCGTCTCGACGGCGCGGGCGAACAGGCGGCGGGCCGCCTCCAGCATCGTCCGCGAGGGCCGCTCGCCCGTCAGCTCGGTCAGCTCGGCGGTGAGCGCCGCGTCGTCGAGGGTCACCCAGCGGCCGAGGCGCTGGAAGACGCGGATCGACATGTTGGCGGCGGCCGCCTTCGTGAAGGTGAGGCAGAGGATGCGCCCGGGCGCGGCCCCGTCGAGGAGGAGGCGCACGACCCGATCGGTGAGGACCTTGGTCTTGCCCGCGCCGGCATTCGCCGAGACCCAGGCGGAGGCGCGCGGATCCGCCGCCTGCCGCTGGGCGGCGACCGTCAGCGCGTCGACGAGGAAGGGGGTGGTGCGGGCGGACATCAGCCCTCCTCCTCGCCGCCGAGCGACCATTCGAGCACCCGGGCGAGGTGGTCGTAATCGCCGTAGGCGCGGGCGTATTTCGGGTAGGGGCGCGAGACGTAGGCCGCCTCGCCGGTGAGGAAGCGGGCGATGAGGCCGCGCAGGCGCTCGGCATGCTCGGCGACGATCGCCTCGACGGGGCGCGCGTCGCCGCGCGGCGGCTTGACCGGCACGGGATGGAAGGCTTTGCGGCCGCCGGAGGCGTACAGGTAGAGGAGGTCGGGCGTCGCCGTCACCGCGGGCAAGCCCTCGAAGGCGCCGTGCATCAGCATGGCGGCCTCCAGCGTCAATTGCGGCGAGAAGCCCGCGAAGACCTCGCGGGCGCTCGGGGGCGCCCCGGTCTTGAAGTCGACGATGCAGGCCCCCCCGTCGCGCCGCCACTCGATCCGGTCGGCCCGGGCGCGCAGCGTGAAGGTCTCGGAACCCATCGGGATCACCCAGCGCCCGGAGATCTCGGGATGCACGCGGGCGAGGTCCGCACGGCGCTGGATTTCCCAGGGGAGGTAGGCCGCCGCCATCCGCTCGTAGCGGGGCCACCATTCCGCGTAGAGCTCCGGATAGACGTCCTGGATCGGACCGAAGGCGTTGAGCGCGAAGGCGAAGAGCAGCTCCTCCGCCCGCGCCGGCAGGGTCTCGGGATGGGCCTGCGCGAAGGCGCCGAGGATCGCGTGGATCAGGGTGCCGCGCTCGCTCGCGCCCGGCAGGGCCGCCACCGGCTCCAGCGGGTCGAGACCGAGCACGTGCCGGGCGAAGATGGCGTAGGGGTCGCGCACCAGGGTCTCGATCTCGGTGACGCTGAGGGTACGCGGGAACAGGGCCGGGTCGGCCTTCGGCTTCGGCTGGGTCAGGCGCGGCTGCGGCGGCTCGGCGCCACCGTCGAGGGCGGCGGCGTAGGCTGCGAGGCGCCGACCGCGCCCGAGCGCTCCCTGCCAGACCTCCTCGCCGACGAAGGCGCGCATCCGCTGCAGGAAGCGCGAGGGCACGGTCGGCGCGCCCTCGCGCTTGCCGGACCGGGTGATCACCGCGTCGCGGCAGCCCAGCGCCTGCACGAAATCGTGGGCGCTCTGGCCGATGCGCCGCTCCGGCGGGTTGAGGCCGACGCGCTCGCGCATCGGCCGGTTCAGGAAGGCATCGGTGACCGTCTTCATCGGCCAGACGCCTTCGTCGAGCCCGCCGAGCACCACCCGATCGACGCTGAGGAGGCGGGCCTCCAGGAGGCCCAGGATGCGCAGGCGCGGATGCGGGGCCGCGGTGGCGCAGGGCACCACGCGCTCGCGGGCGAGCGCCGTGAAGAAGGCGGGGTAGTCGCCGAAGCGGCCGGGCAGGAGGCCGGAATCGGCGAGTTCGAGATCGTCGAACAGGGCGTCGAGGCAGGCGAGGGAGGCGTCGAGCTCGGCCTCCGGCGCCTCGTCCGGCCCCAGGATCAGCCAGTCGCAGGCGGCCCGGTGGCGGCCCGCCACGGCGACGAGGTCGCCGATTCCGCGGGCATCGTCGCCCGGGAATTTGGCGAAGGCGAGGGCCAGCCGCTCGACCAGCGCCTCGGCGAGGTCCCAGTCGACCGGCTTGAGGCGGCGCTTCGCGCGGGGGCGGCGCTCGCCGTCGCGCGGGTTCCGCGCCTCATCGAGCGCCCGGCGCAGGCCCTCGAAGCCCGGAGCCGGGGCGGGCCCGCGCAGCACGCCGATCTCCAGGGCGGCGGCGCCCCGCACCACGTCCTCGCGGTCGAGGCCGAGCCGCACCAGCGGGTGGGCGAGGAGCGTGATCAGGCGAGCCGGGTGGAGATCCGCGGCGAGCTCGGCCGCGAGCCGGGCGAGGCGCCCGGCCGAGCTCTGAGCGAGGGCGAGCCCCGCCGAATCCTCGGCGACGATGCCCCAGCGGGCGAGTTCCGCCGCGACGCGGGTTGCCAAGCCCCGGTCCGGCGTGACGAGGGCCGCCGTGGCGCCGGGGCTCTCGAGCGTCTCGCGCAGGGCGAGCGCGGCGATCAGCGCCTCCTCGCGCTCGTCCGCCGCCTCGGCGACGGTAACGTCCGCAAGGCCGCGGGCCGCGATGTCCGCGCGCGTGGCCGGCTCGATCCGCGCCCAGGCATCGGTGGTCTCGGCCGGGCGCAGGGCCTCGGACAGGAGGCGCACGCGCGCCGCGAGGTCGGGCGCGGGCGTCCCGAGGGCGGTCACCGCCCCGCGCTCCAGGCGCAGGCCGCCGGGGCCGAGGAGCCGGTGCAGCACCGCCTGCGGGTGGCCGTGGGCGATCTGCCGCTCGAAGCCCTCGCCGGTCTCGATCCCGTCCCAGCCCGCCGCGTCGAGGTCGAGATCGAGCCCCGGAAGCACCACCGCGCCGCGGGGCAGGCCGGCCACCGACGCGATCAGGCGGGCGGTCGCCGGCACGGAGCCCGTCGAGCCCGCCACGACGACCGGATCGGCCGGGCGCTCGCGCATCAGGCGGTCCGCCTCGGCGAGAACGAGGCGGCGGGCGCGGGAGACCGGGTCGCTGAGGCCGCGCTCGGCCAGGATCTTGGGCCAGTTCTCGGCCGCGATGCGCACGAAATCGAGGGTGAGGCCGAAATACTGCGAGTACTCGGCCTCGACGGCGCTGCCGATCTCGGACCAGGGCAGCCCCTCGACGGTGAGCGCGTCCATGAGCCGTTCGAGATCGGCCGCGAGGCCGACCGCGTCCGAGGGCGAGGACGGCACGAGGAAGGGCACGTCGTCGTCGATCGGCAGGAGCTTGCGGTCGACGGTCTCGGCCCAGGCCTGGACGAGGCGGGCGAGGATCAGGCGCCGCTCCAGCGGCGGCATCGAGGGGTGGAGCGCGTCCGGGCCGTTCTCCAGGAGCGGGTTCGCCGCGAGGTCGAGTTCCGCCTCGTCGGCCTCGCCGAGGGGGATCATCCGCGGCAGGAGGGCTGCCTCGCCGAGGCGCTCGGCCAGCACGGTGCCCAGCGCCCGGGCCGCGCGGCGGGTCGGCACGTAGATCGTCACGGCGGCGAGCGCCAGCGGATCGCTCCCGAGGTCGCCGACGAGGCGCCCCTCGATCAGGGCTTCGGCGAGCGCCGGCAGGAAGGGCGCGCCGGGCGGGATGGTGAAGACGCGGGATTCCGTCATGGAGAACCGTGGCACCCCTGATCAGGCGCGAATCCCTTCTCGTTCCGAGAGGGACAGGGTGAGGGGCTCGCCCGATCCGGAGAGGTCGCCCCCCTCGCCCGGTGCGCCGACGCGCCCGCGACCTCGCCCGAACCGGAGAGGTGGGACGTCGAGACCAACCCGGGGATGCGGAGAAACCTGCCGGCCAGCATCACGTCGTCGCCCCGCCTCCCGATCGCCATCGCCACTTGTCGCCGAGGACGGATGACACGTACTCGTTCGCCCTTCGTTCCGCAATGAAGCGCGGCCTCACGGCACCTGTGCGCTGGCCCGCACCCGCTCCTCCGCGGCCGCGATCGCCTCGGGCGTGCCGACATGGAGCCACTGGCCGTCGAGACGCAGGCCGTAGAGGCGCTCGCGGGCGATGGCGCGGTCGAACAGCAGGTTGAGGGAGAACGAGCCCTCCGGCGTGTCCGCGAAGAGCTCCGGCTTCAGGATCGCGACGCCCGCGTAGATGAAGGGCGCGACCTTGCGCTCGCCGCGCCGCTCCAAGCGCCCGTCCGGGTCCATCACGAAGTCGCCCGTCCCCTCGTAGCCGAGGCTCGTCGCGGTCGGCGCGACGAGGAGCAGGATGTCCATCGCGGCCGGGTCCCATTGGGCGACGAGGCGCGCGAGGTTCGGCTCCGGCCCTTCGAGCCAGAAGGAATCCGAGTTGAAGACCACGAAGGGGTCGGGCCCGACGAGGTCGAGCGCCTTCCTCACCCCGCCGCCGGTCTCGAGGAGCGCGGCACGCTCGTCCGAGACCGCGATCCTCGGCAGGCCCTCGCGCCGGGCGAGATGCGCCTCGATCAGGTCGGCGAGCCAGTGGACGTTGACGATCGCCCGCGTGATGCCCCCTTCCGCCGCCCGGTCGAGGGCGTGGTCGAGGAGCGCCTTGCCGGCGACCTCGACGAGGGGTTTCGGCAGCGTCGCCGTGACCGGCCGCATCCGCTTGCCGAGCCCGGCCGCGAGGACGAAGGCGCAGGTGATGGCGGGCGGGTTCGTGACGTGCGCGCTCATGCTGGGGCTCGCGGGACCGGTCGGTGCGGGGTGGGGTTCAAGCCTCGGGCCTCGCCACCAGGGCGGCGAGACCGGGCAGGTGCTCCTCGTGCCACAGGCGCAGGCGCGCGAGCGCCGGGTGGGCGAGGTTTCGGGCGAGATAGCCCTCGATGCGCGGCAGGTGAGCGAGATAGCCCGACTTGCCGTCGCGCCGGTCGAGGCGGGCGAAGATGCCGAGGATCTTGGTGGCGCGCTGCGCGGCGAGCAGCGCGTAGGCGCGGGCGAAGCCCTGCATGTCGAAATCGGGCTCGCGGGCGCGCCGCTCGCGCACGTAGAGGCCGAGCAGCCGCAATTCGAACTCGGCGCTCGCGTCGACGCGGGCATCCTGCAGGAGCGAGGCGACGTCGTAGGCCGGGTGGCCGAGCACGGCGTCCTGGAAGTCGATCAGGCCGACGCGCTCCAGCCCCTCGCGCTCGGGCAGCCAGATCAGGTTCGGCGAGTGATAGTCGCGAAGCGTCCAGGTCGGGCGCTCGGGAATCGCGCCGCGCAGGGCCTCGGCCCAGAGGGCGAGGAAGTCGTCCCGGGCCGCGGGCGCGAGGGTCACGCCGCGGATCGCGGGCGCGTACCATTCGGGCAGCAATTCGGCCTCGAACAGCAGCGCCTCGGAATCGTAGGGCGGCAGGACGTGGTCGATGCCCTCCGCCACCGGCAGCACGTTCGGCAGCTCCATGGCGTGGAGCTTGGCGAGCACCCGCACGGCCTCCGCGTAGCGCTCGGGCCGCGGCCCGCTCGCGTCGACGACGGGCTCGGCGCCGAGATCCTCCAGGATCAGCAGGCCCGCGCCGAGATCCTCGCCGAAGATCCGGGGCGCGGAGAAGCCGAGCGCCCGCAGGCCGCGGTCGACGGCGACGAAGGCGTGCACGCTCTCGGCGAGCTTCACGATGGCGCTGTAGGGCTTGCCGTCGCGCACCGGCGGCCCGTCGGCCCGGGGCGGCGAGATCACGAGGATCGCGGTCGCGCCGTCGGCCTTCCGCAGGCGCTCGTAGGCGCGGCTGGAGGCGTCGCCCTGCATCGGGATCCGCTCGGCCTCGTCCCAGCCCGCCCGCACGAGGAGGCCGCGCAGGGCCCGCGCCCGGTCGAGGCGGGCGCGCATGCCGCCGCTGCCGTCGATGCTGGCGAAGCGCGAGCCCTCGCCGAATTCGCGCCGCAGCGCCAGGTCGACCGTGAGGACCGGGCCCTCGCGGGCCGGCAGGCGCTCCGGCCACTCGACGAGGGTGATCGCGCCCTCGGTCAGCTCGTCGAAGCCGAGCTCGACGAGCTCGTCCGGTCCGCGCAGGCGGTAGAGGTCGGCGTGCACGATGGCCTGCCCGCGCCTTCCCTCGTAGGGCTGGACCAGGGTGAAGGTGGGGCTCGGCACGTCGAGGTCGGGCTCGCCGGTCAATTCGCGGATCAGCGCGCGGGCGAGCGTGGTCTTGCCGCCGCCGAGGCCGCCGGAGAGCGCCACGAGGTCGCCGGGCCGGAGTAGCTCGGCGAGGAAGCGGCCGAGATCCTCCGTCGCGCCCTCCTCGGGAAGCACGATCACCCAGGGCGGCGGGCCAGCCTCGGCGGACGCGGCGCCGTGCGCGTCGCGCGCTGGGATGTCCGGACCGTCCTCACTCACCGCCATGTCCTCCGAACCCTGCAGCGGGCGTTCCCCGTGAGGAGAACGCGGATGCAACCGTTCTTAGCGGAGGATCCTTAACCAAAATCGCGCGCCGGCTTAAGCCGGCTTCAGCGGGCGGGCTGGAAGCTGATCGTCGCGACCGCGCGCTTCGTGCGGTCCTCCGGCCAGGGCGCGGCGGCCTGCGGGGGCCGGCCCGCATAGACCATGGTGCCCTGCCCCTTGCGCAGGGTGACGCTGCCGCGCCCGGTCCTGAGGGTGACGATTCCGTCGAGGACGAGGACGCCGTAGCCGCCGTCGATCGCCCCGCCCCAGACCGTGGTGCCGCGCACGCCGAGCGTGCCCACCGCGGTCCTGATCGCGACGTTGCCGCCGGTCGGCCCCTCGATCTTGCCGCCGACGAACAGGAAGGCGCCCCGCACCACGTTGAGGTCGAGCCGGCCCCCGGGCTGGCCCGGCCGATAGACGAAGGCGTCGATCGTGATCTTGGCGTGTTCGCCGAGCGTGACCTTGGTCCCGTCCGCGAGCTGCGATTCGAGGCGGGATGCGCCGCCCGTGCGGATCATGTCGTTGAAGTAGACCGGCCCGCCGAGGGTCATGTCGCGGGGCTGGCCGTCGAGGACGGCGACCGCCTGCTGCTCGACCTTGTCGACCCGGCCGACCTGCGCGGGGGCAGCCGCGGCGCTCCCGGCGGCGAGGGCGACGAACAGGGTCAACGACGGGAGGCGAAGCACGATGGTCCCCTTCGGTTCACTGTGGGTGGGGCGGCGTCAGGCCGCCGGAAGGCGGTGGGCGACGGGCTCCATCCCGTTCCATGAGCGGATCAGGGCGAGCGTCTCGGGCAGCGGCACGGGCCGGCCGAACAGGTAGCCCTGGCCGTAGGCGCATCCCATCGCGGCGAGCGCGACCGCCTCCTCCCGCTCCTCGATGCCCTCCGCGACGACCGGGATGCCGATCTCGTCGGCGAGCCGCAGGATGGTCTGGACGATCTTGCGGTCGCGCGGCTCGGAGAGCATCGCCCGCACGAAGGCCCGGTCGACCTTGAGGGTCGTGATCGGCAGCGTGCTGAGATAGCTCAGCGACGAGTAGCCGGTGCCGAAATCGTCGATGGCGATGCCCATCCCGCTCGCGCGGCAGAGGGTCAGCGCGTCGGCGGCGCTCCCCGGGTCCCGCATCAGGGTGCTCTCGGTGATCTCGAGCTTGAGGCTGCCCGGCGCGATGCCGGTCGTGCGCAGCATCTCGCAGATCATGCCGGGGAAGCTCGCACGGGCGAGATCGTGGCCAGAGACGTTCACGCTGACGAACAGGGAGCCGTCCACCGCGGCGACGTTCTGCAGGCCGGCCAGCATGATCTCCGGCATCACCCGGCCGACCTCCGCGACGACCCAGTCCGTCACGTCGACGATGAGCCCGCTCTCCTCGGCGACCGGGATGAAGGCTGCGGGCGGCACGAGGCCGCGCTCGGGATGCCGCCAGCGGATCAGCGCCTCGAAGCCGGCAAGCTGCTCGCCGCCCAGGCGGACGATCGGCTGGAAGAACAGCTCGAATTCCCGCCGGTCGAGGGCGCGGCGCAGCTCGCGCTCCAGCACCACGGCGGAGATCGCCGCGTCGAAATCGGCCTGCGCGGACGGCGAGGGACCGGCGGGCGGCGCGTCCCGGCGGGCGACGACGCCCTTCTCCTTGAGGAGGGAGGCGGTCTCGCGGTAGCGGGCCATCACGACGCCGAGGCAGAGGCGCAGGATCGGGTCGGTCTCGGAGAGGCGGTGGCGGATCTGCGCCTCGCTCACGGGCACGAGGAGGCAATCCTCCAGTGCGCGGGCGGAGGCCGAGCGCGGGTCGGAATCGAGGATCGCCATCTCGCCGAAGATCTCGCCCGCCCCCCGCACCGCGAGCGGGATCTCGCGCCCGTCGCGCCTCAGGAAGATCTCGATGCGGCCGCTCGTGATCAGGTACGCGTAGGCGCCCGGCTCCCCTTCCTCGAACAGGATCGTGCCGGCGGGCAGCGTGATGTGGGCGTAGGGGTCGTGCATGGGGTCCCTCGACCGCGGCACGGGCGATGAGGTCCTGATGGCACGCAGGCGTTAAACAAACCTCAAAGGGCTTCACGAGGTCTGCGGCGGATCCTGCGGATTCACGAATTCATCCGTTCTCGCGCGCAGAATGACGGGCGGGACAAATACAATTTGAAGCTGAATCCATGCGAAATCCTTGCCGTGCCCTCATGCGGCGGCTCGCGCCGGCCCTGGCCGGCCTCGCGGCGGTGGCGGCCCTGATGGGGGCCCGTCTCACGGTGCCGGAGCCGTTCGAGCGGGCACGCCTCGCCCTGTTCGACGCCGGTCAGCGGGCCGCCCCTCGCGCGGGCGGCGGGCCGGACTCGCTCGTGCGGATCGTCGACATCGACGAGGAATCCCTGCGCCGCGTGGGGCAATGGCCCTGGCCGCGCTCGGTCGTCGCCCGGCTCGTCGCGGCCCTCCAGGAGCAGGGACCGGCGGCCATCGCCCTCGACACCGTCTTCGCCGAGCCCGACCGGACCTCGCCCGCCCGCCTCGCGCAGGAATGGCGCGAGGCCCGCGGCTGGCGTGTCGAGACCGGCACGGACGCCCTGCCGGACAACGACCGGCTGCTCGCCGAGACGATCGCCCGCGGCCGCGTCGTCCTCGGCTACGGGCTGCTCCCGCAGGACAACGGCGCGCGGATGCCGGAGGCGCCGGGCTTCGCCCTGATCGGCGGCGATCCCGCGGCGACGGTCGTCCGCTTCGCCGGGGCCGTGCCGAACCTGCCCCTCCTCGACGCGGCGGCGGCCGGGCGCGGCAGCTTCTCGCTCAAGGCCGGGTCGGACGAGATCGTGCGGCGGGTGCCGCTTCTCAGCGCCCGCGGCGACAGCCTCGTGCCGGCACTCGCGGTGGAGGCCCTCCGGGTCGCGCAGGGCGCGGACACGCTCCTCGTGCGCACGGAGCGCGCGGGCGCCGACGGCCCCGTCACCGGCTACCTCCTGCGCGTCGGCGCCCTCGACGTGCCCCTCGACGCGGAAGGGACCTTCCGCGTGCATCACAGCGGAGCCCTGGCACGGAACGCCATCCCGGCCTGGCGCCTGCTGGAGCCGGCCGTGGACGCGGATCTCGGCCGCGACGTCGCCGGCAAGGTCGTGCTCGTGGGAACGAGCGCCCTCGGCCTCTCGGACCTGCGCGCGACGCCGCTCAACGCCTTCGAGCCCGGCGTCGCCATCCACGGGGAGGTGATCGAGCAGATGCTCGCGGGCCACGTCCTCGAGCGCCCCCTCTGGGCCGCGGGCGCCGAGTGCCTCGCCGCCGGGCTGATCGCCCTTCTCGTCGTCACGCTCGCCGCCCGCGCCCCCTTGCGCCTCGCGGGCGGGGCGGCGCTCGCCGCCCTCGGCCTCGCGGCAGCCTTCGCCTGGTTCGCCTTCACCCGCGAGCGGCTTCTCCTCGACCCGAGCCTCCCCGTGGGCGCGATCCTCGCCGGCTTCGGCGCCACCACGCTGACGCGCCACCTCCTCGTCGAGCGGGACGCCACGCGCCTCAGGACGGCCTTCACCCACTATCTCTCGCCGGATCTCGTGGCGGCGCTCGCCCGCGAGCCCGAGCGGCTGAAGCTCGGCGGCGAGACGCGGGAGATGACCTTCCTGTTCACCGATCTCGAGGGCTTCACCGCGATGACCGAGACGCGGGGCGCCGAGGCCTTGGTTGCCCTGCTCAACGCCTATCTCGACGGCCTCTGCGGGGTCGCGATGGAGCATGGCGGCACCGTCGACAAGATCGTCGGCGATGCGGTGCACGTGATGTTCAACGCGCCCCTCGACCAGGCCGACCACGCCGCCCGGGCCGTGACCTGCGCCCTCGCGATGGACGCCTTCGCCACCGCCTTCGCGGCGGCGCGCCGGGCCGAGGGCATCCCCTTCGGCACGACGCGGATCGGCGTGAACACGGGACCGGCGGTGGTCGGCAATTTCGGGGGCACCCGCCGCTTCGACTACACGGCCCACGGCGACGCCATCAACACGGCGGCCCGGCTGGAGGCCGCCAACAAGGCGCTCGGCACCCGCATCTGCGTGGCGGGCACCACGGCCGCCCTCTGCCGGGACATCCCCTTCCGGCCGATCGGCACCCTCTCCCTGCGCGGCAAGGCCCGGCCCGTCGAGGTCTACGATCCGATCACCGCGGAGGCCGCGGCCGACCCGTTCACGCAGCGCTACCTCGCGGCCTATGCGGGCCTCGGCCGGGGCGAGGCGGCGGCGGCCGACCTCATCGCCCTCCACGAGAGCCGGCCGGACGATCCCGTCGTCGCCCTCCACGCCCGCCGCCTGCGGGCGGGCGAGTATTCGACGCGGATCGCCGCGTGAGCGCGCCGCGCTTCGACATTCGCGAAGGATTCGTCCAGGTCCCGTCGCGATCCCGAGCCTCGATTGCCGATCGATCCCGTGGATCCGCGAGGCTTCTCAGCACCGGCACCGGTTGCCTGCATGCGCGCGGGCTGCTCATCTCGCGAGGACTGCATCGGACGCGAATCAACGTCGAGACCGGCATGGGCCATACGATCACTCCCGTCCGCGCACTTGCCCTGATGAAGGAGTCCGAGAAGCACGGCGGGCATCCCTGCACGCGCCATATCGGCCTGTCGAACGATCAGCTGATGCAGCGGCTGTTCGCGGGCGACGGGGCGAGGGACGGCGGCATCCAGTACGTGTCGACCTTCACGACCGAGGGGGAAGCCGCCCGGGCCGCCTCACAAACCTTCAAGAACGCCGACAAAGTCATCAGCACGCTGAACAGGAACGGCTCGGCCAGCTTCAGCGACATCAGGACCGACGAGGCCTTCAAGGCGCGTTTCGCCCTCGGCGGCGGCGTGAGGGAATTCTACTGCAACCATATGACTCTGGTGCTCTTCCGGCTCGACGGGCAGACCGGCGACCAGTTCTACGTCAAGACCTTCTATCCTCGGCCGCCCAACAGCCTCAGGCTCAATCCGATCCGGGGCAACACGTAGCGCCGCCGCCCACGGCCCCGCCTCCGTCACAGGCTCAGGAACGACGCCGCCAGCCCGAGATCCGTGAGCGCGTGCAGCATCTGGTCGAAGCCCAGGAGCCACCAGAACTGGACCTGGCCCGGATTCCAGCGGGTGCGCCGGGAGATCACGCTCTTGGTGCGGTCGACGCAGAAATGGATCGCGAAATCGACGAGGGCGAGCCACCAGAGGCGCGGCGCCACGACGAGGGCCACGCAGAGCGTCGCGAGGGCGTGGCAGGCCACGTGCGCCGTCAGCGGCAGGAGCCAGCCGCGCTCCTGCTCCTTGCCGCGCGCCATCCAGTCCGTCTGGAGCACGAAGTCGGCGACGTAGTGCTTGACGATCATGGTGCCCGCGAGCACCGCCATCGTCCAGACCGGAACCAGCGCCATCAGCCCCCCGCATGCCGCGCGCTCTCCGCGCCTCACAGATCGGCCCTAGGCGAAACGCGTTCGTTTTTCATTAACCCCCTTGCGCGCAACCGGCCAACGCCGCCTCGCGGCCCTGCGATGCCGGCGGGGTGGGGCCGACGGGGCGGGCCTGATCGGCTTTCGTCCGAGGGCTGTCGCGGGGCCGCCCAGATGGCACGCCGCTTACTCGTGCGAGCCTTGAGAGATGCGATCCTTGGGAGATGCGATCCTTGGGAGATGCGATCCTTGGGAGATGCGATCCTTGGGAGCGGCCGGCGATGAGCCTTCCGCCACGGCCCCGACAAGACGCCGTCATCCTCCTGGCCTCGCGGGGCGAGGTTTAGAGCCATCACCGCCACCTGAAACTCCACGAAGCGCGGCGACCTCGCCGAGAAGCTCCTCGACATCAAGCGCGAGAAGCGCTCGACCTGGACGTGCATCCAGGAGGAGATCGGCGACGGCATCATGTGGGTGATCGACTTCACCAGGACGATGGAGCGCGAGCCCAACAGCAGCGGCGACCGCGTCAAGATGAACCTTTCGGGCAAGTTCCTACCCTACAAGGACTACGGCAACGAGGAGGACGTGCCCGAATACGGCTTCAACGAGGGCTAAAGGCTTCCAGGCCGAGGCGGAGACCCTTTCGGCGTGAGAGGATGCGGCCCAGCCGACGAGATCGCCTCGATGGGCGGATCAGGCTTACGATCGGGATCATGCTCCTACTCGGATCCCGATTGTAAGCCTGCGCCCGAACTGCCACACGGCACGGTGCCCACATCGTTCCGGAGGGATCGTGTCCCGTCTCAGCATCCTCTCCCTGACAGCCGTCGTTCTGGCCCTCCTCGGCCCCGTCCCGGCCCTCTGCCAGACGGCCAGCAACGGCGTCGTGTCCCTCACTGTCAGCGGCTCGCGCGGCGGGAGCATCGACTCCCTCCGGATCCTGGGCGTTGAAACCATCAACACCGCCGATCTCGGGCGCGAGATCCAGGCCTCCCTCTTCTTCGATTCCACCTCGCTCCCGCCCCAGGCGAAGACCTGCGAAACCAAGGCTCCGCCCTGGTTGAACCCCCAGGAGGCGGGCGACGAGTGCGGCGTGCCCTCGCAGGTCTACGCGCTCGGCACGTCGGGCCGCAGCGTGAGCGTCGGCAGCTATCCCCGCGAGTGGGCGGGGCGGGGCACGACGTCGGGCCTGCGCATCGAGGGGCACCACACCGTCGGCCCCCTGCCCTACCTCGACGCGCAGGAAGTGATCCGGATGCGGTACCAAGTCCACCGGGACAGGGCCGATGCGCGGCCGTCGAACCTCGCCTTCATGCATGCCGTCTTCGACGGCCTCTCGCGGCCGACGCCCGTCCCGTTCGTTCCAGCGGCCTATTTCGACAGACAAGTCCTCAGCAAGCTCTACGGCCTGTCGATGGACGGCACGGCCTGGACCGACCTCTCGTCGAACGTGTCCGCCGCAGCCACCTACGCTCCGTCCCTCTATCGCTTCCGCGCCATGGCCTGGATGCGATCCGACCTCGGCTGGGGGGTCGCGCTCTATGGCCGCTGGACGCTCGATCAGCGCTGCGGCACCCACAAGTTCCCGATGGCGCTGCCGGACCAGACGGACCAATGCCCGAACTTCGCGGCACAGAGCTTCCCGACGCAGGGCACGAACAACCTGTCCCTCGTCGATCAGACCCTGACCGAGCTGAAACCAGGCGCAGGGGTGGAGCTGACTGCCCACACGATCGTGGGGAACCTCGATACGATCCGGGCGGGCGTGAACGCCATCCATGGCCGGGGGCATTAGGGACCTTCGATCTCGGACCTACGGTGCGCCGCGGCCTGGACCCGCTGCCGGAACACGGCGGGTGCGGGACTCCAGAGGCCGGGTACCTGTGCGTCGCCGCACGGTCCAGGGCAGCCCTTGCTTGACATCGCGGTCCGAACGGGGCCGCGATGTCGGTCCTCTTCCCATCTCAAGACGACGTTCCGCATGGCCGCCCTCACCACCCGACTCTCCGGATACGCGCCCTACGCGCTCGCCGCTCTCCGGATCATGGCGGGGCTCCTGTTCCTCGCCCACGGCTCCCAGAAACTTCTCGGCATCCCGCCGCGGACCAACCCTGCGCCGGAGCTACTCTCGCTGTTCGGTGTCGGCGGAATGCTCGAACTTGTCGGTGGCGCGCTCATCGTGCTCGGGCTCTTCACGCGCCCCGTCGCCTTCCTCCTCAGCGGCGAGATGGCGGTGGCTTACTTCATGTTCCACGCGCCGAAGAACGTCTTTCCGGCCCTGAACGGGGGCGACGCCGCGATCCTGTTCTGCTTCGTCTTCCTCTACCTCGCCGCCGCAGGCCCCGGTGCCTTCAGCCTCGATGAGGGCCGGCGCCGGTCCTGAGAGCCGGCTCTCGCGCCCCGATCCGTCAGCGCCAATTCTTGGCGACGGCGCTGCGCACGGCGTCCGAGATCGCGACGTCGAAGACGATCATCTCTTCGAGGCTCGACAACTTCCTCAACCGGTCGGCAAGGTCGAGCACGGCGGCTGGGACGGGATGAGCCTGCGGCGCCGACTCCTCGATCCCGAGCCGGTCGAGGAGGCTCGCCATGAACGCCTCGTAATGGTCGCGGTGGCCGACGAGCCCGATATGCGCCAGGGTCTCGATCGCCGCGATCGAGTGGCTCGGCCGAAGCTCGATATCGGGCAGCGACGTGCCGAACTGGCGTGTGAAGGGGTTGTACAGGAGCTTGTAGACCGTCTCCGGCATCGTCTGGAACAGGCGCTTGAGACCGCGCGACGTGGACATGTCCTGCTCGCCCACGAAGGACGCCGCGTCGACGAGGCGTCCGAGGCGCCAGTTCTGGGCCGGGTCGGCGGCGAGCGCGGCGCGCTCCCCGAGCCAGGTGAGACGTGCCGCCATCTCCACGTAGGGATCGTGAACGAGGACGGCGGTCAGCCAGCGCTCGGATGGGAAATACGGCTCGTAGCGCTGGACCAGCAGCCCACCCGAGACGCAGCACGAGACCAGGGCCGGGTTGCCGCAGACGGATTGCAGCATGTCGTCGCTGAGCTTTTCGAGCCCGAAATAGCTCTGCCGGAAATGCCGGAACAGCAGGGACTGGATGACGGTCTCCGGGATGATGCTCGTGTTGATGAGCAGCAGCCGGTGCGCGACCGTCGTGTCCTCCGGGACGCGCCGATGAACGAGCACGTTGGTTTCGGTGTCGTAGATTTCGAGCCGCGGGAAGCCGGCGAGGCCCGGGACCTCGGCCTCGGTGATCATGAAGGTGCATTGTCCGGTCGCGTGCCAACCGAACTTGCGGAAGTTCTCGTCGAACAAGGTTGCGGACACCTCCGCCACCCGCTGACCCTCGACGCTGACGACGACGCGGCTGATGGCGGTCGGATGGTCGGGGACGACCCAGCCTCGGATGGAATCACCTCTGTCGTGATCGATGAAGAAGCGCATTTCCTCTCACCGTTGCGCCGATGGACGCTCGGGCAGGGGCCCGGCCGTCCGTGGGCAGCCGCAGCGGACTCCGTTCCGCGCCGGAGCGGCGGGACGACCGGCGGGCTTGTCGCACGCCCGTGCCGCGGATGCAGCCGGCGCTCGGGTCACGGAACCGGGGGGCAAAGCGGTCAGCTCGTGCTGGCCGGCGCCGACCGCGCCGGGGTCGCCGGCGCGCGGCCGGCCTCCACCCGTCCGAGCCCCGGCCGGACGCGAGCCTTCGGGAAGTTGACCGAGAACCGCTTCGGCCGATGGTCCATCGGCCCATGTGAGCCGAGGAGCGGGTTGTAGAAGCGGTCGCCCTCGGCGAGGAGACCGGCCCAGCGCTCGTGGAAGCGCCGGTCGTCCTCCGGGTGGTCCACGCCGCCGGCCGCCCGACGCGTGGCGGATTCGTGGTGGTAGAGCACGGACGCCGCGTCGTTCAGGACCTTGAGGCCAGCCTGCCCGACGCGCAGGCTGAGATCGGTGTCGTTGAAGCCGACCGTGAAGCCCTCGTCGAAGCCGCCGACCCGGCCGAAAACCTCCGCGCGCATCATCAGGAAGGCGGCGGTGACGGCGGAGTATTCGCGCGTGCTCACGAGCATCCCCATCGGGCCTGCGTTGCGCCTGCCATCGCGGTTTCGGAAGGGGGCGGACCTGTGGGCATGGTCGGCCGGCCGCCCGTGCAGGCCCAGCACCACGCCCGCGTGCTGCACCGTGTCGTTCGGGTAGAGCAGCGTCGCGCCGACCGCGCCGACGTCGGGGCGCCCCGCCAACGAGCGCATCCGGCCGAGCCAGCCCGCCTCCCGCGCCTCGATGTCGTTGTTGGAGAACAGCAGGAAGGGCGGCAGGGCGCCGTGGCGTTCCTCGTAGAACGCCACGGCACGGTTGTTCATGCGGGCGTAGTTGAAGGACCCGCTGTAGCGGAAGGTGGTGAAGCGGTGTGCGTTGGCCTCGAGGTAGCGGATCGTCTTCGGGTCGTCGGATTCGTGGTCAATCACCAGAATCTCGAGCTCCCCAGGCTGGGTCGTCCGCTCCAGGGAGTCGATGCACTGCGCGAGCAGGTTGGCGCGGTTCTTCGTGGGGATGATGACGAGGGTATTCCCGCCCGGATCGGGGAAGCGCGCCTCGTAGTGGTTGAACAATTCGGTCGGCACCGCGTGGGCGCCCGGGCAGACGCGGGAGAGATGGCGGTTGAGGGCCCCGGTCGTGGCCTCCGTCACCCGATCCATCAGGGCGTGGCCGGCGCTCGCGCTGTGGGTTCGCCAGCGGTAGAGGAGCGCCGGCACATGGGCCACGGACCGCGCCCGCTCGATCGCCCGCAGCACGAAATCGACGTCACCCGAGATCGTCATCCCCTCATCCCAGCCGCCGATCGCGCGGGCGAGGTCGGTTTCGACGCAGATCGGGTGAACGACGTAGGGGTGATTGATGTAATAGTCCCAGCTGAAGGCCGGGCGGAGCTGCGGGTTGCGGATCGCCGACAGGGACTCGCCTGCCACGATCTCGTCGGCGCAGATCAGCTCGGCCCCGGTTCGGGCGGCGTTGAGGAGATGGAAGACCGCGTCGGGCTCCAGGCAATCGTCGTGGTCGAGGAACGTGATGTGCGTGCCCGTGGCCGCGCGGATGCCAACATTCGTCGCCCGGGCAATGCCAAGGTTCTCGGCGTTGCGCAGCACTCGGATGTTGGCGTGCGCGCCGGCGAAGGAGTCCAAGACCCGCCGCGTCTCCGGGTTCGCGGAGCAGTCATCGACGCAGATCAGCTCCCAGTTCGGGCACCATTGCGCGACCACGCTCGACAGGCATTCGGACAGCCAGTCGGGCGGCGTGTTGTAGACGGGGACGATGATCGACAGGCGCCGCCCCGCCACGGTGCGGGCGAGGCGCTCGCCGAGGCGCTCGCGGAAGCGTCCGGTGACGCGGTCGCGCCTCTCCAGCCAGCGGGGCAGGTCGCTGTTCGTCGCCGGGTCGAGGCGCTTGGGCGAACCGCCGAGCTCGTGCCACGTGCCGGCAAGCCGCGCCCGCAGGCGCCGGACCCCCTTCAGCTTGGCGATGGGAAGCTCGGCGATGAAGCCGGCGACGCCGCTGCCGTGGCCCGCCGCGGCGATGTCGGGGCGGAAGATCTCGGCCGTGGCGGTGTGGATGACGCGGCCGTTGACGAGAAATTCGACCGCGGCCGGCGTGTCGGGGAGCTTCGGGTTCCAGACCCAGCCGAGCGCGACGTTCCCGAAGATTCCATCGAAATGGCCGACGGTCCGGCGCTTCTGGAAGGTGGCTGTCCGGATCCAGCGCGGCAGCAGCGTGAAGCGCAGCGTGTCCCAGATGTCGGCGAGTTGCCGCCAGTTCGTCTTCCACCGTCGAGTCACGGGTTCGGCATCTCCTTCGGGGCCCGAATGCCTTTACGGTCCGGCGTGACCCGAGCCCGACCGGCGGGATGCAGGGCCGGCAGGCGATCGTCGGACGCCCGGAGGGCGCCCGAGGCAGCCTGCGCCGCGCGCAGGCAAGAGACGGCTTCTTGCACTGGACCCGGCACGGGACGCAAGAGGCCCCTCACGGAACGCAAGAGCCCCCGTCTCAGCTGCTGTCGGCGCCGAGGGCCGCCAGGATGCGGGCCCAGGAGCGGGTGCCCTTGTGGAAGCTCCGGAGCTCGTACTTCTCGTTCGGCGAGTGGATGCGGTCGTCGTCGAGGCCGAAGCCGATCAGCAGGGTGTTGCGGTCGAGGATCCGCTTGAAGTCGCCGACGATCGGGATCGAGCCGCCCGCCCCGACCGTCACGGGGGCCACGCCCCACTCGGCCTCGAGCGCGGTCCGGGCCGTCTCCAGCTCCGGCATGTCGAAGGGCAGGCTGATCGCCCGCGAGCCCTTGTAGCAGATCACCTCGACCGAGCAGTCGGCGGGCACCCGCTCGCGCACGTAGGCCTCGAAGGTCCTGGCCAGCGCCTCCGGGTCCTGGTCGTCGACGAGGCGGAAGGAGACCTTGGCGCTCGCCTCGCCGGCGATCACGGTCTTCGTCCCCTCCCCCGTATAGCCGCCGATGATGCCGTTGACGTCGCAGGCGGGCCGCGACTGGATCTGCTCGATCAGCATCCGCCCGCGCTCGCCGGCGGGCTCCTTCAGGCCGATCGGCCCGAGGAACTTGTCCGGGCTGAGATCGAGGCCGCGCCACTGCTCCAGGATCTCGGGCGGCGTCTCGCGCACGCCCTCGTAGAAGCCCGGCAGGGTGATGCGCCCATCCGCGTCGTGGAGCCCCGCGATGATGCGGGCGAGCACGTGGATGGGGTTGGCCGCCGCGCCCCCGAAGAAGCCCGAGTGCAGGTCGCGGTCGGCGCAGCGCACCTTGACCTCGAAATAGGCGAGGCCGCGCAGGGAGGTGGTGATGGCGGGCGTTCCCGCGTTCCACATGCTGGTGTCGCAGACGAGGACGATGTCGGCGCCGAGCCTGTCGCGGTTCGCCGCGACCCATTCGGGCAGGCCCTGCGAGCCGTTCTCCTCGGCGCCCTCGACCAAGATGGTGACGCCGCAGGGCAGCTCGCCCGCCATCGCCTTCCAGGCCCGGCAGGCCTCGACGAAGGTCATCACCTGTCCCTTGTCGTCGGAGGCGCCGCGGGCGACGATGCGCTTGGCCCCATCGGGCCCCTCGGCGATCCGCGGCTCGAAGGGCGGCGTCTCCCAGAGATCGAGGGGATCGACCGGCTGCACGTCGTAATGGCCGTAGAACAGGACGTGCGGGGCGCCGGGTTTCGGCGCGTGGGCGAACACGACCGGGTGCAGGGAGGTCTCGCCGATCGTGGTCTCGAAGCCGAGGGCGTCGAGCGTGCCGGCGAGCCATTGCGCGGCCCGGCGGCACTCGCCCGCATAGGCCGGGTCCGTCGAGATCGAGGGGATCCGCAGGAACTCGAACAGGCGATCGAGCGCGTTGTCGAGGTCGCGGTCGATATCGTTGAGGATCGGGTCGAGCGCAGCCATCGGTCCTTCCTTCGTCGGGGTTCCCATGCCGCAATCCGGTCGAGACTGGGATCGGGCCTAGCGTTAGCCGAGCCCGGCGGGAAACGGAATCGCCCCCGTCAATAACCGGACGTTGCAGCCACGCCGCAGTACGACCTGGGAACAGGGTCACCTTGGAACGGTTATCGAGTGGCCTCGGGCAGGGCGCGCCTTCGCGCGCCGCCGCGGCCCCAGCTTCGCCGCCCGGTGCGGCGCGCGGCTCTCGAATTCCGACCGGCCCGCAATCCGGCGCGGCCGGCCTCAAGCCATGTGGGACATTCCATGCTCATCGAAAGCGGTTCGCCCATAGCCGCCGACACGAAGGTCGAGATCGGCCTCACCATCAACGGAGAGGCGCGCCGGCTCCAGGTCGCGCCCTGGACCACCCTCCTCGACCTGCTGCGTGAGCAGCTCGACCTCACCGGCACCAAGAAGGGCTGCGACCACGGCCAGTGCGGCGCCTGCACGGTGCTGGTGAACGGGACCAGGGTCAATTCCTGCCTCGCGCTCGCCGTGATGAAGGACGGGGCCGAGATCACGACCGTCGAGGGCCTCGCCAAGCTGTCCGGCGGCAACGGGCTGCATCCGCTGCAGGAGGCGTTCGTCGAGCACGACGCCTTCCAGTGCGGCTACTGCACCCCGGGCCAGCTCTGCTCGGCCGCCGGCGTGCTCGCCGAGGGCCACGCCCGGACCCGCGACGAGATCCGCGAGGCGATGAGCGGCAACATCTGCCGCTGCGGCGCCTACACCAACATCGTCGACGCCATCGAGGACGTGATCCAGTCGGGAGCCCAGGGATGAACCGCTTCGATTACGTCCGCGCCGGCACGGTCGAGGAGGCCGTGCAGGCGGTCGCGTCGGGGGCCAACGCCCGCTTCATCGCCGGCGGCACCAACCTCGTCGACCTGATGAAGTACAATGTCGAGCGGCCGGGCCGCCTCGTCGACATCACGCGGCTGCCCCTCGACCAGATCGAGGAGCGCGACGGAGCCTTGCGCATCGGCGCCCTCGCGACGAACGCGGCGGTGGCCTACGACGAGCGGGTGAAGGACCGCTACCCGGTCCTGTCGAGCGCGATCCTCGCCGGCGCCACGGGGCAGTTGCGCAACGCCGCGACCACCGGCGGCAACCTGCTGCAGCGGACCCGCTGCTACTATTTCTACGACGAGGGCACGCCCTGCAACAAACGCCTGCCGGGCTCCGGCTGCGGCGCCATCGGCGGCGTCAACCGCATCCACGCGATCTTCGGCACGAGCGACAAGTGCATCGCGACGCACCCCTCCGACATGTGCGTGGCGCTGGCGGCGCTGGAGGCCACGGTGCGGGTCGCCGGGCCGTCGGGCGAGCGCACCATCCCGCTCGCCGAGTTCCACCGCCTGCCGGGCGACGAGCCGGAGCGCGACACCACGCTGAGCGCCGACGAGATCGTCCTCTCCGTCGACCTGCCGGCGGAGGGATTTGCCGGACATTACACCTACCTCAAGCTGAGGGACCGCCTGTCCTACGCCTTCGCCCTGGTCTCGGTCGCCGCGGTGATGGAGCTCGACGGGCAGACCATCAAGGCCGCCCGCTTCGCCCTCGGCGGCGTCGCCCACAAGCCCTGGCGCAACGCGGAGGCCGAGGGGCTGCTCCTCGGCAAGCCCGCCACCCGCGAGACCTTCGCGGCGGCCGCGGACCGGGTCGTCTCGGAGGCGACACCCCAATCCGAGAACGGCTTCAAGGTCGAACTCGCCCGCCGCGCCATCGTGCGCGCCCTGGAGCAGGCCGCCGCCGGCACGCCCCAGTCGCAGACCGACAAGCGCATCGCCTGAATCCGAGAGAATCCATGGCCAGCAGCCCCGAACCCTATTTCGGCACCGCCCGCAGCCGCGTCGACGGACCCGCCAAGGTCACCGGCCAGGCGAAGTACGCCGGCGAGTTCGAAGCGCGCGATCTCGCCCATGGCTACGTGGTCTCGTCCGGGATCACCCGCGGGAAGATCGCGGTCATCGACACCGCGGAGGCCGAGGCCGTGCCCGGCGTGATCAAGGTGCTCACCCACGAGAACCGGCCGCGCACGGCCTGGCTCGACTACAATTACCAGGACGCGGTCGCCCCGCCCGGCTCGCCGTTCCGCGCCCTCTACGACGACAAGATCCATTTCAGCGGCCAGCCGGTCGCCCTCGTCGTGGCAGAGGATTTCGAGACGGCGCGCTACGCCGCCTCCCTCGTCAAGCTCTCCTACGAGGCGGAGGAGCCCGAGACCGACGTGGCGCGCAAGCGCGACCTCTCCTACACCCCGCCGATGAAGCGGGCCGGCATCAAGCCGCCGCCGAAGCCGTGGGGGGACGCGGATGCCGCCTTCGACGGCGCCCCGGTCAAGGTGCAGCAGGAGTACCGCCACGCCATCGAGTTCCACAACCCGATGGAGCCCCACGCCTCGACCGTGATCTGGGAGGGCGACGGGCGCCTCACCGTCTACGACAAGATCCAGGGCGTCTCGAACAGCCAGGGCTACCTCACCGGCGTGTTCGGCCTGAAGAAGGACGAGGTGCGGGTGCTCAACCCCTATCTCGGCGGCGGCTTCGGCTCGGGGCTGCGCCCGCAATACCAGCTCTTCCTCGCCGTGATGGCCGCGCGCGAGCTCGAGCGCTCCGTGCGGGTGACGCTGACCCGCGATCAGATGTTCACCTTCACGCACCGTCCCGACGTGCTGCAGACCGTCTCGCTCGGCGCCGGCCCGGATGGCGCCCTGCAGGCCCTGCGGCACGATGCGGTCTCGGGCACCTCGCGCTACGAGGATTACCAGGAGGTCGTCGTCAACTGGTCGGCGATCCTCTACCGGTGCGAGAACGTCGCGCTCACCTACAAGCTCACCCATCTCGACCTGCCGACCCCCGGCGACATGCGGGCGCCGGGCGCGGTGACCGGCGTCTTCGCCCTCGAGACCGCGATGGACGAGCTCGCCTACGCGACCGGGCAGGACCCGATCGCCCTGCGGCTCAAGAACTACAGCGAGCGGGACCAGACGGAGGACAAGCCCTTCGGCTCGAAGGAATTGCGGGCCTGTTTCGCGGAGGGCGCCGAGCGCTTCGGGTGGAGCAAGCGCACGCCTGAGCCCCGCTCCATGCGGGAGGGCAAGGAACTCGTCGGCTGGGGCATGGCGACGGGCGTCTGGGAATCGCTGATGCAGCAATCGAGCGCGCAGGCAACCCTGACCGCCGACGGCAAGCTCGTGGTCGGGAACTCCACCGGCGACATCGGCACCGGCACCTACACGATCCTGACCCAGATCGCGGCCGACGCGCTGGGCCTGCGCATGGAGGACGTGACGACGAAGCTCGGCGACACGGCGCTCGCCGAGGCACCCGTGGCGGGCGGCTCGTGGACGGCCGCCTCCTCGGGCACCGCCGTGATGAAGGCCTGCCGCACCATCGCGAACCAGGTCTTCACGATGGCGCGCCGGATGGATCACTCGCCGCTCGCCAACGTCGATTTCGACCGCGTCGTGTTCAGGGACGGCCGCATCGCCGTGGCCGACGACCCCTCCCGCAGCGTCTCGCTCGCCGAGGCGATGAAGGCCGGCGGCGTCGACAGGGTCGAAGCGACCGAGTCGGCCGGCCCGGATTCGAGCCACCAGAAGGAATTCTCGGCCTACACGCACTCGGCGATATTCGCCGAGGTGAAAATCGACGAGGAGTTGGGCCAGGTGCGCGTCACCCGCGTGGTCAGCGCCATCGCGGCGGGCAAGGTCATCAACCCGAAGACCGCCCGCAGCCAGATCCTCGGCGGCGTGGTGATGGGGATCGGCGGCGCGCTGGAGGAGGAGGCGATGCTCGACCACCGCCTCGGCCGGGTCATGAACCACAATCTCGGCGAGTACCATGTGCCGGTCCACGCCGACATCTACGACATCGACGTGATCTTCGTCGACGAGGTCGACAGGGCGAACCCGATGGGCGTGAAGGGGCTCGGCGAGATCGGCATCGTCGGCACGATGGCGGCGGTGGCCAACGCCGTGTTCCACGCCACCGGCAAGCGCATCCGCGAATTGCCGATCACGATCGACAAGATCATCGGCTGAAGCCGGCTCCTCCGCCGGGACCGCGCCAGCCGGCGGCCGGGCGGGGCCTTCAATCCCCCGGGGGCCTTCGAACCCCGGCGGGGCCTTCAATCCCCGGCGGGGCCTTCCAACCCGGCCGGGCTCAGCCGGCGCGGGCGAGGACGATCTCGGTCTCGGCGGAGACGACGCGGTCGCGGCCGGAGGATTTCGCCTCGTAGAGGGCGATGTCGGCGCGCTTCAGCAGGCCCGCCACCGTCTCGCCCTCGCTCCAGCCGCTGACGCCGAAGCTGCAGGTGAGTCGCACCGGCCCGCGGCTGCCGCGGATGCGCAGGTCCCGCGCGAGGAGGCGCAGGCGGCCGGCATGGGCCTCCCCCTCCTCCAGGGAGCGGTGGGGCAGGGCGACGGCAAATTCCTCGCCGCCGAGCCGGCCGACGATGCCCTCCGCGCCGATCAGGCGGGCGACGGCCTGGATCGCGGCGTCGCCGACATCGTGGCCGTGCTCGTCGTTGATGCGCTTGAAATGGTCGATGTCGACGAGGATGGCGGCCATCCGGCCGTGATTGCCGACCCGGTCGGCCGCGGCTTCCATCCGGGCGAAGAAGGCCCGCCGATTGAGGAGGCCGGTCAGCGGGTCCGTCTCCGCGAGGCGGATCAGCTCGTCCTGCAGGGTGGTCAGCCGCTCGGCGGCGCGCAGGCGCGCGTGCAGCTCCTCGGCGCCCGGAGGCTTCTCGATGAAGTCGTCGGCGCCGCTGTCGAGGGCCTCGGCGAGGTTGCGGGCGTTCCGGGCGGAGGACATCGTGACGACATAGAGGGGGCGGCGGGCCTCCGCGAGGAGGCGGGCGGACCAGCACAGCTCCAATCCGCTGAGAGGCCGCACCTCCAGGCTCGTGATCAGCACCCGGACCGAGGCGGTCTGGGTGAGGAAATCCAGGGCCTCCTGAGAATCCGTGAAGGCATCGACCCGGTGGCCGCGCGGCTCGAGCAGGCCGGCGACAATCTTCAGCACCACGCGGCTCGAGTCGACGATGACGATATGCATGGGAGGCCAAACTCGTTACCCGCGAACCTCGCGATCCTGGGTCTGAAGTCTTAATTTGTCGCGAAGACCGGATGTGCCGGGACGATTTTCGCAACTACCGAGTGTGGCCGTGACCGAGCCCGAACCGCGATCCTCCGACAGGGCGGATGCCCCGCCCGTCACGCCGGACGGCCGCTACATCGTGGTGCGCGGCCGCCTCTGGCGCCGCGCGAACCCGGCCCTCGGCGAGGAGCGCCGCGGCGTGCTCGTCCGGGCGCTGATGGCAGGGCGCCGGGCCGTCCGGGAGGCGCAGGAAGCCGGGCGCCGGGGCGAGGCCGATGCGGCGGCACGGCTCGCCGAGGCGCGGGCCGCCGTCGATGCCGCGAAGGTCGGGCTGGGGGAGCGCGGGCCGGTCTGGTGGGAGGACGGGGCGCCGGACGAGAACCGGCGCCTCGCGCGCAACACCGGCTATGCCGCGTGGTATGCGGGCCTCGAAGCCGCCGGGGCGGCGCCCGTCAGCGGCGAGCGGCCTGCGGGCCGGAGCGGGGCACGGAGACGGTGATCACGCGGGCTCCGCCCGCCGAGGCCGGCGCGGCCTCGAACCGAGACCATTCCCCGTCCCGTCCACGGGAGAGGATGCGCGCCTTGCCCGGCGCGCGGGTCCGAGCGGCGGGCGCGTCGATCACGTAGACCGTGGGCTCCCCGACGGGCGCCTGGCGCTTGCCGGAGAAGGTCGGCACGCCGTAGGTGCCGTAGGTCCAGGGGGCCGGCACGATCTGGCTCGGCCGCGGCACCCGGGTGAAGGGCGCGCCGATATAAGAGCCGCCGATCAGACCGTCCGCGTAGCCGTAACCGCCACCATAGCCGAGGACGACGCCGTTCCGGTCGCCGTAGGGGTCCGCGAGGGCCGGGCCGGTCGCGAGGGCGAGGCCGAGGGCCACGAGGGAACGGAGGGAACGGACCTCGGGCATGCGGCGGCACTCCAACGCGACGACGGGAATCCGGGAAACCGTCGAGGTGCAGCCTCGTTCCGCAAACCCCGCCGAGCCAGCCGCGCAGAGTGCGTAGGCACGCCCCGCGAGGGGATCACGGCACGCCCCGCGAGGTCAGCAAAAACCCCGCGGCGACGCGGGGTTCGGCATGTGCGGGGAAGCGGCGGGTTCGTCCCCCTTGTCGGATCAGCGGCAGGTCGTGACGCGCCGCACGATCCAGCCCTCGCCCTCGACCCAGAGGCGGCGGCGGGAACGGCTGCAATTGGCCGTGTCGTCCTCGGCCTCGGTGACGGAGGCCACCGGGCGCACGGTCTGGCTCGCATCGGCGACACGGGTCGGGCTGCGGTCCGCGCCCGGCGCGGCGAGCGCGGCCGAACCGCCGGCGAGAAGAAGGAGAGCGACCGAGACAGCCGCCGGTTTCATCAGACTCATCGTCCTGCCCGCACGCCGACGCCGACGTGTCCTGCTTTTAGGGATTGTACAGCGATGTACCGCTGCGACTCTGGTGCGGTAATTCGCGACCGGCCGGTTCGGTTGCAGACCTTCCCGGCTTTCATTCACGCGCACGTGATGAAAAACGATTCGGCCGGCCCGGGGCCGGGTCCGAGGGCCGCGCGCCTGCGCCGCGCGCCGACGTCTTGCCGCGGGCGGCCGGCGGTTATAGGCAGGGCGCGCAAAGCAGATCCTCGATCTTCCCGAGATCTGGTGCACGCGAGGTCCTTTTTAAGAACACTTCTAATCTTTGAGGCGGCAGATCTCGCTCGGCCGCATGTCATTCGAACACTTCTAAACTGGAGCTCCATCATGGCGGACGGATCGACGTTCGTTCAGGCCTTCACGATCCTGTTCCGCGAGGGTCTGGAGGCGCTTCTGGTGATCGCGGCGCTCGCCGCCTTCCTGCGGCGCGCCGGCGCGCCCGAGAAGATCACTCCGCTCTATGCCGGCGCGGGCGCGGCGGCGCTGGCGAGCCTCGCGATGGCCTGGGTCTTCGAGACCTACTTCGACGGCAACCACAACGACCTCGTGGAGGCGGGCGTCATGCTGCTCGCCGCGGCGCTGATGTTCTACATGAGCGGCTGGCTGTTCCTGCGCCAGGATCCGCGGGCTTGGCAGGCCGACCTGAACCGGATGGCCCAGCGGGCGCTCGGTGCGGGCACCGTCCTGTCGCTCGCGGGCATCGCCTTCCTCGCCGTCTTCCGCGAGGGCGCCGAGACCGTGCTGTTCCTGCACGCGCTGGCGCGGACGGCGAACGGCTTCGACGGCTCGCTGCTCGGCGGCCTTGCCGTGGCGGCCCTCGCCCTCGCCGCGATGTTCGTCGCCATGCAATGGCTGGCGCTGCGCCTGCCCCTGCGGCCGATGTTCCTGATCACCTCGGCCTTCCTGTTCGTGATGGGCCTGCGGCTCGTCGGGCAGGCCCTTCAGGAGATGCAGGAGCAGACGATCGTGTCCGTGCACAATGACGGCGTGCCGGAACTCGTGACCAATCTCGGCTTCAACGGCAGCTGGGAAGCGCTCGGCGTGCAGGGCGCCCTCATCGTCGCGGCCATCCTCTGCCTGACGCTGCTCTCGCTCCGCAAGCCGGACCGGGCGCCGGAGGCCAAGGCGGCACAGGCCAAGGCGGCGTAGAACCCCGTCCTGACGCCGGACGGCGCGCCCTCAGTGCAGGAGCGCGCCGCCCGCCGTGACGGAGAGCATCGGCAGCGTGACGGAGAGGGACGCCGGCTCGGGCGGCCGCTCGCGGGGCTGAACGGCGAAGGCGCCGATGCCGAGGGCGAGGCTGAGGGCGAGGAGCGACGCCTCGACGCCGCGATAGAAGCCGTCCATCCGAGGTCTCCCGGGTGCGGTCCTGGAACCGCCCCATCATCCCCGGAAGGAATGAGCAAATCGTGTAGCGCTCGCCGCTCCGGCCGGCCGCCGATGAGCGAGCGGCGATCCCCGCCAAGGCGCGCGGCGGGGATCCCCGGGGCGAGCGGCGGATCGGGTCAGGCGCGTCCCGCCGCCGGCATCCGCGCGAGGTCCGGCACCCGCTCGGGCGCGAGGAGTGCCGCGGCGAGATTCGCCTCCAGCACGATCAGGTCGCTGTCGGCATCGGGCTCCCAGCCGCAGCGGCAGCCGTTCGGCTCCTCGTGGGCGCGGGCCACCTGCGCGTAGAGGGTGCCCACCACCCGCGCCGCCGCCTCGAGCGCCGCCATCGGCGGCAGCGGGTCGTTGCCGAGACTCTGCCAGAAGGTGCGCAGCAGCGCCTGCTCGAGCTTGGCCAGCCGCCGCTCCTCCTCCGCGCAGCAGGGCGCGGCCTCCCTCTGCACGACCGTCACCGGCGAACCTCCCGGCGCAGGGGAGCCGGGGTGGGGCTCGTGGCGACGAAGTCGATCAGGTCCGTGAGGCGATGCAGCCGCATGTCGAGGCAGGAGCCGTCCCACCACGCGAGCCGCGCGCAGCCTCGTATCAGGTTCAGGGCCCGTGCCATCCTGCTCTCCTCCGCGGGCGTCGCAACGCCGCCGGCTGCAAAGGAACAGTGTTCGCACGAGTAATCAAGCGATCCACGAAAGATTAGAAAGCATGTAATTTTGACAATGCGCGTAGTTTACAGTCGCTTCAATCTGGATCCATTCCATGAAACGCAAAACCGCGAGATTTCCGGGCGGCTTGGACGGCCGGAGCGCAGCCGGGATCGTTCCGACGGCGGGGCCTCCGCGTCACCCCGCCGAGGCGACGAGCATCGCCCCCGCCGCGATCAGGCCGACGCCGAGCCAGCCGGGAAGGGAGAGTGATTCGCCGAGGAAGAGGACGCCGAACAGGGCCACCAGCACGACGCTGAGCTTGTCGATCGGCGCCACGCGGGCCGCGTCGCCGAGCGAGAGCGCCCGGAAGTAGCAGAGCCAGGAGGCCCCCGTCGCGAGGCCGGACAGGATGAGGAAGACGAGGCTGCGGCCGGACAGGCTGCCGAGCCCCTGCACCTGCCCGGTGGCGGCGAGGATGGCGCCGGTGAGGAGCAGCACGACGACGGTGCGCACGAAGGTGGCGGCATCAGACGGGATGCCGGTGACGCCGACCTTGGCGAGGATCGCGGTCATGGCGGCGAAGGCTGCCGCCAGCAGGGCCCAGAAGCGCCAGGATTCGAGGAGCGGTCCCATCGGCGGCGCTACAGCATCGCCCGCATCGCGAGGAGGCCGAGGAAGAGGCCGCCGACGCCGAGCAGAACCGAGCCGAGGACGTAGAGGAGCGCCGCGCCGACCGCGCCGCGCTCCAGCAGGGTCACGGCCTCCAGCGAGTAGGTGGAGAAGGTGGTGAAGCCGCCGAGCACGCCGGTCGCCAGGAACAGCCGCGCGCCCGTCGCTCCGCCGCGCAGGGCGAACCAGCCCGTCAGCACGCCCATCAGCACCGAGCCGAGGACGTTGATGACGAGGGTGCCGACCGGAAAGTCCGAGCCGAGCCGGACCGAGGCGAGATTGACGCCGTGGCGGGCCATCCCGCCGAGGCCGGCGCCGAGGAAGACGAGGAGATACTGCATCCGGTCCGATCCCGCCTGCGACGCGCAAGGCCCCGCCTAAGCGGGGTCGAGGGATCGATCAAGCGCCGTGGGCCGCGCCAAGGGCGAGGGCCGGCACGGCTTTGCCGGTGCCTTGGCGGCCGGGCGGGCATCGTCGCGAGTCTTCGCGGGATCGAGGCGGGTGCCGGCCGAGTCGAGCCTCCGGGCCGCGCAAGATTCGGCGCGGCGGCGGCATGATCTGGGACACGGATCGTTAACGAGCTTGTTTCTTTGCGGCACAGGGCGGGCGGTCCGACCGCGCGGAATCCGGATTTTACCCACACTTAACCATCGCGGCTGGGGCTAAAGCCCTGGAACGACTCTTGAATTATTGCCTCTAACCCGGCAACCCTGTGTCGAGCCGGGATCAAAAGGGGTGACCGGCATGAGTCGCGTTGTGGGAGTTCTGGTGGTCGACGGACCACAGGAGGTCTGTCCGACCTTCCGTGCAACGCTGGAGCACATGCCGGCGGTGCACACGATCGGCGAGGCCGATCTGGCCGCGGCCGATCCCCGCTCGACCGTCGCCCTCGTCTTCGTGGACGAGGCCCGCCCGGGCGATGCCGCAGCCCGCGTCTCGGATCTGAAGGAGCGCCTTCCCGCCCTGCGCGCCCTGATCGCCTTCCAGGCCCTGACCGGCCCCGACCTGACGCGCCTCCTGGAGGCGGGCGCCGACGGGTTCGTGGCGCGCACGGCCTCGCCCGAGGCGATCTGCACGGCGCTGCTCAGGCTCGTGGACGGCGCGGCCTCGCTCACCGACGCCCAGCCGGCCCCCGCCGCGGCCGATCAGGCGGACGGCCTCGGCCTGACGCCGCGGGAGGCCGAGGTGCTGCGCTTCCTCAGCGCCGGCTTCAGCAACAAGGAGGTGGCACGCCGCCTGACCCTCAGCGTGCGGACGGTGGAGACCCACCGGCTCAACCTGCGGCGCAAGACCCAGACCGGCCGGCTCAAGGACCTCGTGTCCCTGGCGCGGCACCTCGGGCTCGCGCCTGTCGTCGACAGCGACACCGCGCGCCGGCTGGGCGACGGCGCGCGCGCCAACAGCCCGGATGGTGCCGCCCGGCACTGAGAGGGGCCCGCCCTCCTCTCAGGCGGGATTCGGCTTGAGATCCTCGTTGACGGCCGAGAGCGGGCGCTTGGGCTTGCGGGCGACGTCGTCCCCGCGCACCGCCTCCTCCAGCGGCTCCGGCCCTTTGCGCAGGAGCTTGGCGAGGTAGTAGCTGCCGAAGCCGAAGATGATCGTGTAGGCGATCAGGAAGGCGACGAGGGATGTCGTCACCGCCTGTGTGGTCAGCGGCGAGTGGGCGTCCGCCGTGCGCAATTGCCCGTAGACGATGTAGGGCTGGCGGCCGATCTCGGCCGTGAACCAGCCGAACAGCACCGCCCCGAAGCCGGAGGGTGTCATCAGCATGGCGCAGGTGAGGAAGACGCGGTTCGTGTAGAGGGTGCCGCGCCAGCGCAGGTACAGGCTCCACAGGCTCAGGGCCAGCATCGCCATCCCGAGGGCGACCATGATGCGGAACGAGTAGAAGACCGGCCAGACCGGCGGCCGCTGATCGGGCTTCACGTCCTTGAGGCCCGGCACCACGCCCGAGAAATCATGCGTGAGGATGAAGCTGCCGAGCTTCGGGATGCCGATCTCGAAGTCGTTCCGCTCCTCCTTCTCGTTCGGGATCGCGAACAGCAGGAGCGGCATGTCGGCCTGCGTCTCCCAGTTCGCCTCGATCGCCGCGAGCTTGGTCGGCTGCAGCTTGAGCACGGCCAGCCCGTGCGAGTCGCCGATGAAGATCTGCAGCGGCGTGCAGATCACCGCGAACCACAGCGCCATCGAGAGGGAGAGGCGGGCGCCCGCCACCTTGGCCGGCGGCTCCTTGCGGGCCCGCAGGATCATCCAGGCCGACATGCCCGCCACCGCGAAGGCGGTGGTGAGGAAGCAGCCGAGCACCATGTGCGCGTAGCGGATCGGGAAGGAGGGGTTGAAGATCACCTTCAGCCAGTCGGTCGCCACCGCCCGGCCGTTCTCGACGACGAAGCCCGCCGGCGTCTGCATCCACGAGTTCGCCGACAGGATCCAGAAGGCCGAGATCAGGGTGCCGAGGGCCACCATGCAGGTGGAGAGGAAGTGCAGGCGGTCCCCCACCCGCTCCCAGCCGAACAGCATGATCCCGAGGAAGCCCGCCTCCAGGAAGAAGGCCGTGATCACCTCGTACTGGATCAGGGGACCCAGCACGTTGCCCGTGAAGTCGGAGTAGCGCGACCAGTTCGTACCGAGCTGGTAGCTCATCACGATGCCGGAGACGACGCCGAGGCCGAAGGACACGGCGAAGGCCTTCACCCAGAACTGGTAGAGGTTCCGGTACATCGGGTTGCCGGTCCACAGCCACTGCGCCTCGAGCCGCGCCAGGAAGCTCGCCAGCCCGATCGTGAAGGCCGGGAAGATGATGTGGAACGCCATGGTGAACCCGAACTGGATGCGCGAGAGCATGAGCGCGTCGAGTTCCATGATGGGGATCCCTCGTCATCGGGCCGGGAACGGCCAGGGGCGGAGTAAATGACGTTTGTGCAGTCCGCATCAAGAGCGGGCCGCGCCTCAGCCCTCCTCGATGGCGTCGACCTTGTCGGGATAGAAGGCGAGATGGCCGCGGATGGCGCTCACCGCCGGGAACGGGTCCTCGTAGCTCCAGACGGCGTTCGGCCGCACCTCGCCGTCGACGGCGATGTCGTAGTAGCTCGCCTCGCCCTTGTAGGGGCAGCGGCTGGTGCGGGTGCTCCGGGCGAAGAGCTCGAAGCGCGCGTCCGCCCGGGGAATGTAGAGGACCGGCAGGTAGCTCGCCTCGCTGAGGCGCAGCGCGCCCCGCGTGTCGACGACGGTGGTGCCGCGCACGCTCATGCGGACCCGGCCCGCATGCGGCGCGATCCGGATCGAATGGTCGGGGCCGGGCTCTCTCATCGCGGGCTCCTCTCGGCGGGGATACTGTCGGGATCGATCTCGCGGGTGTTCAGGGCGTCGGCGAGTCGCGCCTGGGCGCTGCCGGGCCGGAGCGGCTTCTGCTGGCTCTCGTGCGGTGCCCAGCCCGAGAGCCAGAGGATCTCGAAGCTCGCCCGCAGGCGCCCGTCCGGGTCGGCGAAGCGGTCGGCGTAGATCTCGGCCGCGCGGACGAGCGTCGCCCGCCGCAGGGGCGTGCGCCGCCGCTCGGTCAGGACGTTCGTCAGCCCCATCGCCCGCAGGTCCCGCATCAGGGCGAAGGGGTCGCGATAGCGAACGGTCAGGGTCTCGGTGTCCGTGACGGGCAGCGCAAAGCCCGCCCGCTGGAGCAGACCGCCGATCTCGCGCACCTCCGCGAAGGGAGCGACCCGCGGGCTGATCCCGCCCTCGACCTCGCTCTCGGCGGCTGCGAAGGCTTGGCGCAGCTCGGTCAGGGTGCGCCCGCCCAGGAGGCAGCCGACGAAGAGGCCGTCGGGCCGCAGCGCCCGGCGGAGCTGGACGAGGGCGCCGGGCAGGTCGTTGACGTGCTGGAGCGCCAGCAGCGAGACCGCGAGATCGAAGCTGGCGGGCGCGAAGGGAAGCGCCTCCGGGTCGCCGACCGCGCGCGGGAGGCCGTCGGCCGCCTCCGGGACCGGCGAGAGGCGCAGGACCGACTCGACCCGCCCGCTCGCCGCGAGGCGGCACGCCGCGGCGGCCGTCGGCGAGGCGAGATCGAGGGCGCGCGAGAAGCTCCGCAGCACGGCGGCGAGGCGCTCCTCCAGATCCTCCACCGCGCGTGCCAGCAGGAAATCGGCGTAGCCCCCCGCCCGCGCCCGGGCGAGGCGGCGGCGGGCGAGCGGGGTATCGAACAGGGGAATCGGCGCGTCCATCGAGGGACAATGAAGCCGGGTCGGCGAGGTTGCCAGCGCCCGGTGCCTTGCGCGGCATGCGTGCGCGGAAACGCTCGCGGCGGGGCCCGCGCATCACGCTTGCGCGAGACCGGAACGGAGCGGAAGCGGCGCCGTTTCCGCTCCACCGCAACCGGAGTAATCAGCGATGAAGCGCATCGTCCTCGGAGCCGCGATGGTCCTCACGGCCCTCTCTCTCAGCCCTGCGGCCGAGGCCAAGGGCTGCATCAAGGGCGCCATCGTCGGCGGCGTCGCCGGCCACATGGCCGGGCACGGCGTCGTCGGCGCGGCCGCGGGCTGCGCCATCGGGCGCCACCGCGCCAACAAGGAGGAGCGCCGGACCGGTACGGGCCAGCCGCCCGCCCAGTCGGCGCACTAGGAGCCTGCGTGCGGGCACCGCTCCTCGCCCCGGTGCCCGCTCTCCGATCGCTGCTCCGGGTCGCGCTCGGCCTCGTCTACCCGCCGGCCTGCGCGGCCTGCGGGGCGGCGACGGCCGATCCCGGCGCCTTCTGCCCCGGCTGCTGGGCCTCGCTGCGCCTGATCGAAGCCCCGCTCTGCCCCCGCTACGGCACGCCCTTCGCCCTCGATCTCGGCCTCGGCCCCCTCCTCTCGCCCCGCGCCATCGCCGAACCGCCGGTCTTCGGGCGGGCGCGCGCCGTTGCCCTCTATGACGGGGCGGCGCGCGAGATCGTGCACCGCCTCAAGTACGAGGACCGGCTCGATCTCGCCGTGCCGATGGCGCGGATGATGGCGTCGCGCGGGCGCGAGCTCGTCGCCGAGGCGGATTGCGTGGTGCCGGTGCCGCTCCACCGCTGGCGCCTGTTCCGGCGCCGCTTCAACCAAGCCGCCCTCCTCGCCCGGCCGATCGCCCGCGGAGCCGGGCTGCCCTTCGAGCCCGGCGCCCTGACGCGCGTCCGGGCCACCCGCTCCCAGGTCGGCCTGAGCCGGGCAGGCCGCGCGGCGAACCTCCAGGGTGCCTTCCGGGTGGCGCAGACGGGTGGCGCAGACGGCGCGCGCCCGGCTGCAGGGCCGGCGCGTGCTCCTCGTGGACGACGTCACCACGACCGGTGCCACGGCGAATGCCGCGGCCCGGGCCCTGCTGCGGGGCGGGGCGGCCTCCGTCGACCTCCTTACCTTCGCCCTCGTCGCGCAGGAGCCGCTCTGACGGGCAGCCGCGCTCCCATTGCGAGCCCGCACCGGCCCGCGGAACGGTTCGCCCCACGCCCCCGTTCCTGCCCCCCCGACCGACCGGCGAGCCGGCAGCCGCGCCGAACGGTGCCGCATGACATGTCGGGACCGGCAGTCATTCCAAGAAATGACGCGCGCAATTTGTTGTCGCAACAACATCCGCGGACGCATTTGCCGAAAAACCATAAGAAAATCTCGGAACGGTATCGAACCGCTATGCATTTCAAGCCGCGAATATCGGGGCCCCGCCTCGATATGAACGACAAATTCGGAGGAACTCTATGTTGCTGAAGCAGATTCGCGTCGCCGCCCTGGCGACCACGTTCGTCGTCGGTGGCGCCGCGCTGGCTCTTGCCCAGTCGAGCTCGACGGTCGGGACCGGCGGTTCCTCGGCGGGCGGCGGCACCAGCTCGTCGACGGTGGGCACCGGCGGCTCCTCGGCCGGCTCCGGCAGCGGCTCGGGCTCCTCCTCGACGCTCGGCACCGGCGGCTCGTCCGCGGGCGGCGGCAAGAGCTCGTCCTCGGTCGGTACCGGCGGCTCCTCGGCCGGCAACACCACGGGCTCCACGGTGGGCACCGGCGGCTCCTCGGCCGGTTCCGGCAGCAGCATGAAGGACGGCCCCGGCAAGTCGGGCGAGCACGGCAAGGCCGGCGAGCGCGGCGAGCACAAGGGCGTCGACAAGCATTGACGCGCTTCGGGCGGTCCTTCGGGGCCGCCCGTTCCGGCATCCGGACGATGTCAGACTCGACGCCGAGGGAGACGTTCATGTCGCGCTTCAGCTTTCCCAGCCTGCTCCTGCCCGTCTTCGGCGTCGCTGCCCTCACGGGCGCCGTGGCGGCGGGCTACGCGCAGACCAGCACCGTCACGGCCGGGCCCGGCGGCGTGTCGGGCGGCACCACCATCACCAACAGCGAGGGCAAGCCCTGCCGCGTGGTGGAGGGTCCCGCGAAGGCGGATGGGAGCGTGACGAGTTCCGTCACGGCCGGACCCGGCGGCGCCACGAGTTCCAGCAGCGGCGGAAACTCGGTCACCGTCCGCTCCGGCGACGGCCGTTCGAGCTCGTCCGTGAGCACCAGCGGCAACGGCTCGGCCGCCGTCGCGGGCTCCGGCGATTGCGTCGTCACCCGCCATCCCGACAAGAAATGAGGCGACCCATGATCCGAATCCTCCTCCCCGTCGCGCTCTGCGCCACCCTCCTCGCGTCCCCGGCACCGGCTCAGACGAGCGCCACCGGCGGCAGCGGAGGCTCGGCGGCCGCGGGCGGAACCTCGGCCTCGAGCGTCGGCACCGGCGGCACGTCGACCGGGGCGGACGGGCGTACCGGCTCCTCCCTCGCCACCGGGGGCGCGGCAGCCGGCGACAAGGCGCGGAGCCGCTCGCACGTGAACGAGACGGGGCAGGGCCTCAACGGACAGTCGAAGGCGATGGCCCATGACGGCGGCACCTTCTCGAAGTCGCAGACCAAGACCAAGGTGCGCGACGGCGAATCCGTGGAATCGCGGACCAAGTCGATGTCGCACGAGCCCGGCGAGAAGCCGGTGAAGTCCACCTCGACGACGGGCCGCTAAGGGCGCGGATGCGCGACAAATGCCCTCCGGTGCGCCGGAGGGCCGGGGGCGGAGCCCGGGCCTCACGAGGTCCGGGCTCTCGTGTGCCCCTGCGTGACCGCGTGCGTGTCCTCGTACCGGCTACGCCTCGGCGCAGATCCTCGTGCCGGCTGCGCTTCAGCGCAGGTCCTCGTGCCGGCTGCGCCTTAGCGCAGGTCCTCGTGCCGGCTGCGCCTTAGCGCAGATCCTCGTGCCACGTGCGCCCGTCGCGCTCGATCAGGGCGATCGCCGCGGTCGGCCCCCAGGAGCCTGCGGCGTAGGGCCGGGGCGCCTCGGGCCGGTCGGCCCAGGCCTTCAGCAGCGAATCTGCCCAGGCCCAGGCCACCTCCACCTCGTCGCGCCGCATGAAGAGCGTCGGGTTGCCGCGCACCACGTCCATCAGCAGGCGCTCGTAGGCGTCGGGGTAGCGCTGCTTGAAGGTCTCCTCGAAGGAGATGTCGAGGGCGGTCGGCCGCAGGCGCATGCCGCCGGGGCCGGGATCCTTCGTCATCACCTCGAGCTTCATGCCCTCCTGCGGCTGCAGGCGGATGACGAGGCGGTTCGGCTCGCGCCCGAACGACTCCTCGGGGAAGATCGAGAAGGGCGAGGCGCGGAACTGCACCACGATCTCGGACATCTTCTGCGGCAGCCGCTTGCCGGTGCGTAGGTAGAAGGGCACGCCGGCCCAGCGCCACGACTGCACCTCGAGCTTGAGCGCCACGAAGGTCTCGGTGCGGCTCTGCGAGCCGGGGCCGAGATCGGCGAGGTAGCCCTCCACCGGCCTGCCCTCGACGGCGCCCGCCGCGTACTGGCCGCGCACGGTGACGTGCTGCACGTCGTTGGCCGTGATCGGCTTGAGGGCGCGCAGCACCTTCAGCTTCTCGTCGCGCACGGAATTGGCGTCGAGATTGAGCGGGCTCTCCATCGCGGTGAGGCAAAGGAGCTGCAGGAGGTGGTTCTGCACCATGTCCCGCAGGGCGCCCGAAGTGTCGTAATAGCCCGCGCGGCTCTCGACGCCCACCGTCTCGCCCACCGTGATCTGGACGTGGTCGATCACGTCCGCCGTCCAGAGCCGCTCGAAGATGGTGTTGGCGAAGCGCAGCGCCAGCAGGTTCTGGACCGTCTCCTTGCCGAGATAATGGTCGATCCGGAAGATCTGCTCCTCGGGGAAGACCTCGCCGACCGCGTCGTTGATGGCGCGGGCCGATTTCAGGTCCTTGCCGATCGGCTTCTCCAGCACGACGCGGCTCCTCTCGCCGATGAGCCCGTGGCGCGCGAGGTTCCGGCAGATCGCGCCGTAGAGGTCGGGCGAGGTGGCGAGGTAGTAGGGCCGCACCTGATCGGGCCGCTCGGCGAGCTTCTCCGCGAGATCCTCCCAGCCGTCCTCGCCCGCGCCGTCCACCGCGACGTAGTCGAGATGGTCGACGAAGGCGGAGAGCGCTTCCTCGGAGAGGTCGTGGGCCGGTACGAAGCGCTTGAGGGCGTCCCGCGCCCGCTCGCGGAACTGGTCGCCCGTGATCTCGGAGCGGGAGGCGCCGATGATGCGACTCGTCGGCGGGATCTGGCCGTCCTTGTAGCGGTAGTAGAGAGCCGGCAGGAGCTTGCGGGTGGTGAGGTCTCCCGTGGCGCCGAAGACGACGCAGTCGAAGGAAGCAACGGGGATGATCGTGGCCAAGGGCGGCTCCCGTGTTCGTGCGGCCTCCGGGGCGGAGGGCCGGACTCGGGCCTCACGGGCACCCGCCCGGCGGAGACCCGGATTATACCCCTCGCAAAAGGTTCGCCAGACGGGGCCGTCTCACGAGAGCGGCACCGGGCTCACGCCGCCCGCCGGCCCCCACGGCCGGCAGGCCGGCGCAGCACGGCGATGCCGGCCAGCACGACGAGGAGGATGAGGGCCGGGATCGCCATGGTCACGGGATCGCCCGCCCGCAGATGGCTCCCCACCGCGCCGAGCATGATCACGGCGAGCAGAGCCGCACCGAGGGCGGCGGTTCCGCGCATCGCGAGGAGCAGGGCGCCGACGACTTGGAGGGCGCCGACCGCGTACATGAACCAGAGGGGATAGCCGAAGCGCTGGAAGCCCGAGACCTCGAACGCGGTGCCCGCGAACTTCATCCCCGCCGCGACGAGGAAGAAGAGGGCGATGAGGACCCGCAGGATCTGCCCCCCGGTCCGCGTGCTCACGCCTGTCGTCATGGTCTTTCCGCCCCGCTGGCGGCCGGAGCTTGGCCGCGGGCGCCATGATGAGCGGAGCCGCGTGTCCGGGTGATTGCGTGCCGTGTTGCGTGGGAGGACGCGACGACGGCCCGATACGGCGGCTCAGCCCTCCATGTGCCGCCGGAACGCCTCGGCGAAATCCGGGTGCCAGCGCGAGAGCGCCGGCCGGTTCCCGATGATGTCGCCGGCCGCCCAGGCGATGCGGCGCTCGTCCTGCGCCCGCGTCGTCTCATTGTCGGGACAGAGGATGTAGAAATCGCCGGCCGCGAGCCGTTCCAGGAGGAAGGCCACCGTCTCCTCGGGCGTCCAGGCGCCGTCCGGCTTCTCGGCGACGCCGCGGGCCTTGGCGAGGCCCGTGTAGACGAAGCCCGGGATGAAGAGGTGGGCGCTCACCCGGCAGCCGTCGCGCCCGCGCAGGTCGTGGGCGAGCGCCTCGGTGACGACCTTCACGCCCGCCTTCGAGACGTTGTAGGGCGTGTTGCCCGGCGGCGTGGTGATGCCCTGCTTCGAGCCCGTGACGATGACGGCGCCGGGCCGCCCCGCCTCGATCATGCCCGGCACGAAGCCCCCGATCCCGTTCACCACGCCCCAGAGGTTGGTGTCGAGGATGCGGTGCCAGAGGTCGAGGTCGGAGAAGAGCGTGCCGCCCGCCTCGATGCCGGCATTCAGCATCAGCACGGCCGGGGGGCCGCCCTGCGCGGTGACGGCGTCGCGCAGGGCCTCCATCGCCTCGCGGCTCCCGACATCGGTCGGCACGGCCCGAACCTCCACGGCGGCCAACGCCGCGACCTCGGCGCGGGCCGCCTCCAGCGCCTCGCCGGGCAGATCCGCCAGCCAGACGTTCATGCCGATTCCCGCGAACGCCTTGGCGGCGGCGAGCCCGATGCCGCTCGCGGCCCCCGTGACGAGGGCCGAACGGCCCGGGCTGAGGGCGGGGTGCTGGGGCATAGGCTCGGTCTCCGGTCGGGCGCTGAGAGGGTGGGGCGCGGGGACGCATTGTCGAGGGGACGCTCGCGGGCTGCACGCGCTCGTGCGTACAATGATCGCTCCCGCCCTTCCCTCCCAGGCCGATCCCTTGCGCATCCCTGACCCGAGCCGCCGCGCGGTGATCGCCGGGCTCGCCGGCCTCGCAGCCTCGCCGGCCGCGGCGGGATCGTGGTCGGCGGACGGCCTCCACGCGGCCGCCGCCCGCACCGGCCTCGCCTACGGCACCGCCGTGCCGGTCGAGCGGATGGGGGACAGGGCCTACCTCGCCGTCGTCGCCCGCGAATGCGGCATCCTCGTCCCCAACACCCAGACGAAGATGCTGAGCATCCTCACCGCGCCCGGCGTCGAGGATTTCAGCGAGACCGACAAGGTGCTGCGGCTCGCCCGCGCCAACGGGCAGCGCCTGCGCGGGCACACCCTCGTCTGGCACGACGGAATCCCGGCCTGGGCGCAGCCGCTCCTCGCCCGCGCCAATGCCTATCAGGCCGAGAGCTTCCTGCGGCGCTGGATCGGCGCGGTGGCGGGCCATTGCCGAGGCCGGATCGAGGCCTGGGACGTCGTCAACGAGGTGCTGGCGCAGGGCGAGATCCGCCGCGCCGACGGCCTGCGCGAGACACCCTGGCTCGCCGCCCTCGGGCCGGACTACATCGACCTCGCCTTCCGCATCCTGCACGAGGTCGACCCCAAGGCCGCGGGCACCTGGAACGAGGATGCGGTGGAGCAGGGCGTGCCCTGGATGGAGGCGCGCCGGACCCTGGTGCTGCGCCGAATCGAGGGCATGCGCGCCCGCGGCGTGCCGATCCACCGCTTCGGCCTGCAATCCCACCTCGCGAGCCCGATCCCGATCGACGAGCGAGCATTGCGGCGCTTCCTGCGCGAACTCGGCCAGATGGGGCTCGGCATCGAGATCACCGAGCTCGATTTCGACGACCGCGCCTTTCCCGCCGACATCGCGACCCGCGACCGGATGGTGGCGGATTATGCCCGGCGCTATCTCGACGTGGTGCTCGACGAGCCGGCGGTGCTCAACGTCCTGAGCTGGGACGTCTACGATCCCGCCACCTGGCTCAACCATCACCCCGACCGCCGCCGGCCGGACGGGCTGCCGCAGCGGGCCCTGCCCTTCGACGCGGCCTACCGGCGCAAGCCCCTCTGGCACGCGATGCACAGGGCCTTCGCGGCCGCGCCGGACCATCGGGCGGCCCGGGATCGCCTGCGCCGGGTGTGAGGCATCGCACCTGTCACCGAAGCTGGACACCTCGTCCCGTCTCCGTTCAGGGGAATGGTAACCATCCCCGCCCATGATCCGGCGCACGCACCTCCGAAAGGCCAGCGATGCGCTCGCGTCTGTTCCCGTTTGCCTCCCGCCTGCGCGCGGGCCTGTCGCCGCTGGCACTCATCGCCGCGCTCGGCACCGCTTCCGCGCAGACGCCGCCGGCCCCGCCGCCCCTGGCGGAGCCGGCCCCCGCCGTTGCGCCCCCTCCTCCGCCCGTGCCCACCATGCCCGTGCCCGCCCCGCCCGCGACGCAGGGAGCGCCCGCCCAGCCGCTGGCCGAGGCGCCCGCGGCGCCCGTGAAGAAATCCCGCGAGCCGGCGCCCCTCGTCTACGCCCGCGTCTCCGAGGACCCGGTGCCGACGCTCGCGCCCTCGACCTTCCTCGACACGCTCCGCATGGCCGAGCGCTACCAAGCCTATGCCGAGGCCGGCGGCTGGGAGAGCCTGCCGGCGGACCTCGTGCTGAAGCCGGGCGCGCAGAGCCCGTCCGTGCCGAGCCTGCGCCACCACCTGACGCTCACGGGCGATCTGCCCGCCGACGCGACCCCGAGCGACCGGCACGACGCCGCGCTGGTCGCCGCCGTCAAATCCTTCCAGGCCCGCCACGGCCTGCCTGAGACCGGCCTCGTCGCCCGACAGACGGTGGCGGCGCTGAACGTGCCGGCCAGCGTGCGCCAGCGCCAGCTCGCGGCCTCCGCCGCCCGGCTGATGGGCTCGAACTTCCCCTTCGGCGAGCGCTACGTCACCGTGAACATCCCCTCCGCCGCCGTCGAGGCGGTGGAGAAGGGTGCCGTGGTCCGGCGCTACGTCGCGGTGGTGGGCTCGACCGACAAGCCGACTCCCGCCGTCGAGACGCGCATCACCGACGTCAACCTCAACCCGACCTGGACGGTGCCGGTCTCGGTGGTGAAGAACGAGATCATCCCGAAGATGCGCAAGGACCCGACCTGGCTCGCCAAGAACCGGATCCGCATTCTGGGGCCGGGCGGGGTCGAGGTGGATCCGACCGCGGTCGACTGGAAGACCGAGCGGGCGGTGAACTACACGCTGCGCCAGGATTCCGGCCTCGACAATTCCCTGGGGCAGGTGCGGATCGACATGCCGAACCGGCACGCGGTCTACATGCACGACACGCCCTCGAAATCGCTCTTCGCCCGCTCGGTGCGGTTCCACTCGCATGGCTGCGTGCGCGTCGGTCAGGTGAAGGAGCTGGCGGGCTGGCTGCTCGCGGGCACGCCCGGCCCGAACGGCCCCGGCACCGTCTGGGGCCCGATGGAGATCGAGACCGGGATCGCCATGGGGGAGCGTCGGGACGTCAAGCTGACGAAGCCGGTTCCCGTCGCCTTCGTGTATCTCACGGGCTACGCCACGCCGGACGGGCGCGCGCATTTCCGGGACGACATCTACGGGCTCGACACGCCGAACGCCGCGCCGGCTCCCGCCGCCGCGGCGCCCGAGCCGCAGACGACCGGCTCGATCGCCCCCCGATCCGCCGCTCCGAAGCCGCCCCGCATCGAGCCTTCGGCCACCCCTCCGAAGCCCGAGGCCCGCAAGCCGAGCCCCTCCACCGCGGCAGCGCCCAGGGCCATCGCTCGCGAACCCGTGATGCTGCCTCCGGGCCTCGTCGGCCCGCGGGCGTGAGGAGCGGCGGGCACCGGGCCAGGGCACCGAGGATTCGGGGCGAGGCGCGAGGCTTCGAGCCCTGTGTCGGACGAAGCCCGCCCCCCGCCTGATTCGCCTTCCACCCTGGAGAGGGGAGCCAGCCTCCGGACCCCTGTCCCGGCCCTGACGGAACGGTGCTGGACTCCGCTGTCCCGGACCCGCCTGCGCCCGGCCTGTTTGGAACCGCTCCAAGCTATCCGCCCACGGCAGCGCTGCCCTGCGCCGCGGAACATTCGGCTTCACCGTTCATTCTGCCGATCGAGAGGCGCCGCACGCCGCTGCCGCGCCCAAGAAGACCCCATCGGCAAACATCGACGGAGAGTGAGACCATGGCCAAGGCCAAGCCCCTGCGTGTCGAGAGCGACCGCCTGAATACCCCGACCGATCTCGACCCGGCCGACACCAAGAAGATCGCCGAGGGCCTCACGGTCCTGCTGTCCGACCTGTTCGCCCTCTACATCAAGACGAAGAATTTCCACTGGCACGTCAGCGGCCCGAACTTCCGCGACTATCACCTGCTGCTCGACGAGCAGTCGCAGCAGATCTTCTCGATCATCGACGCGGTCGGCGAGCGCGCCCGCAAGATCGGCGGCACCACCCTGCGGTCGATCGGCCAGGCGAGCCAGCTGAAGCGCGTGCAGGACAACGATGCCGAGTATGTCAGCCCCCTCGACATGCTGATCGAGCTGCGGGACGACAACAAGGCGCTGACGGCCCACATGCGCGAGCTGCACGAGGTCACCGACGAGGCGAACGACGTCTCGACGACCAGCCTCCTGGAGGAGTGGATCGACCAGTCCGAGGAGCGCACGTGGTTCCTCTACGAGTCGACCCGCAACGCCACCGAGGGCGGCCACTGACGGGACGCCCGGCCTGACGCCGGAGACCCTTTCCGGAGCCCTGCACCCCCGTGCGGGGCTCCTCTCGTTTCGGGTGCCTACAGTTCCAGCCCCACCTTCATCACGCCCGGATCCTCCGGGTCCGGGTGGACCGCGAAGCCGAGGCGGCGGCAGACGGCGAGCATCGGCCGGTTCTCGGGCAGGACCGAGCCCTCGACGCGGCGCAATCCTTCCGCCCGCGCCCAGTCGATCATCAGCCGCATGAGGGCGAAGCCGAGGCCGGTGCCCTTGCGGTCGGTCCGGATCAGGATCGCGTACTCGCCGCTCGTGTGGTTCGCGTCCGCGTGGAGGCGCACGGCGCCGAGCATGGCCCCGCTCTCGACGTCGGTGGCGACGAAGGCGATGGCGCGCGAATAGTCGAGCTGCGTCAGCCGGGCGAGGAAGGTGTGGCTGAAGTCGCGCACCGACGAGAAGAAGCGCAGGCGCAGATCCTCCTCGCTGACCTGATGGAAGAAGGTCGCGAACAGCCCCTCGTCCTCCGGCCGGACCGGGCGCACCCGGATCGGGCGTCCCTTCAGCATCATGTTGCGCTCCCACTCGACCGGGTAGGGGCGGATCGCGAAGCGGGGGTGGCCGGCGCCGCGGGCTGTCCGGCCCGCCATGGCGACCGTACGGGAGACGCGCACGCGGGCATCGAGCACGACGGCGCCCGCATCGTCGGCGAGCAGCGGGTTGAGATCGAGCTCGCGCACCTGCGGCAGGTCGGCGGCGAGCTGGGCGAGCTTCACGAGGACGAGGCTGAGCGCCCGCATGTCGACGGCGGGCACGTCGCGGTAGGCGGCGAGGCGGCGGGCGACGCGGGTGCGCGAGATCAGCTCGCTCGCCAGCGCGAGATCGAGGGGCGGCAGCGCCAGCGCCCGGTCGTCGATCACCTCGACGGCGGTGCCGCCCCGGCCGAACACGACGACGGGGCCGAAGGCCGGATCCTCGGCGAGCCCCGCGATCAGCTCGCGCCGCCGGCCCCGCCGCACCATCGGCTGCACCGCGAAGCCCTGGATGCGCGCCTGCGGCCGCTCGCGGCGGGCGCAGGCCAGGATCTCGCGGGCGGCATTGCGCACGTCGGCCTCGCTCGTGAGGTCGAGGCGCACGCCGCCGATGTCGGATTTGTGCACGATGTCCGGCGAGACGACCTTGAGCGCCGCGGTCTCGCCCCGCGCCAGGATCGGCCAGGCGGCCTCGGCCGCCGCGTCGATGTCGGGGGCGAGGGTGAGCGGAACGCTCGGGATGTCGTAGGCGGCGAGCAACTCCGCGACGCTTCCCGGATCGAGCCAGGTGGCGCCCTGCGCCAGCGCGCGGGCGACGATGGCGCGGGCCTCGTCGGCGCGCGGCGCGAAGTCGCGCGGCAGCGAATCGGGCGTGCGCATCAGGTCGTTCTGCGCCTCGCGATAGCGCACGAGATGCAGGAAGCCCTCGACCGCGTCGGAATCGGTGGCGAAGCGCGGGATCCCGGCCTCGGCGAGAGGCGCGGTCGCCGCCTCGTCCTCGCCGAGGGAGACGGCGAAGACCGGCTTCCTGCGGCCGCCTGAGGCGCGGGCCGCCGTGACGGTCCGCGCGATCGCCTCCGCCACCGCGGTGCCGCCCGAGCGGGCGGTGGGCACGTGGATCGCGAGCACCGCGTCGTTCGCCCGATCGGCCAGGAGGGGGGCGAGCGCGGAGCGGTAGGCCTCCGCGTCGGCATCGACGCCGAGATCGACGGGATTGCGGGCGGTGAACCCGTCCGCCGGGGTGATCTCGGCGAGGCAGCCGCCGAGATCCGCGAGCCGGTCGGCCGCGAGCGCGCCGATGCCGCGGCCGTTCGCCAAAATCGCCAGGCGCTTGCCCGGGAAGGGACGCTGCCGCCCGAGCGTCTCGACCGCGGAGAACATCTCGTCGAGGTCGCGCACCGAGAGCAGGCCCGCCCGCCGGAAGGCCGCTTGGTAGACCGCGTCGGGCTTGGCGAGGGCGCCGGTATGGGTTTCCGGGGCGGGGCCGTCCGCGTCCCGCCGGCCGATCCGCAGGACGACGACGGGCTTGGCGCGGGCGGCGGCGCGGGCGGCCGACATGAACTTGCGCGCGTCCGGCACCGTCTTCAGGCAGAGCAGGATCGCCCGTGTGCCGAGATCGCCGGCGAAGTGGTCGAGGCAATCGGCCACGTCGATGTCGGCCGAGCGGCCGAGGGAGAGGACGGCCGAGAAGCCGACCGCGCGCCGGGACGCCCATTCCACGATGCCGGAGGCGACCGTGCCCGATTGCGAGACCAGGGCGAGATCGCCGCGTGCCGGCATGTGGGCCAGGAGGCTCGCGTTCAGATGCCGGCCCGGCACCGCGAGGCCGATGCTGTTGGGGCCGAGGAGCCGCAGGCCGTGCACCCGCGCGATCTCGCGCGTGCGCGGCCCCGGATCGTCCGGACCCTCGCCGAGATCGGCGGTGAGGATCACCGCCGCGCCGGCCCCGCGCCGGCCGGCATCCTCGACGATGCCCGGCACGACCGGCGGGGGGGCCGCGACGATCACGAGATCGGGCGCCTCGGGCAGGTCGGTCACCCGGTCGAAGCAGGGGGTGCCGTCGACCTCGGCGTGGCGCGGATTGACGGGGAAGACCGGCCCCGCGAACCCGGCCCGGCGCAGGTTGTCCAGGACCGCACGACCGAGCGACCCTTCGCGCGCACCGGCTCCCGCGAGGGCGACCGAGCGTGGCCGCAGCAGGGCCTCGAAGCGGTAGGTGCTCATGGCCGCTCCCGGAATCCGTGCCCGGCATGCCGGGCCATCCGGGTCTGGGGACGCGAAATCGGCGCGGCCGTCAACGGGGGCCGCGACGCGGGGGTGCGGGACCCGGGCCCGTTGAAGCGTTCGGACCGCAGGATGTTTCCGTACGCCCGGAAGCATCCCGGCCGGGCGGCACCGATTTCCCTCCGCAGGCTCATGCTCTAGGAGGCGGGACATGCCAGCCGCTCACCCGCCCGGAGACGAACTCCGCCGCTCCATCGTCGAGGCCTCGGCCCGGGTGATCGCCCTCGGGCTCAGCCAGGGCACCTCGGGCAACATCTCGGTCCGGTTCGGGGACGGCTTCCTGGTGACGCCCTCCGGGATCCCGCCCGAGGACCTCGCGCCCGAGCACATCGTCCCGATGGATTTCTCCGGGCGCCACGCGCATCCGCTCGCCCCCTCGTCCGAGTGGCGCTTCCACCGGGACATCCTCGCCAGCCGGCCCGAAATCGGCGCCGTGGTCCATGCCCATCCGCCCTATGCCACGGGCTTTGCGATCTGCGGGCGCGAGATCCCGGCCGTGCATTACATGATCGCGATGGCGGGCGGTCCGACCATCCGCTGCGCGCCCTACGCGCCTTACGGGACCGAGGCCCTGTCCGAGGCGGCGCTCGCCGCGCTCGAAGGGCGCAGCTGCTGCCTCCTGGCCAACCACGGCATGATCGCCACGGGGCCGGACCTCGCCAAGGCCCTCTGGCTCGCGGTCGAGGTCGAGGCCCTCTGCCGCCAATACGCGATCGCCCTGCAGGTCGGCACGCCCGTCCTCCTCGACGACGCTGAGATCGCGCGGACCGTGGAGCGGTTTAAATCCTACGGTCCCCGCCGGATCGACACGCCCGCCCCGGACGTCGCGGTCGGCCAAGAGGACCGGACCGGGCAAGCCTGAGGCGCGATGGCGCCGCAGATGGACGTTAGTAAAATTTCATTCACGTCCTATCAAAAGTTAATTTCACTGGCGGGCGAGCGCAGTTTTGAGACTTTCCAACGGGGCGGCATCATATTGCAGTCCCTGGAAACCTGACGCTCTCCACAGCTAATCGAATTATCGCGAGAATGTGATCTGCCGTTTGCTTCAATGCGGCGGCATCTGACGCAATCTTCCGGCGTTACCCGCACGCCGCGAAAACGCGCGTCTTGAGCCTCACCCGATCGATGTGGAGCACGGCACGGGAAGCACTCGCCGCAGGGTCAGGAGGCTCGCGATTCAATTCAAAGTTGTGAAAGTTCAGCAGCGCCTGTCATCAGACAGCCTATCGTAGAAGTCGCATTCGGGTCCCTGCGGACCATGCAACAGCGCCATCTGGTCGGGCACGAGCAAGGACGCTCCTCGGATTCCATTTCGTGAGACGGGAGCTTCTTCCATTCCGTCTGTCATACTCGCTTATTGACCAGTTGAATTTTTCCATAACTCTCGCCATTGATCTTGCATTGCCCTAAGAAATTTAGGACATCGTACGCACTCTCAAATCACCACCTTGTCGAGAGCCGCTCGCCCGGCGAGAGCCCAGCGCGGACTGACGGCCGGTACCTTCCTTCCACACAGGGGACGCTAATGACGGCGGAGAACAGCGGTTTGCCGGATTACATCGAGCTCGCCGCGGACATCGTTTCGGCTTTCGTGAGCAACAACTCCGTGCCCGTCACCGAATTGCCGGGCCTCATCGCGTCCGTGCACTCGACGCTGGGCCGGCTCTCGAACGGCCCCGTGGAGGAGAAGCCGGAGCCGCTGCAGCCGGCCGTGTCCGTGAAGCGCTCGATCACGCCCGACTACATCGTCTGCCTGGAGGACGGGAAGAAGTTCAAGTCGCTGAAGCGCCACCTGCGCACGCGCTACGACATGACGCCCGACCAGTATCGCCAGAAGTGGAATCTGCCGGCGGACTACCCGATGGTGGCGCCGAACTACGCGGCGGCCCGCTCGGAGCTCGCCAAGAACATGGGCCTCGGCCAGCAGCGGCGTAAGACGCGGGCCAAGTCCTCGGGCGAGACCAAGGCCGCGAGCGCGCCCCGCGGGCGACGCGCCAAGGCGGCCCCCGCCGAGGCGGAATCCTGAGCCCCCTCCCGGTCGCTCCGCGAAGCCGCGGGCGCCCGGGATATCCACAGGCCGATGGGGTGAAGACAGGCCCGATCCGAAGCCGTTAGAGATCGGGCAAGCGCCGCCCGGCAAGGCTCTGTCCCTGGCCACTCGGGCCGTGGGGAAGGGATCATGGCCGTCCGGCTCGCGGCACCGCTGTTCTGGACGGCCGTGATCGGCGGCTGCGCTGCGATCTGGCTCGGCCGGGCGGCCCTCGTCGCGGCCGGCCTCGTCGCCCTCCTCGTCCTGCTGCGGGTGCTCGACCGGCCTGCCCGGTTCCGGCGGCTGGTGCGCCGCGCGGCGCGCCGCCATGCCGCCACGCTGGCGCTCCGCCAGCGCCAGGAGAGCTTCGTCGACGCCTACGGCAATCTCGTCCGGGACGGCTGGCTGCGGGAGCGCGCGTACTTCGTCGAGCGCACGATCCTGCCCGAGATCGAGGCGCGGGGCTTCTCGGACTACGCCGAAGATCGGTTCGACGAGATGGTCGGGATCGTCGAGGCGGTGGCGGCCGAGGTCGACCTCCCCGACGAGACCGAGGCGCCCGACGACGGGATCGGCTACGAGCAGTTCTGCGCCGGCCGCCTGACGGAGGCGGGCTGGCGCGCCCACACCACGCGGACGAGCGGCGACCAGGGCGCCGACATCGTGGCCGAGCGCGACCGGGTGCGTCTCGTCGTCCAGTGCAAGCGCTACGGCAAGCCCGTGGGCAACGCCGCCGTGCAGGAGGTCGCGGCGGCCGCCCGCTACTGGTCGGGCGACATGGCCGCCGTGGTGACGAATGCCGGCTTCACCCCGGCCGCCCGCAAGCTCGCCGCCGCGACCGGCGTCCTCCTCCTCCACCACGACGACCTCGCGGATCTCCACCCGGTCCGGCAGGTCCGCAAGGCCCGCTGATCAGGGGGTCTCGCCGAGGGGCAGCCAGCGCCGCCCGTCGCGGGCGAGGAGGTCGTCGGCCTCGCTCGGCCCGTCCGTGCCCGCGGCGTAGAAGGCGACGTCCGCGTTCGCCCAGGCCTTCAGGAGCGGGTCGACCGCGGCCCAGCCGGCCTCGATGTTGTCGGCCCGCTGGAACAGGGTCGCGTCGCCGACCATGCAATCGTAGAGCAGGGTCTCGTAGCCGACATTCGGCTTCTCCTGGAAGAAGTCGCCGTAGCGGAAGCGCGTCGCGACGCTGCCGAGCTCCATCTTCGGCCCCGGCCGCTTCACGTTGAGGACGGTGCTCGACCCCTGCTCGGGGTCGATGGTGAGCCGCATCACGTTCGGCGCCAGTTCCGTCACCGCGGTCTCGCGGAACAGGTGGAAGGGCGGCGGCTTGAAGTGGATCGCGATCTCGGTGAGGCGGTCCGTCATGCGCTTGCCCGTACGCAGGTAGAAGGGCACCCCGGCCCAGCGCCAATTCTCGATTCCGAGCTTCAGGGCGACGTAGGTCTCGGTGTGGGAATCCTTGGCGACGTGCGGCTCGTCCCGGTAGCCGACCACCGGCCGGCCCTGCTCGGTCCCGGCCCGGTACTGGCCGCGGACCGCGTCGCCGGGCTCGATCGGGCGCACGGCCTCGGCGAGCTTCGCCTTCTCGGTCCGCACCGCCTCGGCGTCGAAGGAGTTCGGCGGCTCCATCGCCACCATGCAGAGGAGCTGGAACAGGTGGTTCGGCACCATGTCGCGGAGCGCGCCCGTGGGCTCGTAGAAGGCGCCGCGATCCTCGACGCCGATCGTCTCGGCGGCCGTGATCTGGACGTGGTCGACATATTCCCGCCGCCAGATCGGCTCCAGCATGCCGTTGGCGAAGCGCAGCGCCATCAGGCTCTGGACCGTCTCCTTGCCGAGGAAATGGTCGATCCGGAAGAACTGGCTCTCGTCGGCCTGTTTGAGGATCCGCGCGTTCAGCGCCTCGGCCGAGGCGAGGTCGGACCCGAACGGCTTCTCGATCACGACGCGGCGGAAGGCGCCCTCCTCCTGGGCGAGAAGCCCGGCCTGCCCGAGATGGTCGACGACCGGCCCGAAGAAGCGGGCGGCCACCGCGAGGTAGAACACGACGCTGCCCGCGATCCGGCCCTTCAGCGCGGCGTAGGCGGCCGGGTCCTCGAAGTCGCCCTTCAGGAAGTGGATGCGCTCGCGCACGAAGCCCCAGGCCTTCGGGTCGATCCGGTCGGCGTGGAACTCGGAGGTCTTGTCCTTCGTGAAGGAATCCATCGTCTCCGTGAGATCCGTGCGCAGGCCCTCGTCGGTGTTGTCGTTGTGGTCGATCCCGAGGATCTTGAACCCGTCGGCGAGGAGCCCCGCGCTCGACAGGTTGTAGAGGGCCGGCATCAGGAGACGTTTCGTCAGGTCGCCGGCCGCGCCGAAGATGACGAGGGTGCAGGGCGGAGCGGCCTGCGTGCCGCAGGCGGCGCGCCCGCTCGGGGTGACGGTGGGGTCCATCGGCAGGCTCCGGTGCGTGCCCGCCGGAAGCTCGGCCGGGGGCTCGCACGTCAAACGGGCGATCCGGGCCCCCGTTCCGGACCGGCGATGCCCGCGTACGGCGCTACTCGTCCGTCCGCACGGCCTGACCGCCCCGGTCGATCGGCAGGCGCGGGCCCTTCAGCTCAGGGCCGTCCGGCAGGCTGCGGACGTCCCAGCCGCCCCCGAGCGCCCGGATCAGCGACACCGCGGTGGTGAAGCGGTTGAGCCGCACCTGCAGCGCGGCGACCTCGTTGTTGAGGGCGAGGCTCTGCGCGGTCACGACGGTGGTGAAGTTCTGGGTGCCGGCGCGGTACTCGTTGAGGGTGATCTCGACGGCGCGCCGGGCCGAGGCGAGGGCCGCGTCCTGCGCCACCTGCTGCCGGGCGAGGATGCGCACGCCGGCCAAGCCGTTCTCGACCTCGCCGAAGGCGGTGAGCACCACCTGCCGGTAATTGGCCACGGCCCCGTCATAGGCCGCCCGCGCGCTCTGGAGGGCGGCGGCGCGGGCGCCCCCGTCGAACAGCACCTCGGTGCCGGCAGCGGCCACCGACCAGACCTGGTTCGCGGCCGAGAACAGGCCGTTGCGCGGGTCGCCGGAGATGCCGCCCGAGGCCGAGAGCGTGACGGTCGGGTAGAAGGCCGCGACCGCGACCCCGATCAGCTCGCTCTGCTGCTGCACGGCCCGCTCGGCCTGGGCGACGTCGGGGCGCCGCTCCAGGAGGTCGGAGGGGATGCCGACGGGCACGGCAGGCGGGCGGGCGGCGAGCGGGGCCACCGGGACCGAGACCTCGGAGGGCGGGCGCCCGACGAGGACCGCGATGGCGTGCTCGAAGGTCGCCCGCTGCAGCCCGACCGCGATGGCCGCGGCCTGCGTCGTCTGGACCTGCGTCTGGGCCGTGATCACGTCGGAGCGGGCGGCGACGCCCGCATTGTACTGGTTCTCGGTGATCGCGAGCGTCTTCTTGAAGTTCTCGACGTTCTCGTTGAGCACACGCTGCAGGGCATCGTTGTAGCGCAGTTGCAGGTAGTTCGTGACGAGCTCGGCCTGGACCGCGAGGCGGACGGCGCCGATCTGGGCGGCGTCGGCCTGGGCGGCGGCGACCTCGCTCTCGATGTTGCGCCGGATGCCGCCGAACAGGTCGAGCTCCCAGTTCGCCTGCCCCTGGAGCGAGACGTTGGTGCGCTCGACGCCCGCCGTGCGCACCCGGGTGATTGAGGGCGCGCCGATCACGGTCGGGTAGAGGGCGGCGCGGGCCTGCTCCACGAGGGCGCGGGCCTGCCGGTAGCCGGCCACCGCCTGCCGCAGGGTCTGGCTGTCGACGTCGACGAGGCGCACGAGCCGGTCGAGGGTGGGGTCCTTGAAGACCCGCCACCAGTCGCCGCGCTCGGCCCCGTCGTTCGGCTGGGCGAGGCGCCAGCCCTTCTTCGAGGCGACGTGCGCGGCGCTGTCCTCGCGCTGCCCACCCTCCTTGAAGCCGAGCGGCGTCTCGACGGAGGGCCGCGCGTAGTCCGGCCCGACCATGCAGCCGCCGAGGGCGGCGGCGAGGCTGGCCGCCGCCAGAAGGCTCGGAACCCGCATCACTCGGCGGCCGGAAGGGGGGCGGCGCCCGAGCCGCGGCGGCGGGACAGGACCCGATGGCGCAGCCGGTCGAGATACAGGTAGACGACGGGGGTCGTGTAGAGGGTCAGGATCTGGCTCACGATCAGGCCGCCGACGATCGCGATGCCGAGCGGCCGGCGCAGCTCCGAGCCCTCGCCGCCGGCGAGGATCAGAGGCGCCGCGCCCAGCAGCGCGGCCAGCGTTGTCATCATGATCGGCCGGAAGCGCAAGAGGCAGGCCTCGAAGATCGCGTCGCGCGGGGAGGCTCCGCGGGTGCGCTCCGCGTCGAGGGCGAAGTCGATCATCATGATGGCGTTCTTTTTCACGATGCCGATGAGCAGGAACACGGCGATGAGCGCGATCACCGTGAATTCGGTGCCCGAGACGAGGAGCGCGAGCAGCGCACCGATCCCGGCCGAGGGCAGGGTCGAGAGGATCGTGATCGGGTGCACGAAGCTCTCGTAGAGGATTCCGAGGATCGTGTAGACGGCCAGGATCGCGGCGAGGATCAGGAGCGGCTGGCGGGAGGCCGAAGCCTGGTAATTCTTGGCCGCGCCCGCGAACTCGCCGTGGATGGTGGCGGGCAGCCTGAGCGAGGCCATCGCCTCGTCGATCGCTGCGGTGGCGTCCGACAGGCTCTTGCCGCTGGCGAGGTTGAACGAGATCGTGGTCGCCACGAACAGGCCCTGGTGGCTCACCTGCACCGGCGCGTTGCCCGTCTCCAGCCGCGCGAAGGCCGAGAGCGGGATCATCGTCTCCTTGGCGCTCGAGACCGGCGCGCTCGAGGAGGCGCCGCCCTTGCCCGCCGCGATGGCGTTCGAGGCGGCGTTGCGGGCCGAGTCGCTCGCGATCGCCGCGGCCGTCGACGACGGGTCGGTCGCCGTGGTGTCGGTCGTGGCCGCAGCCCCCGTGCCGTTGGTGTTGGCGGTGCCGTTCGCGGCCACCGTGCCGGCCACGGCGTTCGTCGTCGCCGAGCCCCGCGCCTTCCCGCCCGACGTCGAGACGTAGATCATCTTGAGCGTCTCTGGGCTCTGCAGGTAGCGCGGCGCGATCTCCATCACGACGTGGTACTGGTTCAGCGGGTTGTAGATCGTCGAGACCTGCCGCTGGCCGAAGGCGTCGTAGAGGGTGTTGTCGATCTTGTCCGGCGTGATGCCGTAGCGGAAGGCGGTGGCCCGGTCGATCACGAGGCGGCTCTCCAGCCCGCCCTCCTGCTGGTCCGAGGTGACGTCGGCGAAGATCGGGTTCTTCTGGAGTGCGGCGAGGAGCTGGGGCGCGGCGGCGTAGAGCTCCTCCGCCGTGTCGCCCTGGAGCGTGTACTGGTACTGCGCGAAGCTCTGGCGCCCGCCCATCCGCAGGTCCTGGCGCGGGAACAGGAACAGGCGCGCGCCCGCCACCTGCGCGAGCTTCGGGCGCAGGCGGTTCATCACCTCGGAGATCGGCGGGCGCTCGGAGCGCGGCTTCAGGCTCACGAACACGTTGGCGGAGTTGGTGCCGCGCCCGCCCGTGAAGCCGACGACGTTGTCGACGGCGGGGTCCGCCTGCACGATCGCGGTGGCCTGCCGCAGCTTCTGCTCCATCGACTGGAAGGAGATGCGCTGGTCGGCCTGGATGCCGCCCATCATCTGCCCCGTATCCTGCTCGGGGAAGAAGCCCTTCGGCACGATGACGTAGAGGTAGACGTTCAGCCCGATCGTGGCGAAGAGCGAGAGGAGCACGAGGCGGCGGTGGCGGAGCGCCGCGTCGAGTGTCCGCTCGTAGGCCCGGTGCGTCCGGTCGAAGGCGCCCTCCAGCAGGCGGAACAGCAGGTTCGGGCGCTTGCGCGCCGCGCCGTGCGGCTCGGGCTTCAGGAGGCGGGCGCACATCATCGGCGTGGTGGTCAGCGACAGCACCAGCGAGATCAGGATCGCCAGCGACAGGGTCACGGCGAATTCCTGGAACAGGCGCCCGACGAGGCCGCCCATCAGCAGGATCGGCAGGAAGACCGCCACCAGCGACAGGCTCATCGAGATGACGGTGAAGCCGACCTCGCGGGCGCCGAGCAGCGCCGCCTCGAGGCGCGGCCTGCCCTGCTCGATGTGCCGCTGGATGTTCTCCAGGACGACGATGGCGTCGTCGACCACGAAGCCTGTCGCGATGATGAGCGCCATCAGGGACAGGATGTCGAGGGAATAGTCGAACAGGTACATCGCCGAGAAGGTGCCGACGATGGAGATCGGCACGGCGACCGCCGGGATCAGGGTCGCCCGCCCCGAGCGCAGGAACACGAACACCACGAACACGACGAGGCCGACGGCGATGAGGAGCGTCTCCTCGGTCTCGGCGAGCGAGGCGCGGATCGTGGCGCTGCGGTCGCCCGTGATGGTGAGGTCGATGTCGCCGGGCAGCGCCGCCTGCACTTGCGGGATCGCCGCCTTCACGCCCTTGATCGTCTCGACGACGTTCGAGCCCGGCTGCTTGTAGATGAACAGGATGACGCCGGGCTTGCCGTTGATGAGGCCGAGGTTGCGCCGGTCCTCGACCCCGTCGACCACCTGCCCGACATCGTTGAGGCGGACCCCCGCGCCGTTGCGGTAGGCCACGACGATGTCGCGGTAATCGGCCGCCGTGCGGCCCTGGTCGTTGGCGTAGAGCTGGTAGCGGCGCGTATCCGTCTCGATCGCGCCCTTCGGCGAGTTGGCGTTGGCCGAGGCGAGTGCCGCCCGGATGCCCTCGAGCCCGATCCCGTAGTGGAACAGCGCCGTCGGATCGAGCTCGACGCGCACGGCCGGCAGCGAGGAGCCGCCGATATCGACGTTCCCGACGCCCGGAAGCTGGGACATCTTCTGCTGCACGACGGTGGCGGCGGAATCGTAGAGCTGGCCCGGCGACAGGGTGTCGGAGGTCAGCCCAAGGATCAGGATCGGCGCGTCGGCCGGGTTGAACTTGCGGTAGGTCGGGTTGGTGCGCAGCGCCGTCGGCAGGTCGGCGCGGGCGGCGTTGATCGCCGCCTGCACGTCGCGCGCCGCCCCGTCGATGTTCCGGTTCAGGCCGAACAGCAGGACGATGCGCACCGTGCCGGTGGAGCTCGTCGAGGTCATCTCGTTGACGTCGGCGATGGCGCCGAGGCGGCGCTCGAGCGGTGCGGCGACCGTCGTCGCCATGGTCTCGGGCGAGGCGCCGGCCATCTGCGCCTGGACGAGGATGACGGGGAAGTCGACCTGCGGCAGCGGCGCGACGGGTAGCTTCAGGAAGGCGAAGATACCGGCGAGCAGCACCCCGATCGTCAGGAGCGTGGTGGCGACCGGGCGCCGGATGAACGGCTCGGAGACGTTCACGGCACCGCCTCGCCGGTCGGCGCGCCCCCCTCGCGGCGGCCCGTGACGCGCCGCTCCAGGCGGTCGAAGGCGAGGTAGATCACGGGCGTGGTGAAGAGCGTCAGCACCTGGCTGACGATGAGGCCGCCCGCGATGCAGATGCCGAGCGGCTGGCGCAGCTCCGAGCCGACGCCGGTGCCGAGGATGAGCGGGACCGCCGCGAAGAGGGCGGCGAGCGTCGTCATCAGGATCGGGCGGAAGCGCAGGAGGCAGGCCTCGAAGATCGCGTCCCGCGGGCTCATCCCCTCCTCGCGCTCGGCCTGGAGCGCGAAGTCGATCATCATGATCGCGTTCTTCTTCACGATCCCGATCAGGAGCACGATGCCGATGATCGCGATCACGTCGAGGGAGAGCCCGAACAGCATCAGCCCGAGGAGCGCCCCGATGCCCGCCGATGGCAGCGTCGAGAGGATCGTGATCGGATGGATGAAGCTCTCGTAGAGCACGCCCAGCACGATGTAGACGGTCACGATGGCGGCGAGCACGAGGAACAGCTCGTTGCCGAGCGCCGCCTGGAAGGCGAAGACCGAGCCCTGCGGCACGATGCGGAAGCTCGGCGGCAGGTCGATCTCCCGCCGGACCCCCTCGATCGCCTCGACGGCCTGGCCCAGCGCCGCGCCGGGGGCGAGGTTGAACGAGACGGTGGTGGCGGGGAACTGCCCGAGATGGCTGATCAGGAGCGGCGCCCGCCGCTCGCTGACGCGGGCCACGGCCGAGAGCGGCACCTGGCCGCTCGTCGCCGTCGAGGAGGGCAGGTAGATCGTGTTGAGGCTCTCGAGCGTCTTGTGGAGGTCGGGATCCGCCTCCAGGATCACCCGGTACTGGTTCGACTGGGTGAAGATCGTCGAGATGATGCGCTGGCCGAAGGCGTCGTAGAGGGCGTTGTCGATCGTGGCCGGCGTGATGCCGTAGCGGCCGGCCGTGGCCCGGTCGATCGTGATGTAGGCCGCGAGCCCGCTGCCCTGGAGATCGCTCGCCACGTCCGACAGGAGCGGCGAGCGCTGCAGCGCGGAGACGAAGCGGGGCACCCAGGTCTCGAACTCGTCGAGGTTCGGGTTCTCCAGGATCACTTGGTACTGCGTCGCCGAGACCGCGGTGTCGATGGTGAGGTCCTGCACCGGCTGCATGTAGAGGCGGATGCCCGGCACCTCGCCGGAGATGCGCTTCAGCCGGTCGATGACGGCGCTGGCCGAGGCCGTGCGCTCGTCGCGCGGCTTCAGGTTGATGAGGAAGCGGCCCGAATTCAGGGTGACGTTCTGCCCGTCGACCCCGATGAAGGAGGACAGGCTCGCCACCGCCGGGTCCTTCAGGATCAGGCCGGCCAGACGCTGCTGGCGCTCGGCCATCGCCGCGTAGGAGACCGTCTGGTCGGCCTGGGTGATGCCCTGGATCACGCCCGTGTCCTGCACGGGGAAGAAGCCCTTCGGGATCGCCACGAACAGGTAGCCGGTCAGCACCACCGTGCCGATCGTGACGAGGAGGGTGAGGCCCTGGTGGCGCAGCACCACCCGCAGCGCCCGCCCGTAGGCCGCGATGGTGCGGTCGATCGCGCCCCGGCCCATCCGTGACAGGACGCCCTCGCGGCGGGCCGCGTGCCCCTCCGGCGCGTGCTTGAGGAGGCGGGCGCAGAGCATCGGCACGAGGGTGAGGGAGACGACGCCCGAGATGATGATGGTGGCCGCGAGCGTGATCGCGAATTCGTGGAACAGGCGGCCCACCACGTCGCCCATGAACAGGAGCGGGATCAGCACGGCGATCAGCGAGACGGTGAGCGAGATGATGGTGAAGCCGATCTCGCGCGATCCCTTCAGCGCGGCTTCCAGGGGCGAGTCGCCGTCCTCGACGTGGCGGGCGATGTTCTCGATCACGACGATGGCGTCGTCCACGACGAAGCCCGTGGCGATGGTGAGCGCCATCAGCGACAGGTTGTCGAGGGAGAAGCCGTAGAGGTCCATGATCGCGAGCGCTCCGACGAGGGAGAGCGGCACGGACAGGCTGGGGATCAGCGTCGCCGACAGGCTTCGCAGGAACAGGAAGATCACCATCACCACGAGGGCGATGGCCAGCCCGAGCTCGAACTGCACGTCCTCGACGGAGGCGCGGATGGTGACCGTGCGGTCGGTCAGCGGCGTCACCGTGATGGCGGCGGGCAGCGTCGCCTGGAGCTGGGGCAGCAGCGCCTTGATCTTGTCGACCGTGGCGATGACGTTGGCGCCGGGCTGGCGCTGGATGTTGAGGATGACGGCGGGCGTCTCGTCCATCCAGGCGCCGAGCTTGGTGTTCTCCGGCCCGTCCACCACGTCGGCCACGTCCGAGAGGCGCACCGGCGCGCCGTTGCGGTAGGCGATGATCGCGTCCTTGTAGGTGTTCGGGTCGCGGATCTGATCGTTGGCGTTGATGGCGTAGGACTGGGTCGGGCCGTCGATCGTGCCCTTCGGCGTGTTGACGTTGAGGTTCGTGATCGTGGTGCGCAGGTCGTCGATGTTGAGGCCGTAGGCGGCGAGCGCCCGGGCGTTGAAGCGCACCCGCACGGCCGGGCGCTGGCCGCCGCCCATGCTGACGAGGCCGACGCCCGCGACCTGGGAGATCTTCTGCGCGAGCCGCGTCTCGGCGAGGTCGCGCACCTGCGTCAGCGCCAGCGTCTTCGAGGTCAGCGCCAGCGTCAGGATCGGCGCGTCGGCGGGGTTCACCTTGGCGTAGATCGGAGGCGCGGGCAGGTCCGAGGGCAGCAGATTGCCGGCCGCGTTGATCGCCGCCTGCACCTGCTGCTCGGCGATGTCGAGGGGCAGGTCGAGGCTGAACTGCAGGGTGATGACCGAGGCGCCGGCCGCGCTCTGGGAGGTCATCTGGTTGAGGTTGGCGAGCTGCCCGAACTGGCGCTCGAGCGGCGCCGTCACGGACGAGGTCATCACCTCGGGGCTCGCGCCCGGATAGAAGGTCTGCACTTGGATCGTCGGGTAATCGACCGACGGCAGGGCCGAGACCGGCAGGTTGAGATACGACACGAGGCCGACGATCAGGATCGCCAGCATCAGGAGCGTCGTCGCGACCGGCCGCAGGATGAAGATGCGGGACGGGTTCATGGCTGCACGCCCGCCGGAGCGATGCATGCACCCTCATCGCATCCACGACAGGCCCCCTCTCCCGAACGGGAGAGGTGGGCGACGCTCTCCGCAGGGTCGCTCACCCCGCTCACGGCGACGACCGCTGGCGGCGCTGGCGGCGGCCGGGCTCGGCCGGCGGCGCCTCGCCCGCGGCGGCGCCGTTCCCGGGGGCCTTGCCCTCCGCATTCGCCTCGCCGGCCGCAGGCCCGCCCGTGATGCGCACGCTGGCGCCGTCGCGCAGGCGGTCGGTGCCGTCGACGACGACCCGGTCGCCGACGGCGAGCCCCTCGGTCACCACCGTGCGCGGCCCGTCGCTCTCGCCGATCTTGACCGGCCGCACCACCACCTTGTCGTTCCCCTCCATCAGGTAGACGTAGGTGCCGGGCGTGCCCCGCAGGATCGCGCCGGTGGGCACGATGGGCGCGTCGCGCACGGTGTCGACCGTGAGCTTGGCGTTGACGAACTGGTTCGGGAACAGGGCCTCGTCGTCGTTCTGGAACAGGGCGCGCAGCTTCACCGTGCCCGTCGTCGTGTCGATCTGGTTGTCGACCGTGTCGAGGGTGCCGGTGGCGATCTCGTGGGCGTCGCCCCGGTCGTAGGCCCGCACGGCCAGCTTCGCGCCCGAGCGCACCCGCCGCATCACCCGCGCCACGTCGTCCTCGGGCAGGGTGAAGACCACCGAGATCGGGTGCAGCTGCGTGACGACGACGATCGCCGTGTTGGCGGCCGTGATGTAGTTGCCCTGGTCCACCTGCCGCAGGCCGACCCGCCCGTCGACCGGCGAGGTGATGCGCGTGTAGGCGATGTTGAGCTTCTGCTGGTCGACGAGGGCTTGGTCGGCCGCGACCGTGCCCTCGTTCTGCTTCACGAGGGCGCCCTGCGTGTCCACGTTCTGCTTCGAGATCGAATCCTGCTGCGCCAGGCGCTGGAAGCGGGCGAGGTCGAGCTTCGAGTTCTGCAGGAGCGCCTGATCGCGGGCGAGCTGGCCCTGGTACTGCGCCAGCAGCGCCTCGTAGGGGCGGGAATCGACCTGGGCGAGGAAATCGCCCTTCTTCACCATCTGGCCCTCGCGGTAGCCGATCTCGGTCAGGTAGCCGCTGATCTGCGAGCGCACGGTGACGGTGGCGAGCGGCGTCACGGTGCCGAGCCCCTGGAGCACCACGGGCATGTCGCCCTTCGTGACGGAGACGATGCCGACCGCCTGCGGCTGGTCGTGCCCGCGCCCGCCGCGGCCCGGGCCGCCCTTGCCCCGCCCCGCGCCGGGCTCGCCCGCGACGTCGGTCCGGGACTGGTCGTACCAGCGATGCGCGACCGCGCCCGCTCCGCCCAGGACGAGCAGCACCAGGAGCCAGCGGACGAGGCGGCTGCGGCGCCGGATGCGCGCGGGCGCCGCGGGATATTCGCGTGCCGTCTCCGTGCGGATGGGTGAGCTCTCGTTCATGCCCTGCGTGCTTGCTGCTGCGGTCTCCGGCCCCGTCCGCGGGCCGGCCTCGTCTCTGGCCTCTTCCCCGGCCGGGGTCGAGGGCGACGCCCCCTCGGTCTCGCGCTCTCCCGCTAGACGTCGTCGCGAACCATGAAGTGTACAGGATTTCGGCAGATGTTCCGGTGGGCCACGTCCCTATGTCGCACGGCCCCGGCGCGCGCGGCCGCACCCGGCCGGAATCCGTGCCCGGCCAATGTGCCACGAGTACGGCGCGCAGGTTTCCGGCGTATTGCTGGAAAGCCCTGCGCCCACAGGCGCTCCCGACCCGGGACGGGTCCTGCGCTCGGGTCAGGCGGTGCGGAGAGGGAGGTCGGCCGGGGCCGGGCGCGCATTCGGCGGCCCGCGAGGCGGAGGGGCGCCCGCGGAGCCGCACGAAGCGGACCGCCAAGGTCTTGGCGGCTCGATCCACGACCGGAGCGGTGCACCGCGTGTCCGAAACGAGGGGGCGGAGTTTCGTCCCCGCGATCACCGCTCCAGCCGTGTGCCCAAGAGGTACCTCACGGCTGATGATTGTCAATAATCGTCAGCTGCCAAAGGCTCCCGACCGGCGGATCCGCGGCCGGCGACGTGCCGTTGCGCACGTTTCGCCGCGGCTCGCGCCCATGCTAGAGCAGCCGCAACCGGGCGCCCGGAAGCCGATGCGCCCGACCTCCGACCGGGATGGCATGAACCCCGTCTTCGCCGATCTTCCGACCTCCGTCTTCGAGACGATGTCCCGTCTCGCCCGCGAGCACGGGGCGATCAATCTCGGGCAGGGGTTTCCCGACGATCCCGGCCCGGCCGACATCCGCGAGCGGGGGGCACGGGCCCTGGTCGACGGGTTCAACCAATATCCGCCGATGATGGGGCTGCCCGCCCTTCGCGAGGCCATCGCGGCCCATTACGCCCGCCATCAGGGGCTCGACCTCGATCCCGCCACCGAGGTGATGGTGACCTCGGGCGCCACCGAGGCGCTGGCCGGCGCGCTGCTGGCGCTGATCGAGCCCGGTGACGAGGTGGTGCTGTTCGCCCCCCTCTACGACGCCTACCTCCCGCTCGTGCGCCGGGCCGGCGGCGTGCCCCGCATCGTGACGCTGCGCCCGCCCGCCTTCGGGCTCGACGCGGATGCGCTCGCTGCGGCCTTCGGCCCCCGTACCAAGGCCGTGCTCCTCAACAACCCGCTCAACCCGAGCGCCACGATGTTCTCCCGCGCGGATCTCGAGCTCCTCGCGGGCTTCTGCCGGCGCCACGACGCGGTCGCGATCTGCGACGAGGTCTGGGAGCACGTCGTCTTCGACGGGCGCGCGCACATCCCTCTCATCGGTCTTCCCGGCATGCGGGAGCGCACGGTGAAGATCGGCTCGGCGGGCAAGATCTTCAGCCTGACGGGCTGGAAGGTGGGCTTCGTGATGGCGGCCCCGCCACTGATGCGGGTGCTCGCCAAGGCGCATCAGTACCTCACCTTCACGACGCCGCCGAACCTGCAGGAGGCGGTGGCCTACGGCCTCGCCAAGGACGAGGCCTACTTCACCGGCATGCGCCGGGACTTCGCCCGCTCGCGCGACCGCCTCGCGGACGGATTGGGGAGCCTCGGCCTCACCGTGCTCCCGAGCGCGGCGACCTACTTCCTCAACGTCGACGTGGCGCCCCTCGGAATCGCCGACGACGTGGCCTTCTGCGAGACCCTGGTGCGCCGGCACGGGGTCGCCTCCATTCCCGTGAGCGCCTTCTACGCGGAGGATCCCGTGCGCAACCTCGTGCGCCTGTGCTTCGCCAAGAGCGACGCGACGATCGACGCGGCCCTCGAGCGCCTGGGCCGGCTCGCCCGGAGGGCGGCGTGAGGGGGTCTGCCGGAGGTCCCGCGAGCGATCGCGCGGGCGCGCGCCTCGTGCATCTTGCCGTGCGCCTCGCCGTGCGTCTTGCCGTGGCCGGGGAGCGGGGCCACATCAGCCCCCATGAGCACCTCCGAGATGCCCAACTCCGAGCCCTTTCGCGCCTTCCCGCGGGACTCCGCGACGGCCTTCGGCCAGAGCCCCGGCGCCAGCCCGCCCTTCCGCTTCACGGACACGAGCCGGGAGGCGAGCCTCGCACGCCTGGAGAAGCTGGCCTACCTCCTCGATTCCGCCTTCCTGATCCCCGGCCTCAACCGGCGCGTCGGGCTCGAGGCCGTGATCGGGCTCGTGCCGGTGATCGGCGACATCGCGGGCGTGGCGCTCTCCTCCTACATCCTTTACGAGGCCAAGCGCCTCGGGGTGCCGCGCTGGGTGCTGGCCCGGATGGCGCTGAACGTCGCCTTCGACGGCGCGGTGGGCGTGGTACCGCTGGCGGGCGACCTGTTCGACGCGGCCTTCAAGGCCAACCGCCGCAACGTGCGCCTGCTGCGCAAGCACCTGGAGCGCAGCGGCGCCGTGCGCCCGAACGAGATCGACGGAACGGCGACGCGCCTCGACTGATGCGGGCCGCATGGCCCCGGGAGATCGGCCGGTGAACGAGCTCGCCCCTCCCCCGACCGGCGCGGCCGTCGCGCCCCCCGTTCCCGGGGCTCAACCGATCGTCGCCATGCCGGTCACGCGGCGCGGCCTCTCGCCCCTGAACCGGCGGCGGCTCGCCAATTTCCGGCGCAACCGCCTCGGCTTCTGGTCCTTCGCGATCTTCCTCGGATTGTTCGTCGCCAGCCTGTTCGCGGAGGTCATCGCCAACGACAAGCCGATCGTCGTCTCCTACAAGGGCGAGATCCTGTTTCCCGTCCTGATCGACTATCCGGACGAGAAGTTCGGCGGCTTCCTCGCGCGGACCGACTACCGCTCGCAGGAGACCCGCAAGGAGATCGCCGAGAACGGCTGGGCGGTCTGGCCGCCGATCCCGTATTCCTACGACACCATCCTCACCGGCCTGCCGACCCCCTCCCCCTCGCCCCCCACCTGGATGCTCACGGACGAGCAGTGCCGGCCGGTGGCCGAGAAGACCGGCGGCACGGGCTGCCGGGACATCGAGTGGCACTGGCTCGGGACCGACAACACCACGCGCGACGTGCTGGCGCGGATCATCTACGGCTTCCGGATCTCGGTGCTGTTCGGGCTGATCCTCGCCCTGATCTCGTCGGTGATCGGCGTGGTGGCGGGCGCGGTGCAGGGCTATTTCGGCGGCTGGGTCGATCTCGCCTTCCAGCGCTTCATCGAGGTCTGGAGCGGCATCCCGACCCTCTACCTCATCATCATCATCTCGGCCTTCATCGCGCCGGGCTTCTTCGTGCTGCTCGGCATTCTGCTGCTGTTCTCCTGGGTGGCGCTCGTCGGCGTGGTCCGCGCCGAGTTCCTGCGCGCGCGCAATTTCGAGTACGTGCGAGCGGCCCGCGCGCTCGGCCTCTCGAACCTGCGCATCATGGCCGTGCACCTCCTGCCGAACGCCATGGTGGCGACGCTGACCTTCCTGCCGTTCATCCTGAACGGCTCGATCACGACGCTGACCTCGCTCGACTTCCTCGGCTTCGGCCTGCCGCCGGGCTCACCCTCCCTCGGGGAGTTGCTCGCCCAGGGCAAGGACAACATTCAGGCGCCCTGGCTCGGGCTTACGGGCTTTGCCGTTGTCGCGACGATGCTGAGCCTGCTGATCTTCGCCGGCGAAGCGGTCCGCGACGCCTTCGACCCGCGCAAGACCTTCTCGTGAGGGCGCTCTGACCGATCCCGGCCGTGCCGCGGGGCGAGCCGCAGCACGGGCAGGCGTCGCGGATCCTCAGCGGCCGCTGCCGCCGCCGCCGCCGGCGCTGTTCGAGGTGGGCTTGTTGTTCTCCTCCGCATTGCCGGAGGCGGCCGACGAGCTGTTCGGGTCGCGGCCCTGCGACAGGGCGGGCGTTGCCAGAACCGGCGCGGCGACGAGCAGGGCGAGCACGCCCGCGGCGATGGACTTCCTCATGGGCACTTCCTCGTGGCGCCCCGGCCCGCGCGAACGCGCAGGACCCGTTGCAGGGCGCGCCAACACAACCGATGATTTAATTCTTGGTTGCGTTCGCACCATCGGGGCGGCGCGACGGCGGGCGGCGTGCCATCGCGCGTGAAGGCGGCCTCGAAGGCATCCCTGTCCGTGTCGGCCCGGACCGTGCCCGGGTGAGGGCCGCGCCGTCCTCGGCGACGACGGAGAAGCCGTCCCGGCCGTTCCCCTCGATCGTGTCGAGGAGCCTGTCGAGGCTCCCTCAGAACCGCATCGTCCCCTGCGCGATCCGCGCGAAGGCCGCGGCGTCGAGGGGGCGGTAGGCGCCCGCTTCCGCGATCAGGAGCGGGTCGGGGACCTGCGCCGGATCGAACCCCTCGGCCGCGAGCACCGCCTTCTTCTGCTTGAAGGTCTCGGTCAGCCCGATCTCGGGGCACAGCCGCAGGACGAGAGGGCGGGCATAGGGAGGCAGCCGCTCCGCGAGCTCGGCGTGGAGGCGCGCCCCGTCGAAGCCCGGCTCGACGGTCAGCGCCGCCATGCCGGCGCGGCCCTCCGCCCCCGGCACCGCGACCCCGTAGACCATCGCCTCGCGCACGCCGGTGCAGGCGCACAGGGCCTCGGCCACCTCGGTAGTGGCGACGTTCTCGCCCTTCCAGCGGAAGGTGTCGCCGATCCGGTCGACGAAGTGGAAAAAGCCCTGCGCGTCCTGACGCATCAGGTCGCCCGTGCGCATCCAGGCGTCGCCCGGCTTCAGCACGTTGCGCAGCACCTTGCGCGCGCTCTCCGCGGCGCTCGTGTAGCCCTCGAACCGGTGCTCGGCCCTGCCCGAGAGGCGGCCGAGCAACTCCCCGGTCTCGCCGCGGGCGCAGGTCACGCAGAAGCCGTCCGCGTCGCGGACGGGCGCGCCGGCCTCGACATCGTGGCGCACGAGGAGGGCCGGCGAGCGGTGAGCCATGAAGCTCGGCACGCGGCCGACCGCCCCGACCCGGCCCTCGACGTTGTAGAGCGAGACCGTGCCCTCCGTCGCGGCGTAGAATTCCAGGATGCGGGGGATCGCGAAGCGGGTCTCGAACCGCTCCCAGACGTCGGGGCGCAGGCCGTTGCCGGCGCAGAGGCGCAAGGCATGCGCCCGCTCCAGCGGGTGCTCGGGGGCGAGCGTCAGGTAGCGGCAGAGCTCGCCGATATACTGGAACAGGGTGCAGCCCTCGCCGACCACGTCGTCCCAGAAGCGGCGGGCCGAGAACTTCTCCCGGATCACGACCGAGCCGCCGCCGAGGAGCACGCTGCCCGTCGCCACCACGCCGCCGACGCTGTGGTAGAGCGGCAGGCAATTGTAGGTCCGGTCCTCCGGCGTCGGCTCGATCAGCCCGGCGAACCAGTGCGTCCACATCATGATGCGGTGGTGGCTCACGCGGGCCGCCTTCGGCAGGCCGGTGGTGCCCGAGGTGTAGATGAGGAGCGCCTCGTCGGAGAGGCCGACCTCCGGACCCTCGCCCGCCCCGAGCGGCTCGCCCGAAGATTCGGCCGCCGCCTCATCGACGCGCTGGAAGTCGGCGCCCGCCCCGTGCCACCACACGGCGGGACGCCGCGCGAGCTGCCCCTGGACGCCCGCGAGCAAGTCGGCGAGGCCGGCCTCCACGATCAAGCAGCGGGGCGCGGCGACGTCGATGCAATGGGCGAGGCCCGCGCCGCGCAGGTTCGTGTTGAGGAGCGCGACCCGCACGCCGACCCGGGTCAGCCCGAGCCAGAGGGCGAGGTAGTCCGGCCTGTTGCGCATCAGCAGGCCGACCGTGTCGCCCTTGGCGAGGCCCTCGGCCAGCGCCCAGCGGGCGTAGCGGTTCTGGCGGGCGGCGAGTTCCGCGTGGCTGATCCGCTCGTCCTCGCCGATCAGGGCAGGCCGCTCGCCGTGCAAGGCGGCGAGGTCGTCGATGACCCGCGGGAAGGTGCGCTCGGGTCGGGCGTCGATGCGCGCCGTGCGCTCGAGGGCGCCGATCCAGCCGAAGGTGGAGGAGCGCTTCGCGGGGACGGGAGGGGAGGAGAGCATGGGAAGGCCGTGCGGGATCGTGTTCGGTGGCGGCAGGGAGCGTGCGGCCGGGAGCGCACGGATCTCCCCTCGCGGACGGGAGAGGCCGGTTTCGCGGCGCGCGCACCGGGCGAGGGGTGCGACCTGTCCGGAGAGGTCTCGTCCCTCACCCCCATCCTGTCCCGGACGGGAATGGGGGCGCGGGACGAGGATCGGGAGCGGTGGGGCCGCCTGACGGGATCGCGGATGATGCCGGGGCCGGCTCCGCCGCCCGCGAGACCCGCCGCGCCACCTCGCCGAGCCAAGCCCGGAACAGGCGGACGGCCTCGGCCTGCCACGCGGCCTGGAGGGGCGGGGCCGGATCGATGGCGGGATAGGCCTCGAAGCGGCTGCCCCGGGCGGAGGCGAAGGCGGCGAGCCGCGCGGCCGCCTCCGGAGCGAAATAGTGGGCGGGCAGGACCGGCGCGGCCGGCCGCTCGCCGGAGAGGAAGCGGCCGACATCCCGGCGATATTCCCGGGCGAGGCTGTCGCCGTCGTATTCGGGATGGCCCTGGAGGAAGACGAGGAGGCTCGCGCCCTCGCGCACGAACAGGTCGACCCCGACCTCCTCCGAGCGGCGCAGCACGGTGTAGCCGGCGCGCGCGAGATCCGGTTCGGGCAGGTCGTTCCAGCGGGAATGGGGTACGGGCACGACGCGGGGCGCGCCCGCGAGCAGCGGGTGGCGCGCGGCCGCCGCGCAGGCATAGAGGCCCGAATGCTTGGCGTTGAGCGGGCGCCGCTCGATGCCGTCGAGGTGCAGCACCGCGGCGTGGGCGGCGAGGCACGAGAACAGGGTCGAGACGGTGTTCGTCGCGGCCCAGTCCACGATCCCCGCGAAGGCCGGGTAGTAGGGCTCGTCCGAGAGGCGGGCAGCCCGCGGCTCGCAGCCCGTGACGACGAGGGCGTCGAGGCCCGCATGGGCGAGCGCCGTATGGGGCGCGTAGGCCGCGTCGAGATGGGCCAGCGCCTGCGGGCCGCGCTCCAGCCCGGCCAGCGAGAACAGGCGCAGATCGACCGGGACGCCCGCAGCCTCGATCAGCCGGCGGAACTGGCGCTCCGTCGCGACGAGGGCGGCGTCCGGCATGTTGTTGAGGAGGCCGACGCTCAGGCGCGGCGGGAGCGCGGCCGCCCGTACGCCCGGGGGTTCGGGCGGCCGCGCGATCGGGTCGCTTCTCCCCTCACCCTGCGGCACCTCCAGCATGTCGGTCTCCCAAGGCGTGCGACGTCAGGCGGCGAGCGCGGCGGGCCGGGCGGCCGCCAGCGCCTGCTCCAGGTCGGCGACGATGTCGTCGCTGTGCTCGATGCCGACGCTGATCCGGATCATCTCGGGGAAGACCCCGGCGCTGCGCTGCTCGTCGGCCTTCATCTGCCGGTGCGTGGTGGAGGCCGGGTGGCAGGCGAGCGACTTCGCGTCGCCGATATTGACGAGGCGCTTCACCAGCTTCAGCGCGTCGTAGAAGGTCTTGCCCGCCTCGAAGCCGCCCTTCACCCCGAAGGTGAGGAGGGAGGAGCCCTGACCACCGAGATACTTGCGCGCCATGGCGTGGTGCGGGCTGTCGGGAAAGCCGGCGTAATTGACCCAGGCCACGTCCGGATGGCCCCGCAGGAATTCGGCGACCCGGCGGCCGTTCTCCACGTGCCGCTCGACGCGAAGCGCCACCGTCTCGATGCCCTGGAGGAGGAGGAAGGCGCTCAGAGCCGGCAGCACCGCGCCGGTGGTGCGCTGGTAGACGCTGCGCGCGCGGGCGACGAAGGCGCCGGGGCCGAAATGCTCGGCGTAGACGAGCCCGTGATAGGAGGCGTCCGGCGTGCAGAACATCGGGAAGCGCGCGGCATGCGCCATCCAGTCGAAGCGCCCGGCCTCGACGATGATGCCGCCGAGCGTCGTGCCGTGGCCGCCCATGAACTTGGTGAGCGAGGCGATGACGATGTCGGCCCCGTGCTCGATCGGGCGCAGCAGGATCGGCGTCGCCACCGTGTTGTCGACGATGAGCGGCACGCCGTGGGCGTGGGCGACGCGGGCGAGCGCCTCGATGTCGCAGATGTTGCCGGCCGGGTTGCCGATCGACTCGCAATAGACCGCGCGGGTCTCGGCATCGATGAGGGCCTCGATGTCCTCCGCCCGGTCGCTCGCGGCGAAGCGCGTCGTGATGCCCTGGCGGGGCAGCACGTGGGCGAGCAGGGTGTGGGTGGTGCCGTAGAGCTGGGGCACCGAGACGATGTTGCCGCCATGGTCGGCCAGCGTCGCGATGGCGTAGTGGAGCGCGGCTTGGCCCGTGGCGACGGCGAGCGCGGCATGGCCGCCCTCGAGCGCGGCCACCCGCTGCTCCAGCACCGAGACGGTCGGGTTCGCGATGCGGCTGTAGCGGAAGCCCTCCTCCTCCAGGTTGAAGAGGGCGGCGCCGTGATCCGCGCTGTCGAAGGCGTAGGCCACGCTCTGGTAGATCGGCACCGCGACCGCGTGCGTGGTCGGATCGTGCTCGAAGCCGGCGTGGACGGCGATCGTCTCGCTGCGCATGGAAGGTCCGTCGTGAGAGGCGCGGGGGGCGCGGCCTGCACCGCGAGAGGCGCAAGCCCTGCGCCAAGCCTTGCTGTTCCGCGACGGTACGATTGCTGAAGATCGATGGTTAAGCTTCCGCACTCCGGCGAATGCGGTAAATCATCCGCGAAGACCTGATCTCGCGCGCCGTCTGCTCTCGAAGTTTGGAGGACGCGCGTCGCCCGAGGCGAGCGCGTTGCCCGAGCCCTTCCCCATCGTCCGGATCCCGCGCGAGCGGACCCTGTACCGGTGCGGCACGAAACCGTCCCGTCATTGGATCAGGTCGCCGCCACCTTCAGTACAGCGCAGTTCTTCTCGGACCTATCACCGTCGACGCCAATTAATCATGTCTTCATCTCATGTCTTGCCCGCCGCGGTGACCTGCCGCTTATAGGGGGTTACGGCCTCGGCCCGTGTGCCGACGACCCGAGACAGGGAGCCCCCGTGCCGACGACCCCGATGATCCCCTCCGTCACCACGGTGGAGCTCAAGCCCGCGCAGATCGAGCCGAGCTGGATCCGCGAGGGCCGGCCGGTGGCGCGCAACGCCACGCTCTCGCGAAGCGCCGACGGCATGGCGAGCACCCTGGTCTGGGACTGCACGGCCGGGACGTTCGACTGGTTCTACGACATCGACGAGACGATCTACTTCCTCGAAGGCTCGGCGACGATCAGCGACGGGCACGCCCCGCCGAAGACCTTCCGGGCGGGCGACGTGCTGTTCCTGCCCCGGGGCGCCGTCTGCCGCTGGCAGGTGGAGACTTACGTCCGCAAGGTCGCCTTCTGCCGGCGCGTGCAGCCGAGGAGCGTCACGCTCGCGATCCGCGTGCTGGGCCGCCTCAAGCGGATTCTCGGCCGCACGCCCGCACCGAAGACCTCCGGCTTCCTCGAAGCCGCCTGAGCCTTCCCCCCGCGACCGTCCCGGAGGCGGCCCCATGACCCATGCCTCGCCCGATGCGACCTGGACCTTCTTCGAGGGCGCCTGGCACCCCGGCAACGTGCGGATGATGGGGCCGCGCACCCACGGCGCGTGGCTCGGATCGACGGTGTTCGACGGGGCCCGGGCCTTCGAGGGCGTGGCGCCGGACCTCGACCGCCACATCGCCCGGGTCAACCGCTCGGCCGTGGCGCTGGGCCTCAAGCCGAAGGTCGCCGAGGGGGAATGGCTGGAGCTGGTGCAGGAGGGCCTCAGGCGCTTCCCCCACGATGCCGAGCTCTACATCCGCCCGATGTACTGGGCGGAGGACGGGTTCGCAGGCGGCGTGCGCTTCGATCCCGACTCCACCAACTGGTGCCTCAGCCTCTACCACGCGCCGATGCCGCTGCCCTCGGGAGTCCGCGCGACGCTCTCGCCCTTCCGGCGGCCCTCGATCGAGACGGCGCCGGTCGACGCCAAGGCCGGCTGCCTCTACCCGAACGGGACGCGGGCCCTGATCGAGGCGCACGGCCGGGGCTTCGGCAATTGCCTCATGCGGGACGGGCTCGGCAACGTCGCCGAGTTCGCCAACGCCAATGCCTTCCTCGCCCGGGACGGGGTGGTGTTCACGCCCGTGCCGAACGGGTCGTTCCTCGCCGGCATCACCCGGGCGCGGGTGATCGGCCTCCTGCGCGAGGCCGGCGTCACGGTCGTCGAGGCGACCCTGTCCTACGAGGATTTCCTCAAGGCGGACGAGGTGTTCACGGCCGGCAATTTCGCCAAGCTCGCCCCCATCACCGCCCTCGACGAGGCCCGTTTCGAGCCGGGCCCGATCTTCCGCAAGGCGCGCCAGCTCTACTGGGATTTCGCGCACGGGTGAGGCGGGCCCTCACCGCGCCCGCAGCGCCTGCTCCCGGATCGCCGTCAGCGTCGTGCCGGGCGCGATGGCGTCCTTGTCGATCTTCAGGTGGATGATCGAGGGCTGGCCCGAGGCGCGGGCGGCCTCCAGCGCGGCGGGGAAATCCCCGGTCGCCTCCACCGTGACGCCGAAGCCGCCGAAGGCGCGGGCATAGGCCGCGAAGTCGGGGTTGCGCAGGTCGGTGGCCGAGACCCGGCCCGGGAAGTCCCGCTCCTGGTGCATCCGGATGGTCCCGTAGCTGCCATTGTCGACGACGAGGCAGATCACGGGCAGGTTGTATTGGACGGCGGTCGCGAATTCCTGTGCGCTCATCAGAACGTCCCCGTCGCCGTTGATCGCGATCACGGTGCGGGCGGGGTGCAGGATCTGCATCGCGACCGCCGCCGGCAGGCCGTAACCCATTGATCCGGAAGTGGGAGCGATGTGCGTGCCGGGCTGCCGGAAGCGGTAGAACCGGTGAATCCAGGCCGCATAATTGCCCGCGCCGTTGCAGAGGATCGCGTCACTCGGCAGCGTGTCGCGCAGATGCACCATCACGGCGCCGAGATTGACGCCGCCGGGCTGGGGCGTCGGCACCTCGCTCCAGGCGAGATACTCGGCATGGGCGGCCTGGGTCTCGCCGGCCCAGGGGGTGCGGGCGGGGGCTTCGAGCCGCGCCAGCGCGGCGGCCGTGCGGGTGGCCGAGGCGTTGACGGCCAGATGCGGCACGTAGACCCGGCCGATCTCCTCCGCCCCCGGATGGATGTGGACGAGGCGGGTCTGCGGCCCCGGGATGTCGAGGAGGGCGTAGCCCTGGCTCGGCACTTCGCCGAGGCGACCGCCGAGCACGATCAGGAGGTCGGCCGCCCGCACCCGTGCGGCGAGCTTCGGGTTCGCGGCGAGGCCGAGATCGCCGGCATAGGAGGGGTGGAGCGGGTCGAACAGGGGCAGGCGCCGGTAGCTCGTGGCGACGGGCAGCCGGAACCGCTCCGCGAAGGTGCGGATGTCCGCGCAGGCCGCCTCCGTCCAGCGGCTGCCCCCGAGGAGGAGGAGGGGCCGCTCGGCCTGCGCGAGCAGCGCGGCGAGGCGCGCCATCTCGTCGGCCCCCGGCGCGGCCTCGACCGGCTGCCAGGCGGGGGCGAGGGAGCCGGGGCAGGGCTCCTTCAGCATGTCCTTCGGCAGGGCGAGCACGACCGGGCCCGGCCGGCCCGAGGTGGCGGCGTGGAAGGCGCGGGAGACGTATTCGGGCACGCGCGCGCCCTGGTCGATCTCGGCGGCCCATTTGGCGAGCGGCCCGAAGGCCGCGCGGTAATCGACCTCCTGCCACGCGTCGCGGTCGCGGTAGCCCCGCTCGACCTGGCCGACGAACAGGATCATCGGCGACGAATCCTGCTGGGCGATGTGGATGCCGGCCGAGGCGTTGGTGGCGCCCGGCCCCCGCGTCACGAAGCAGATGCCGGGCCGGCCCGTCGCCTTGCCGTGCGCCTCCGCCATCATGGCGGCCGCCCCCTCCTGGCGGCAGACGGTGACGGCGATGTCGGCGTCGTAGAGCGCGTCGAGGACGGGCAGGAAGCTCTCGCCGGGCACCGTGAAGACGTGGCGCACGCCGTTCGCCTGAAGCTGCGCGACGAGGGCCTGGGCGGCGGTGCGGGCTTCGATCGTCATGGGGCTCCGGTCTCCGCCGCGCGGACGTCCCGCCGGGGACGCCGGAATCCTAGTCCCGAAACGTTAGCGGGACGTCTCGGCCCCCTCGTCGCGCAGCGCCACGCCCTCGAACAGGTGGCGGCCGAGCGGGTCCATGCGGAAGCCGACGACGCTCCGGCGGAGCGCCATGTGCACGACGGTGTGGGCGAGCGGCACCCAGGGCGCCTCCCGCCGGAAGATCCCCTGCGCGTGCCGGTAGAGCGCCGTGCGGGCGGCGACATCGCCCGTGCGGCGGGCCGCCTGGATGGCGGAATCGTAGTCCGCCTCGCACCAGCGGGCGAGGTTGGCGCCGCCGGGCTCGGCCGCCTTGCAGCCGAGCAGCACGTTGAGGAAATTGTCCGGGTCGCCGTTGTCCCCGGTCCAGCCGTAGAGCATCGCCTGCGGCACGCCGCCGTAGAGGGCCGCCCGGTAGGCGCTCCAGGGCTCGGTGACGAGGCGGGCCCGCACCCCGACCCGGGCGAGGTCCGCCTGGATCATGTCGGCGACGCGCCGCCCGTCCGGATTGTAGGGCCGGCTGACAGGCGGGTACCAGAGATCCGTCTCGAACCCGTCCGCGTGGCCGGCCTCGGTCAGGAGCTGCAGCGCCTCGGCCCGGTCGAAGGGGATGTCGGCGAGCCCCGTGTCGGTGGCCCAGAGCCCCGGCGGCAGGGGTCCGCGGGCGACGATTCCCGCCGCGCCGTAGGCCGCCTCGACGATGGCGCGCCGGTCGATGGCGAGGTTCATCGCGCGCCGCACGCGCACGTCGTCGAAGGGCGGCTTGCGGGTGTTCAGCGCGAGGTAGGAGACGTTGAGCTCGGCCTTCGAGGCCAGCGTCAGGTTCGGGTCCGCCTCGATGGCGGGGAGGTCGGCGGGCGCGGGAAAGGCCATGACCTGGCACTCCCCCGCCCTCAGCTTGGCAAGGCGCACGGCCGGGTTCGGCGTGATCGAGAAGACGAGCCCGTCGACCGGCTCGAGGCCGGGCTCCGACTCTTCGGGCGCTCTCCAATAGCCGGCAAAACCTTTGTAGCGCACCGTGATGTCGGGCCGGTAGCCGACGAAAGAAAACGGCCCGGTGCCGATCGGAAGCCGCTCCAGCTCGTCCGGAACGCCGTCGCGAGCGAGCGTCTCGGCGTATTCCGCGGAGTGGATCGCGGCGAAGGCCTGGGCGAGGTTCGGCAGGAAGGTCGCGTCCGGCTCCTTCAGGCGGAAGCGGACCGTGCGGGCGTCGATCGCCTCCACGCCCTCCAGGAGGTCGGCGAGGCCGAGATCGCGGAAATAGGCGAAGCCGTCCTTGGCCTTGTGGAACGGGTGGTCCGGCTTCCACTGGCGCAGGACGCTGAACAGGACATCCTGCGCCTCCAGGGTCCGGCTCGGGGTGAAGCGGGCATTCGCGTGGAAGCGCACCCCGGTTCGCAGGGTGAAATCGTAGGTCCGCCCGTCCTCCGAGACGCGCCAGGCTTCGGCGAGGCCGGGGCGGATCACGGTCGAGCCCGGCGTGAACTCCACGAGCGTGTTGAACATCTGCCAGACCACGTTCATCGCCGTCGTGGTGGTGACGGCGGCCGGATCGAGGGATTCCGGGTTTCCCTCCGAGCAGAAGACGAGGGTGCGGGCGGCGGCCGGGGGGCCCGCGAGGCAGGCCCCGAGCCCGAGGGCGGCCGAGAGGGAACGGGCGAGCCTCATCCGAGGGCCTTCGCGAGGGCAGGGCGCTCGCCCTCGGCCGGGGAGGCCGGGAACTCGATGCGGACGCGGGTGCCCTCCCCCGGCCGGCTCTCCAGGGTGATGCGGCCGCCGAGCTTGGCGGTGACGAGGTTGTGGACGATGTGCATGCCGAGCCCCGTGCTGCCGCGCGAGCGGGCAGTGGTGAAGAACGGATCGTAGATCCGGTCGAGATTCTCGGGCGGGATGCCGCGCCCGTCATCGGCGATCTCGAGGCGGATCGTGCCGGGCCGCAGCTCGGCGACCGTGACCGCGATGTGCCCCGGCCTCCCGGCCGCGAAGCCGTGCACGACCGCGTTGGTGACGCAGTTCGTCACCACCTGGGCGAGGGCGCCCGGATTGGTCTCGACGGTGAGCGGCGGGCAGGTGCGGGAGACGGCGTGGCCGCCCTGGCGCAGCAGGGGCATCAGGCTCGCGAGCAATTCGTCGAGCCACGCGTCGAGGGGGAAGCGGCGCTGCTCATCGCTGACGCGGTCGACGGCCACCTGCTTGAAGCCGTGCACGAGGTCGGCGGCGCGGGCGAGGTTGGTGCAGAGGAGGAGCGCCCCCTCCCGCACCCGCCCGACGTAGTGGGTGAGCCGCGAGCGGGAGAGCTGGCCCGCCGCCAGCGCCTCGTCGAAGACCCGCGTCTCGTCGCGCACGACCGTGGCGGTGGTGAGCGCGAGGCCGAGCGGCGTGTTGATCTCGTGGGCGACGCCCGCCACGAGCTGCCCGAGCGAGGCGAGCTTCTCGGCCTGGATCAGGTCGGACTGGGCCTGGCGCAGGTCGACGAGGGCGGCGTCCGCCTGGTCCTTGGCGCGGCGCAGGGCCTGCTCGCGCCGGGCGATCTCGGTGACGAAGACGTGGGTCGCCCGGGCGATGTCGCCGAGCTCGTCCCCGCGGGAGAGGCCGCTGACCTGGCCGCCGGCGGGATTGGCCGCGAGCGCGATCATGTCGCCCTGCAGCGCCCGCAGCGGCGTCGTGATGGAGCGGGCGACGGCGAGCGCGACGAGGGTGCCGATGAGGAGGCCCGCCGTCGCCCCGGCGAGCAGGATCCGGCGGATCGAGGCGCCGAAGCTCTCGGCATCGCCGATGAAGGCGTCGTTGAGGCTCTGGGCGCTGGCGCTCATGGCCGCGGCGAGGCGGTCCATCTCCGCGAGCATCTCGTTCTGCCGCTCCAGGCCGCCGACCGTGGTGGTCAGCCGCTTGCGCCAGCCCTCGACGGCGTCGACCATCTCGGCCTGGATCAGCGGCGAGATCGGCAGGGCCTCGGTCCGGGCCGAGAGCCGCTCGCCCTCCCCCAGCATGGCCCGGACCGCCGGCACGTCGCGCCGGCCGAGCGCGTCGGCCGTGCGCTGCCCGAGGCGGAGCGTGGTGACGGCGATGTTCTGGGTGGCCTGCTCGGTCTCGTTGGCCTCGACCGCGTAGGTGAGGAGCTGGGCCACCTCCTCGTGCAGGGTGCGCTGGCCGGAGGAATCGATCTTGAGCAGGCGCTCGGACCAGTCCACGAGGCCGCGGGCCGCCGACCGGTCGCGGGTGAGGCCCTCCGCGAGCGCGGCGAGCTCGTCCGCCTCGCGGCCGCGTCCTTGCGCCTGCAGCGCCTGCGCCAGGGTGCGGGCCGCCTCGCGCAGGCGCTGCCCGGCGGGGGGGCCGGTCGCCGCCCCGCCGGGCTCCGCGGCCTGGGCGGCCCCGGCCTCGACGGCGCCCGCCCGCACGCCGTTGATGCCCGCGATCACCTCCCGGGTGGCGCTGAGGCGCCGCACCTTCTCGGTGAGCGAGAGGACGAGGTCGGCGTTGGAGGCCTGCTGGCGCAGCCGCGCCCGGTCCGCCAGCTCGACGAGGCGCCCGGCCCGGGTCGTCATCTCGCTGACGAGGGCGTCGTTCTCGCGGGTGACGCGCACGAAATCCCGCATCCGCACGACGTAGCGGGCGAGCGCCCCTTGCGCGGATTCGATGCGGGCGGTCTGGTCGGCGGTGCGGACATAGGCCTTGAGGCCGTCGAGGCCCGTGCCGGCCTCCGCCGTCAGGGCGAGGAAGCGCTCGGCATGGGCGGCGCGCTCGCTCGAGCGGGCGCCGACGTAGTCGTCGCGCACCATCCGGGCCAGCGCGAGGACGCGGTCGACCTGGCCGGCGAGCACGGCGCCGCCGCGGGCGCGCTCCTCCTGCGCGAGGAGGAGCCAGCCGGCCGCGGCGATCGCGGCGGCGATCAGGATCGGGACGCCGCCGACGAGAAGTATCTTCCGCCCGACCCGCATCGATACGCCTGTCAAACCCCCTTCCCGCGCGCTGAGCGCCCTTCCCGCGGGGTGAGCGCCGCGGGAGAACCCGCACGGGGGCTCACCGCGCGGGACGCACCGGCTCTCGCGCGGGGGAGACCCGTCGGACGGACGCGCGCCAGTGTAGATCCTTCATCCGGGCGGGCAAGCTGACCCGGGGAGCGCGCGGGGCGGGAGGCGTCCGGGTCAGGGCGTGACGAGGGCTTTCGCGCAGCGGCCCCCGTCGCGGCGGGGGCGCCCGCCGCGGGCGGGCCTCGGGGCCGGATCGGGCGCGGCCGTGCCGAAGCGCGCGGCCAGCGTCGGGGCGGCGGCCGGGTGCCCCTCGGCCCCGTGCAGAACCTCCCTCAGGCGCGCGGCGGCCTCGGGATCGGCGTCGAGCAGGCTCTTCTCGAAATGGGACATGGTCTCTGTCCGGATCCTGGGCGGATCGACGGGGATGGTGCAGGATTCGCGTTGCGGACGGCCTCAGGACATCCGTCAAATTGTCCGGATCTCCGTCCTTTCGCGGACAATCCCGCGTCTCAGGGCCGTGGCCCGCCGCGCGGCTGCGGCGGGGCTCCCGCGAAGGAGATGACGCGCACGATCCGGCCGGCGCCGGCCGGGCAGGCCGAGACCGCGTAGGGCCACGCGGCCTCCCGGCACAGGGGCGCTCCGCCCGGGGCGGGCGCCGCGGCCCGAGCGGGCTCGGCCCGCACTGCCGCCCGGGCCGGCCCGCCGGCGCCCGGCATCGCGAGGGCGAGGGCCGCCGCGAGGGCGGCGCTGATCCCGGCAAGGTGAACGTAGATCGACACGGCAGCCTCCTGGCCTCTTCCCGGCGTCCTCCCGGCCGATTCGGCCGTTCGCAGGCCCTCCTCTACGGGGGATGCATGTCCGCAGTTTTGCGTGGGGGCTGCCGGGATCCCCGGGATCGGACCGCGATTGTTGCGTCCGGCCCCGCCCACGCAACATTTCGCCGGCCTGAGACGATTCGCCGATGGGGCGGCCCCGTCCCCGCCCCTTGGTGGCGGCGGGCGCCCGAACTATCTCGCTTCCCGTCACGCGGCCCGCATCAACGAGGCCGCGCCCGGAGGACGTCTTTCAGGATGCGCAGAATCCCTTCCCCCGCCGCCGCAAGCCGCGTTGCGGCCTTTGCGGCGACCTTGGCCGCGACCTTGGCCGCCCCGCCGGCCTCGGCCCAGATCCGCAACGCGCCGGCCCCGCGCGCGCTCGAATTCGCCGCCTACATCTTCGCCGCCTCGAACGTCTGCGGCTACCGCATCGGCACCGACCAGTTCGAGGCGCTGCTCGCCAAGCAGAATACCCGCGCCGAGGACGTGAGCCCGCGCGGCCCCTTCGGCAACCGGGTGCAGACGATGTTCGCCCTGATGTCGAACCAGATGGCGCTCAACCGGGAGCAGGCCTGCCTCGCGGTGGCGGGCGAGTACGGGCCGGAGGGCAACGTCGCCAAGAACGTGCTGCTGCCGGTGGCCGCCGACGCGCCGCCGGCCGCCGGCGCGCCCGCCTCTCCGTCCACCTCTCCTCCCGCGTCCCCGCCCGCCGCCGAGGCGCCGAAACCCGCGCAATAGGGGCGGCCCGCCGGGCGCGCGGTCTGCTAAGAGGGCCGGAATTCCCGCGCTGGAGACCCGCCATGCCCGACGCCCTCGGACCCTTCCGCGACCTCCTCGGCGAGGGCGGCGTGCTGTCGGAGCCCGACCGCACGGCCGCCTACACCCTCGACCACCGCGAGCTGATGCGGGGGCAGACGGAGGCGGTGCTGCGCCCGCGCAGCGTCGAGGCGGTGCAGGGCCTCGTGCGGCTCGCCCGCGCGCACGGCTACGGGCTCGTGCCCCAGGGCGGCAACACGGGCTATGTCGGCGGCGCGACCCCGGAGCCCGGCCGGCGCCAGCTCGTGGTGAGCCTGGAGCGGATGACCCGCATCCGCGCCGTCGACCCGCTCAACTTCACCCTGTCCTGCGACGCGGGCACCCTCCTCGCCGAGGCGCAAGCCGCCGCGGCCGAGCACGACCGCCTGCTGCCGCTCAGCCTCGGCTCGGAGGGGAGCTGCCGCCTCGGCGGCAATCTCGGCACCAATGCGGGCGGCCTGCAGGTGCTGCGCTACGGCATGACCCGCGACCTCGTCCTCGGCCTCGAGGCCGTGCTGCCCGATGGCGCCCTGTTCTCCGACATGCGGAGCCTGCGCAAGAACAACATCGGCACCGACCTGAAGCAGGCCTTCATCGGGGCGGAAGGCACGCTCGGCATCGTCACGGGCGTCGTCCTGAAGCTGTGGCCGGCGCAAGCCTACCGGGCGACCGCGTGGCTGCAGCTGAGCGCGGGCTCCTCCCTGCCCGAGATCGCAGCGCTGGTGCGGCGGGAGACCTCCGACCTCGCCAGCACTTTCGAGCTGATCTCCGCCTCCTCCCTCGGCCTCGTCGCCGAGATGCGCGGCACGGATCCCGGCGTGCGGGCGGGTCCGGGCGGGGCGGTGCTCCTCGAGCTGCAGGCCTCCTCGGCGCGCATCTCCCTCGACGACGTGCTGATGGGCACCCTGGAGCTGCTGATGGAGCGGGGCGAGGTCGAGGACGCGGTGCTCGCCCAGTCCGAGGCGCAGCGGCGGGCGATGTGGGCGATCCGCGAGACCATCCCGGAGGGCGAGAAGCACGCGGGCGGCTCGGTCAAGCACGACATCGCCGTGCCGGTCTCGCAGCTCGCCGCCTTCCTGGAGCGGGGCGGCGCGCTGCTCGCCGCGCGGCTGCCGGAGGTGCGCCTCTCCTTCTACGGCCATGTCGGCGACGGCAACATCCACTACAACCTCGTGGTGCCCAAGGGGCAGGACCGGCTCGCCTTCACGCGGGCGATCGAGGCCGGCATCGCCCATGACCTCTACGCCATCGCGGCCGATCTCGGCGGCAGCTTCAGCGCGGAATACGGCATCGGCCGCTTCAAGCGCGACCTGCTCGTCCGCTACACCGACCCGACGCGGCTGCATCTCCTCGCGGCGGTGAAGCGCGCCTTCGACCCGGAGGGGATGATGAATGCCGGGGCGATGCTCGCCGAGCCCCCGGCCGGACGCGATCAGGCCGGAGCCGCCGCGGGCTCCGTCTCGTAGGTGCCCTCGCTCAGGTCGACCCGCAGCGTGCGCACGAGCGGCTCGGGCCTGACCTCGCGCCCGGTCCGGACCAAGCGGACGAGGCCGTGGCCGGCCAGCTGCTGAAGCGAGCGGGAGACGTTCGGCTGGGATCGGCCCGTCAGCCGGACGACGTCCGCGATCGTGGCGGGACGCTCGCGCAGCACGATGCCCAGGAGTTCGAGCGCCTCCGGCGACAGGGTGGCCAGGAGTTGTGCGGCCGGCCGAGGGGGCGGCGCGCACGCCCCTCGGGCGACGGCCCGCATCTCATCGCGAAGGCTTGCGAGGCTCGTCCGCTTCATCGTCGTCCTCCAGATCTTCGGCCACGCATTCGAACGGGACACCCTCCTCACGGCATGCCTGCTCGACGGCCGCGAAGAAGTCGCAGATCAGCGTGTCGGCATCGATGAACGCGTAGGCCACGAGCTCGTCGGTCCTCCGAAAACGGTGCCGATGGTCATAGACGCTGCGGCGCGGAAGGCCGTGCGCATTGTCGAATCCGAGGAGCCTCGTCCGATCCATGTCGTGCAGCGTGAAGGCGTACTTGATGCCGTGCGGCCGGCCCGCCGTCACCGCCGATTCTGTGACGCGGAAGCGGAGGCTCCACCCGTTCTCGAGCCAGTAGCGGCGCCTGGCATAGGCCAGGAGACGCTGCATCGGCTCGTCGAGCATGCCTGACATATATCAGGCGCCGATATATGCGGCAAGCGACGACTTGACGATCCGCCCCGGAGCCCGCCCTCCGGCGAGCCCCCTCACGCCTGCGGCAGGTCCGGCACGATGCCCAGCGCGTCGAGGCCCTCGTCGAGGAGGTCGCCCGCATCGGGCGCGCCGAGGAGCTCGCGCGCCGCGCCCTCGCCGACGCCCTCGCGCTCCCGGGCGAAGCGCACCGCGTCGGCCCATTCCGCGGCCTCGTAATCGCCGCGCCCGACATAGAGGAGCGCCAGGAGGTTCGCGCGCTCGTCGTCGTTGAGGCCCGCGATCATGCCGCGCACCTCGCTCTCGGTGGCGTCGTCGGTGCCGGAGACGAGGACGTCCGTCGAGCCGTCGTCGATCGGGTTCGAGCCGGAATCCGGATCGGTCGCGCCCTCCTTCACCTCGATCGCCCGCAGACGCAGGATGATCTCGGTGACCTTGTCGACGGCGATGTCCATGGGTGACTCCTGAAACGGTGGGGCGGGACGCCCCGGCGCACCGACAACCCCCGAGCGGGCCGGCGGTTCGGCAGGTAGCGGGCGCAGCCGCCTGTGGGCCGCGGCGGGCGCGGTCCTTTTCGCCGGGCAGGGGCCGCGCTAACTCGGCTCGCGTGTCCACGATCCAGCCCCCCTCCCCGCCCGTTCCCTCCCGCCTGCGCCGCCTCGCGGCCGCCGGGCTCGCGCTCGCGACGATCCCGCTGGTCCCCCCCATCGCGCGCGCGCAGAACGAGAGCGCGGCGCCGGCCTGCTTCCTGACGGGCGGGGGCGGGCTGGAGATCTGCCGCAGCGGCGGCGAGGCGGAGGGCGTGCTCTTCACGCCCCGCCCCTGCGAATACGCGGCGGGCGTGCAGGTGCTGCGCCTCACCGGGGTTCGGGGCGCCCCGGGCCCCCTCCAGGCCGTCTACCAGGGCGAGACGCCGGCGCAGAAGGGGCCGGGGCGCCGCGCGGAAGGCCCCGCCTGCGAGCCGCGGCAGGCCACGAACCCCCTCGACGGCGGCTCCGTGCGCTCGGGCCGCAGCCCGGAGCAGCTCGCCACCACCCTGCCGCCGACGGGCTACCGCCTCTGGGAGATGGCTCGCGAGGTCGCCCGCCCCGAGCCCCGCCGCCGGCGCCGCGGCCGGACGCGCGAGCGCGAGCCCGCCGCGGCGCCGGCCGAGGCCGCGACGGAGGGGATCGCCGCCCGCGACCCCGTGGTGGTGACGGGCCGGAACTGGGCGGGCGACGAATATTACTACGTCTTCCTCCTCGCCACGGCGGCGACCGAGGCCGGCAGCCTGCGCCGCGTCCAGATCCAGGCCCGCACCTACGATTTCGAGCGCTTCGACATCCGCGGCCGGGGCGAGGACGGCAACCCGGCCTGGGTGCCGTTCCAGCCCGAGGCGGAGACGGGCCGCCGGACGCGCCGCGCCCGCGGGCGCGCCTCAGCGCGGGACGGAGCGCGGGACGGGGACAACCCGAGCCCGGCGGCGGTGCTCGACGAGGCGGGCAAGCCGATCTACGGGAATTGCCCGGGCCGGGGCTTCGACACGCAGGGTCTCGTCGGCTCGATCAGCGTGGTCGATCAGACCTATCACTGGTTCTACACGGACGTGATCCCCGCCGATTGCAACGAGCCCGTTCTGAAGCGGCGCACGGCCCTCTACCTGCGCACCAGCCGCGACCTCACCGTCGACCGGGTCTGGTCGGCGCCCCGCACCGTGGCCGAGCCCCTGCCGGCGGCGAGCCTCGTGCGGGTGGCCAAGGCGAAGGGGATGGACCGCTGGGCGGTGGCCTATGCCTGCAACCGCCCCGCCAACGCCCCCGGCGGCCCGGTCTCGGATCTCTGCGTGCAGTACACGGCCGATCTCTCGATCGGAGCGCTGGCCGGGCTGACTTGGTACGCCGAGCCCGTGGCGGCGATGCGCTCGGCCGCCTATCTCGGCCTGCGCTCGGGCGGCGACGGCAGCGGCCGCTACGGCCGGACGCACCATTTCTGGATGACCGACCGCTACGGCAACCTCGACACGCCCACGAGCTTCTCCACCAAGGCGGGCTTCCTGACCTGGCTCGACCGCCTCGCCCCGCGCGAGGACGGCACGGACGCCTCGACCGTCTACGGCCGGCCGACCTACTGGGCGACGTGGTCTGTGAGGAATGTGGGGGCGCGGTAGCGGCGTGCTGCCCGAAAACGACCGAAGGGGAGCCCTCGCGAGCTCCCCTCGGCACGTAGCTCCCGGCGCGATGGCCGGGAAGACGGACACCCTTACGGGGCCGCAGGTCCGATCAAGATAGGAAAGCGAGCCTGCCCCGTCAATGTCGGCCGGTGCGACCCACTCAGCTCCGCGGCGTCGGAAGCCAAGCCAGCAGCAATCTCAGGAGAATCGTGAATTCCGGCTCCGGGAGACGCACTCTGCCGGGCTTGGCGGGAGAGAGCCGGCTGACCGCGACGGTCGTCGGCTTATCGCAGATCGCCCAGGATTCGGGAGAGCCGTCGATCGTTGTCGCGAGCCGGTATGCCCACCGATTTTCAGGCTGCGGTTGCGAGCTGCAGGGAACCACGGTGACCGCCCCCGAGAGCGTGCGGTCCGTGGCGATCACGATAACCGGACGGCGCTTCCAGAATTCCGGCAGATGGGCATCGACCGGGAAATCGCACCAGTAGAAGTCGCGGACCTTTGGCGCCATCCGAAGCCTGGGCTTCACTCTCGGCGGGCGACCGGCCTCCTCTGTCGTCATGTTGACCGCACCGCGACTATTCTCCCACCGGCTAGCCCTTAAATCCTATCGCTGCCTATTTTTTCTTGTCTCGCCGTCCCTGACGGACCCGTCCACACGCGGGCTTGGCACCGGCCGGCCGACCCTGTACCCCGCTCCCCCAGCACTCTCAGCGGGATGAGGACGATGCGGCTCGTCGTGGTCGGCGCCGACGGGCGCATGGGGCGGATGCTGATCCGCGCGGTGGCGGAGGCGGACGGGTGCTCCCTCGCCGGGGCGATCGAGCGCGCGGGCTCGGCCGCGCTCGGGCAGGATGCCGGCACGCTCGCCGGCCTGCCCCCCCTCGGCGTGCCCGTGACCGACGACCCGCTGCCCGTCTTCGCCGCCGCCGAGGGCGTGCTCGACTTCACCACACCCGCCGCCACCACCCACTTCGCCGAGCTCGCCGCGCAGGCGCGCATCGTGCACGTCGTCGGCACGACCGGCCTGTCGGAGGGCGACCTCGCCAAGCTCGCGGCCGCCGCCCACCACGCCCGCATCGTGCGCTCGGGCAACATGTCGCTCGGCGTCAATCTCGTGGCGAGCCTCGTGCGCAAGGTCGCCGCCGCGCTCGGCGAGGAGTTCGACATCGAGATCGTCGAGATGCACCACCGCATGAAGGTCGACGCGCCGTCCGGCACCGCCCTCCTCCTCGGCGAGGCCGCGGCCGAGGGGCGCGGCGTCCGCCTGCCCGACGTCCGGGTCTCGACCCGCGACGGACAGACGGGCGCGCGGCGCCCCGGCGACATCGGCTTCGCGACCCTGCGGGGCGGCACCGTCGTCGGCGACCACAGCGTCACCTTCGCGGGGCCGGGCGAGCGGATCACGCTCAGCCACCACGCGGAGGACCGGGGCATCTTCGCCCGCGGCGCCGTGAAGGCGGCGCTCTGGGCCTTTCCGCAGAGGCCCGGGCTCTACAGCATGACAGACGTCCTCGGCCTGTAACCGAGCCCAAGCTTCAGCCCTCCCGCCCCCTCTGCTAGAGCGCGGTCGAGACGCCCCGACCGAACCGCACAAGGAACCGTCCCGATGGACCGCCTGCTCGTCCTCGCTCGCCACGGTCAGAGCGAGTGGAACCTGAAGAAGCTGTTCACCGGCTGGCGCGACCCGGACCTGACCGAGCTCGGCATCGAGGAGGCCCGCAAGGCCGGGCGCTGGCTGCGCGACCAGGGCTACGGCTTCGACGTCGCCTTCACCTCGAACCTGAAGCGGGCGCAGCGCACCTGCTCCCTGATGCTCGGCGAGATGGATCTCTCCGACATCGAGGTGGTCCGCTCCCAGGCCCTCAACGAGCGGGATTACGGCGACCTGTCCGGCCTCAACAAGGACGATGCCCGCGACCGCTGGGGCGACGAGCAGGTGCACAAGTGGCGCCGCTCCTACGACGTGCCGCCCCCCGGCGGCGAGAGCCTCAAGGACACCGCCGCGCGCGTCCTGCCCTACTACATCGAGACGATCCTGCCCCGCGTGATGGCGGGCGACCGGGTGCTGGTGGCCGCCCACGGCAATTCGCTGCGCGCCCTCGTCATGGTCCTCGACCGGATGACGCCCGCCACCATCGCGGGGCTCGAGATCGCCACCGGCATCCCCCTCGTCTACCGCCTCAAGGCCGACACCACGGTCCTGATGAAGACCGTGCTGGAGCGCGACATCGATCAGGATTGAGGCGGGCGGGGCGCGCCGCGCGCAGGGTTCGCGGGGTGGCTCGGGGGCGACGGCGCGCAGATCGTTGCCGATCCCTCCCAAGTTTTCATTGCCAAAGAATTTGGAATGACTTTAAACGGCTGAGTGGAATGTGCGGCCGAGCTTCGGCCTCCGAGGGTGTCCGGCGGGTATGACGAGCGGCTTGCGAGGGACCAGAGGGACCAGCAGGCAGGAGGGCGCGGACGACATCCCCCGTCTCGACCGGGACGGTCTCTCGGCCGCTCTGCGCGATCACCTCTCCCTGCCGCTGCGCGATTATTTCCAGCTCACGGAGCAGGAGCCGCTCACCCCCCGCCTCGCGGGCCTCGTGACGCGCTTCGAGGCGGCGCTGGCCGCGCGCGGGGCTGCGGTCGCGAGCGGCTTCCGCGACGACCTGATCCGGTCGTTGCCGGCCCTGCGCACCTTCGCGCTCTCCCTCTGCGGCAATGTCAGCCGGGTCGACGACCTCGTTCAGGAGACGATGATCAAGGCCTGGGCGAACCAGGATCGCTTCCGGCCCGGCACCAACTTCACGGCGTGGCTGTTCACCATCCTGCGCAACCAGTTCTACACCGAGTTGCGGCGGGCCAAGCGCGAGGTCGAGGACGCGGACGGCACCCATGCCGGCCAGCTCACCGCCCCGGCCGACCAGGAGGACGCCTCGACGCTCCGGGCCGTCTGGGAGAGGATCGCGGCCCTGCCCCTGCCGCAGCGCCAGGCCCTGATCCTCGTGGGCGCCGAGGGCTGCACCTACGAGGAGGCGGCCGCCCGGCTCGGCTGCCAAGTCGGAACCGTGAAGAGCCGGGTCAGCCGGGCCCGGGCCACCCTCTCGGGCGCGCTCGGGGCGCGCGTCGACGGCGCCGTGCCGGCCTGAGCTCTCAGCCCGGCTCCGGCTCGCGCGCGTGCGCCTGTCCCTGGGCCTCTGCGCCGGCCGGGCAGTCGGGAAAGGGCTGCCAGTCGGTGAAGGCGTCCTGCGGGTAGCTGTGCTCGCAGGAGGCGACCCGCCAGGGCCGAGCATCGCCGAAGCGGCGCGGATCCCAGCGGATCACCGCGCGCCGGTCCGGATCGTGCCGGTCGATCGCGATGATCCACCGGCCATCCCGAGGGGCCCTGTCCATGGGCCGCCAGCTCATCATCCTGCGCTCCCCTGCCTACCCCTGCCGACGGACGATGGGAACGCGCGGAGGGCGGAAACCGTTCGGTCCCCTCCCGCGCGAGGTCCTCGCGAGGGCAGGCCCCTGTCGCGGGCCATCGTCGGGCCGGGCTGTCCGGCCCCGCTTTCCCGCGCCCGGCGCCGGCCCGGCCCGGCCCGCAGGGGGGTGGGCCGACAGGAGAGACGAATGCGACCATTCTCGTCTGCGCCGAGCCGCGCGCGGGGCAGGGATGCCGGGCCCGATCGCCCGGACGATCGCCCGTCGCGCCCGTCGAGGGGCCGCCGGTGACGGGCGGGGTCGCGCTCGCGCCGGGGCTGATCCACCATCCGGGGCATCTCGACGCGGCGGCGCAGGCCGAGCTCGGGCGCGAACTCGCGGGCGGGCTTGCATGCGCCCCGTTCTACACGCCCCGCATGCCGCGCACGGGACGCCCCTTCTCGGTGCGGATGAGCAATCGCGGCCCGCTCGGCTGGGTCTCGGACGCGGACGGCTACCGCTACCAGCCCCGGCACCCGGAGACGGGCGCGCCCTGGCCTGAGATCCCGGCCGTCGCACGGGCGGCCTGGGAGCGGCTCGCCGCCGACGCGCCGCCGCCCGAGGCCTGCCTCGTCAACCTCTACGCCCCCGGCGCGCGGATGGGCCTGCACCAGGACCGGGACGAGGAGGATCTCGACGCCCCCGTCCTGTCCCTCTCCCTCGGGGCCCCGGCCCTGTTCCGCTACGGCGGCACGAGGCGGGGCGACCCGACACGGTCCGTCCGGCTCGAACCGGGCGACGCCCTGGTGATCGGCGGACCCTCCCGCCTCGCCTTCCACGGGATCGACCGCATCCTCGCCGAGGCGGCGGACCTCCTCGCGGAGCCGGCGGCGCCGCGCCCGGACTTCCTGCCGCCGGGCTGGCGCTGCAACCTGACCCTGCGCCGCGTGACGCGGCTGGGAGGGACTCCCGCGGCTTGACACCGGCGCCACGGGCGCCGACGCATCGCATCCGGAGGAGACGCGCCCGGGCAGCGGCGCCGGTCCCCGAATCCTCGGACGAACCGGGGCGAGAAGCGGAGAATCCTGTTCGATGCGGCTGCGTCACGCCACCTCTCTCCCTGCGCGCCCGATCGCAGGTGTCCTCGCCCTCGGCCTCGCCGCCCTCCTGTGCGGGCCGGCGCTGGCCGAGCCGATCTTCCCCTCGGGCTCCCGCTTCGGCTTCGAGCCGCCCTCCGACATGGCGCCCTCGCGCCGCTTCTCCGGCTTCGAGCGCAAGGAGGGGGGCGCCACGGTCTCGGTGGTCGAGTTGCCGGCGGCGGCTTTCGGGGATCTCGAGAAGAACTTCACCGACGAGAACCTGAAGAGCCAGGGCTTCGTGGTGCAGAAGCGCGAGGCGCTGAAGGTCGCGGGCGGGGCCGACGCGGTGCTCTTCACGGGCGAGCAGCCGCCGGAGGGCGGCGCGGCGGGTCCCGCGGTTCAGAAATGGCTTCTCCTCGTCGGCGATCCGACCGTCACCGGCATCATCATCGCCCAGGCGTTGCCCGGCGCCGAGACCGAGGAGACCATGCGCGGCATGGTGACGGGGGTGACGATCCGGCCCGCGCTCAGCCTCGACCAGCAGGTCGAGTCCCTGCCCTTCCGCATCGCGAACCCGGCCGGCTTCCGGCCCGTGCGGGTGCTCGGCGGCAATTCGGTGCTGCTGACGCAGGGCCCGAAGGACCAGATGGTCAGCCTGGAGCAGCCGATCCTGGTTCTGGCCCAGGCCGTGCAGCCGCCGCCGGCTCCCGAGCAGCGCGACGGCTTCGCCCGCGCCGCCCTCTACGCCAACCAGACCATGAAGGATTTCGTGATCGAGCGCTCGCAGAGCTACCGGCAGAACGGCGTCGACTGGCACGAGATCGTGGCCCGGGCCACCGACCTGCCGACCAACGTGCCCGTCGTCGTCTCGCAGACGATCCGCTTCGCGCCGGACGGCTACCTGCGCGCGGTCGGCGTCGTGCGCGAGGACCAGCGCGAGGGCACGCTGGCGAAGTTCCGCGAGGTCGTCGACAGCGTGCAGGTCAAGTAGGGCACGGCCCGCCTCAGGCGGCGATGCGCCCCTCCAGGGGGAAGACCTTGGCGGGGTTCATCAGCCAGGCCGGGTCGAACACGTTCTTGACCCGCATCTGCTGCTCCAGATCGGCCTGGTTGTACTGGAAGCGCATCAGCTCCCGCTTCTCGATGCCGACCCCGTGCTCGCCGGTGAGGCAGCCGCCGACCTCGACGCAGAGCTTCAGGATCTCGTCGCCCGCGGCTTCCGCCTTCTGCAGCTCGCCCGGCTTGTTGATGTCGAACAGGATCAGCGGGTGCAGGTTGCCGTCGCCGGCGTGGAACACGTTGGCGACGCGCAGGCCGTGGCCGGCGCAGATCGCGCCGATGCGCTCCAGCACCTCGCCGAGGCGCCCGGTCGGGATGGTGCCGTCCATGCAGACGTAGTCCGAGATGCGGCCCGTGGCGCCGAAGGCGGATTTGCGCCCCTTCCAGATCGCGGCGCTCTCCGCCTCCGAGCGGGACACCTTGAGGCTCGTCGGCCGGAAGCCCTGCGCGATCGCCGCGATGCGGCCGAGCATGTCGTCGATCTCGGCGTCCGAGCCCTCGACCTCGATGATCAGCATCGCCTCGGCGTCGCGCGGGTAGCCGGCCTGCGCGAAATCCTCGGTGATCAGGATCGCCTCGCGGTCCATGTACTCGATCGCCACGGGGATGATCCCGGCCGCGATGATCGCCGCGACGCAATTGCCCGCATCCTCCACCGAGGAGAAGCCGACGAGGACGGGCCGCGCGCCCTCCGCGGCCCGCAGGATGCGCACCGTCGCCTCGGTGACGATGCCGAGCTGCCCCTCCGAGCCGCAGATCAGCCCGAGCAGGTCGTAGCCGCCGCTGTCGAGGTGCTGGCCGCCGATCTCGACCACCGTGCCGTCGTTCATCACCAGGGTGACGCCCAGCAGGTTGTTGGTGGTCACGCCGTATTTCAGGCAATGCGCGCCGCCCGAATTCATGGCGATGTTGCCCGCGATGGTGCAGGCGAGCTGGCTCGACGGGTCGGGGGCGTAGAAGAAGCCCTCGTGACTGACCGCCCCCGAGATCGCGAGGTTGGTGATGCCCGACTGCACCCGCGCGGTGCGGTTGGCGAAATCGAGGTCGAGGACGCGGGTCATCTTGCCGACGCCGAGGATGACCGCATCCTCCTGCGCGATGGCGCCGCCGGCGAGCGAGGTGCCGGCGCCGCGGGGCACCACGCGCACGCCGTTGGCGTGGCAATAGGCCATCACCGCGGAGACCTCCTCGGTGGTCGAGGGCAGGATCACGGCGAGCGGCATCTTGCGGTAGGCCGTCAGCCCGTCCGTCTCGAAGGCGCGGCGCTCGTCCTCGCTGGTGATCAGCGCCTCCGCCGCCACGAGGGGGCGCAGCCCCTCGATGATCGCCTCGCGGCGCGCGACGATCTCCGGATCGGGGGCGGGGAAGGCGATCGACATGGCGTTCTCCCAGAGTGACCGGCCGGCGGGTCGCCCGGCCTTCAGCGCGCGCTCAGGTTCGTGCGCCCAAGATCCTGCGCGAGGTCCCGTTCGGGCCTCCGCACCGTTCTAGACGAAACCCGGACGGCGCGCATCCGGAACCGTTTTGCGGCAGAAGGGCTTCCTTTCGTCGCGGATGCCCTAGATGCCGGCCTAGCGTCGCAGTCTCGATCTGTTCTAAACGTCAAGCTCGGCTATAAGCCTCGGCGGTCTTCAACGACCGTCACCACGGAGGAAAAAAGATGCGTCACCTCATCCTCGGCGCCGCCCTCGCGCTGATGCTGCCCCTCTCCGCCCAGGCGCAGGACGCCGGCGACGCGGCGGCCGGCGAGAAGGCCTTCGCGCCCTGCAAGGCCTGCCACGCCTTCGGCAAGAACGGCGTCGGGCCCGACCTGAAGGGCGTCGTCGGCCGCAAGGCGGGCACGCACGAGGGCTACAATTACTCCGCCGCCCTGAAGGGCTCGGGCCTGACCTGGGACGAGGCGAACCTCAAGGAGTGGCTGAAGGACCCGAAGGCCAAGGTGCCGGGCAACAAGATGGTCTACCCGGGCCTGAAGGACGACAAGAAGCTCAGCGACCTGATCGCCTACCTCAAGACCCAGTCGTAAGACCCGCGCGGCACGTCCGCACGAACGAGGCCGCCTTCGCGACGCGAGGGCGGCCTTTTTCTCGACCCGTTCCGAGCTGCCGGGATGGCGCCGGCGAAGCCCGCGGTCAGGCGGCGTTGGCGCTCGCCGCCGCCAGCTTCTCGGCGCCGGTCTCCTCGTGCAGGCCCGTGCGCAGGGTGACCAGATGGTCGAGGAGGGCTTGGCGCGCCTCGAGATCGAGCCCGGTCATGCCGCCCGCCTGGTCGGGGATGCAGGCGAGCCGCTCCTGCAGGCTCCGCCCCTTCGGCGTGAGGAAGATGCTGACCTGACGCTCGTCGGCGCGGTCGCGGGCGCGGCGGACATGCCCCGAGGCCTCGAGCCGCTTCAGCAGCGGCGTCAGCGTGCCGGAATCGAGGAACAGGCGCGTGCCGATCTCCTTCACCGTCAGCCCCTCCTCCTCCCAGAGGACGAGCAGGACGAGATATTGCGGATAGGTGAGGTCGTGCTCGCTCAGGAGCGCGCGGTAGGCGCGGCCGAAGGCGTGCGCCGCAGCGTAGACGGCGAAGCAGAGCTGGTTGTTCAAGCGCTGGGCGTCGCTCGACGCCTCGGCGCTCCGTTGCGTCGACGGCGCGCCTCGCGGCCCTGCCCCGCGCGGGACTTCTCGGCCCGGCATTGGCGTCACTCCCCTCGCCGCGCCGTCGCGCGGAAAAAACTCACGATCCCCAACATCCTAGCCACATTGCATCATGTGCACAATCAAGGCACCGGCCCCAACTAGGTTGCGCGCAATCGAATAATATGCGAGACCCGGCATCAGATCGCGCGCAATCGATGTTCGGCATGCGATGCCGGACGCATCGCAAAATCCGGCCCTCTGCGAAGGGGCGCCATATCAAAGATCAATCGATGTCGCGTTTCCGCACCCCTCCCGTTGCGGTATCGATCCCCGTCGAAGGAGAGACCCATGCAAGCCCTGTATACCGCTCATGCGTACGCCACCGGCGGCCGCGAAGGCTCCGCCGCCACCGACGACGACCGCCTGTCGGTGGGACTCGCGACCCCGAAGGAACTCGGCGGTGGCGGCGGTGCCGGCACCAACCCGGAGCAGCTCTTCGCCGCGGGCTACGCCGCCTGCTTCCTCGGCGCCATCAAGTTCGTGGCCGCGCAGGACAAGGTGACGATCTCCGACGACGCCAAGGTCGAGTCGACCGTGGGCATCGGCAAGCGCGACGACGGCACCGGCTTCGGCCTGACCGTGACGCTGAAGGCCACCCTGCCCGGCATCGACCCGGACAAGGCGCGGGATCTCGTGAAGCGGGCCGACGTGGTCTGCCCCTACTCGCACGCCACCCGCGGCAACATCCGCGTCGACGTCTCGGCGGCCTGATCGGGCCGGTGCCGCACGAGGCAGAGGGCGACCCGGTAGGTGACCCGGGCGCCCTCCGCATCGAAGCGGCGCAGCACGCGGCGCAGGGCGCCCGCGGGCAGGGGCCGCCCGCCCCGCGGCGTGCCGGCCCCGATCGCCCGGAGCGCGGCGAGGAAGGCGCGCCCGTTCGGGTGCGCCTCCAGGAACGGCTCCTCCTCGACGCTCAGCGTGCAGCCGGGGGGCGCCAGCGCCCGCAGGGCCTGCAGGGTCGGGTAGGCGGGCGTGGCGGGCGCGTAGCCCAGGGCCGCGTGGGCCCGCCCCCATTCCCCGAACGTGCCGTCGGCGAGCGTCGCGAGGGCGAGCCAGCCGCCCGGGGCGAGGAGCCCGCTGAGCGTCGAGACCGCGGCGGGCAGATCCTCGAACCATTGCGCGGCGAGGCTGGAGGCGATCAGGTCGAAGCGGGGACCGGGGGCGAGGCTCGGACGCTCGCCGTCCATCACGAGATAGCGCAGATCCGCGCCCTCCGGCGCCCGCGCCTTCGCCCGCGCAACCATGCCGGGGGCGATGTCGGTGGCGAGAAGCGCGCGGGGTGCGAGCCGGTCCCGCAGGGCCTGCGTCAGCAGGCCGGTGCCGCAGCCGATCTCCAGCACGCGGGGGCGGGGCGCCAGCGGCAGGCCGGCGATCCGTTCCGCGAGGTGCCCGGCGACCCGCGCCTGAACCTCGGCGGCCCGGTCGTAGCCTTCGGCGCCGTCGAAGGCGCGCGCGACGGCCTGCTTCCATGACGACATCGGCGGGTTTCGGGACGGTTCGAGCGCGGGAGCCGACCGCTTAGCGCGGGGTGGAGTCGCGCTCAACCCGGCGCGGTCCGGGAGAGGTCCGGACCGCGCCGCGTCACGCCTCCGCCGGCCTCTCGTTCGCCTCGTCCATGAGCGGGTGCAGGTCGCGCACCATGCCCTTCAGGCGCTCGTCGAGGACGTGCGTGTAGATCTGGGTCGTCGAGATGTCGGCATGGCCGAGCAGTTCCTGCACGATGCGCAGGTCCGCCCCGTTCTGCAGGAGATGGCTCGCGAAGGCGTGGCGCAGGACGTGGGGGCTGACGTGGTCGGCGCGCAGGCCGGCCGCGCCCGCCACGGCCTTCAGGTCGCGGGCGAAGGCTTGCCGCGTGAGGTGCCCGCTCTCGCTGTCGGAGGGGAACAGCCAGGTCTGGTCGGCGGGGCTCGCGGGGAGGTGCTCGCGCATGGCGGCCCGCGCCATCTCGGTGAGCGGCACCAAGCGCTCGCGGCCGCCCTTGCCCTTGACCACGAGGAAGCGCTCGCGCGCCGAGGCGGCCGTGCGCGGCAGCGCGATCAGCTCCGAGACGCGCAGGCCCGTGGCGTAGAGAAGCTCGATCAGGCACAGCATCCGCCGCGCCCGCGCGCGCTCCCCGGGGGAGGCGTCGGGGATGCTCGCCTGCGCGCGCGCCGCGGCGAGCAGGCGGTCGACCTCGGCGACCGAGAGCACCTTCGGCAGGGCGCGCCCGCGGCGCGGGCCGGAGACGGGCGCGCTCGGGTCCCCCTCGGCCATGCCCTCCGCGTAGAGGAACTTGTGGAAGCCGCGGATGCAGGAGAGGCGCCGGGCGGCCGACGAGCTCTTCAGCCCCCGCGTCTCCAGCCCCGCCATGTAGGCCCGCAGGGTCCCCGCCTCGGCCTCCGCCGGCTCGACCCCCTCCTCGGAGAGGAAGTCGAGATAATCGTCGAGGTCGCGCCGGTAGGCGTCGAGGGTGTTGCGTGCCGCGCCCCGCTCGGCGGCCAGCATGTCGAGATAGGCGGCGATCTCGGGGGCCGGCCCGGGCCGCCGCTCGGGCTGACCTTTCGCCGGTCCGTCGGCCGCGCGCCCCCGCGTCACCGGTTGCCCGGCTGGAGCTTCGCGGCGGGGATCGGCACGCTCATCTCCCGCGGGGTCGGCTCGACGAAGGTCGCCAGGGCGAACATGCCGGCGAAGACGAGGCCGGCCAGGATCGCCAGGGTGGCGATGAAACGGAACAGGGTCGGCACGTCGGGCGAACCTCGGGCGGGAGCGGGTGTTGCACTGCGGCGTCAAGGGGTTCCATCACGCGGGCAGGCCGCTGGCAAGGCCCGCGAAGCCACAGCCGGGGTCTCGCTGCGTGCGGCCGGGCTCTCGCGCGCGCATTGCGCGCCCGGCTCGGATGCGGGCATGTCGGCTGTTTCACGCCCGCGGCAAAACGCGGTAAGACCCCCGGATCCCGTGCAGACTGGTCCATGCGTAGATCCGAGCCATGACAGAGCCTGAACCGGCAGGCGAACCGATCGAAGTGCGTCTGCGCCACGCCCTCGGGCCGCGGTCGATCGTGCTCGTCGGTCTGATGGGCGCGGGCAAGAGCACGGTCGGCCGGCGCCTCGCCAGCCGCCTCGGCATGATCTTCAAGGACGCCGACAACGAGATCGAGGCGGCCGCCGGGCTCACCATCCCCGACATCTTCGCGATCTACGGGGAGCCGAGCTTCCGCGAGGGCGAGGAGCGGGTGATCTCGCGGCTGATCCGCGAGGGCCCGATGGTGCTCGCCACGGGCGGGGGCGCCTTCATGCGCGATTCGACCCGCGCGCGGATCGCCGAGGGCGGCATCTCGGTCTGGCTCAAGGCCGATCTCGACGTGCTGATGCGACGGGTGCGCAAGCGCGGCAACCGGCCCCTCCTGCAGACGGAGGATCCGGAGGAGACCATGCGCCAGCTCATGGAGGCGCGCCACCCCGTCTACGGCGGAGCCGACGTGATGGTGCTCTCCCGCGACGTGTCCCACGACCGGGTGGTGCAGGACGTGCTCGAAGCCCTCGACACCCACCTCACCGGCCCCACCAACCGAGGCGTCGCCGCCCAGTGACCGAGACTGTGACCGAGACCGGGGCCGAGGCCATCCGGCAGCCCCTCACCGTTCACGTCCCCCTCGACGGGGGGCGCGACTACGACATCCTGATCGGGCGGGGGCTGCTCGCGGGCGCGGGCGCCCGCGTGGCGGCGCTCGGCGCGCGGGCGGCCGTCATCGTGACCGACGAGACGGTGGCCGGCCTCTACGGCGACCGGGTGCGCGCGAGCCTCGAGGCGGCGGGCCTGCGCTCCGGCGTGATCGCGGTGGCGCCGGGCGAGGCCTCGAAATCCTACGCGACCTACGCGGCCGTCTCGGACGGGCTCCTCGCCCACAGGGTCGAGCGCAACGACCTCGTCGTGGCCCTCGGCGGCGGCGTGGTGGGCGATCTCGCCGGGTTCGCCGCCGCGACGCTCCGGCGGGGCGTGCGCTTCGTGCAGGCCCCGACGACCCTGCTCGCGCAGGTCGATTCCTCGGTCGGCGGCAAGACCGGCATCAATTCGCCCCTCGGCAAGAACCTGATCGGCGCCTTCCACCAGCCTCGCCTCGTGCTCGCCGACACCGCCGCCCTCGATACGCTCACCGAGCGCGAGATGCGGGCGGGCTACGCGGAGGTGGCGAAATACGGCCTCATCGGCGATGCGGGCTTCTTCGCGTGGTGCGAGGCGAACTGGCGCGGCATCTTCGCGGGCGAGGCCCAGCGCGACGAGGCGGTGGCGATCTGCTGCCGCGCCAAGGCCGGCGTGGTGGTCCGCGACGAGCGCGAGGACGGGGAGCGGGCCTTGCTCAACCTCGGCCACACGTTCGGACACGCCCTGGAGCGCCTGACGGGCTACGATTCCGGGCGCCTCGTCCACGGGGAGGGCGTCGCGATCGGCCTCGCGCTCGCCTTCCGCTTCTCGGCCCGGCTCGGCCTCTGCCCCGGCCAGGAGGCGGGGCGTGTCGCCAACCACTTGGCGCTCGCCGGCCTGCCGACCCGCCTGCAGCAGGTGCCGGGCGGCTGCGGCGGCGCGGAGGCGATCCTCGACGCCATGGCCCAGGACAAGAAGGTCCGCGACGGGGCCCTGACCTTCATCCTCGCCCGCGGGATCGGGCAGAGCTTCATCGCGCCGGGCATCGACCGGGCGGAGGTGCGTGCCTTCCTCGACGACGAATTGCGGGCGGATTGAGGGAGGGGCCGCCTCCGGCCCCTCCCCGCTCAGCGCGACTCCTTAACCCTCCGGCGCCTAACATCCCGCATCACGGGCGCCGCGACGGGTTCAGCCAGATGAGCGTATCGACGGTCGGGGGAGCGCCGCGGGGCGAGCTCTCGGCGCTCCTGACGAGCGATGCCCGGCTCCGCGCCTTCGCCCGGCGCGCCGCCCTCGCCCTCGTGCCGCTGACCCTCCTCATCGCCTTCGGGCTCCTCGGCACCGGGCCGCTGCCGGGGCGGAACTGGCTCGGGGACCTCCTCGGCTACGACTTCTCGCAGGTCTGGCTCGCCGGGCGCGGGGCGCTGGAGGGGCGGGCGGCGGGTGCCTACGACCTCAACGCCCATCTCGCCGCGCAGGCCGCCGCCTTCGGCCCCGACGCGGACCGCTTCGCGTGGCACTACCCGCCCGTCTTCCTGCTGCCGGCCGCCTTCCTCGGCCTCCTGCCCTACGGCGCCGCCTTCCTGCTCTGGATGCTCGTCACCCTCGGCCTGTTCGCCCTCGCCCTCCGGCAGGCGACGGGCAGCCGCGACGGCGTGCTGATCGCCTGCGCCCACCCCCTCGTCCTGTGCAACCTCGCCTACGGGCAGAACGGGCTCCTCACCGCCGGCCTCCTGACGCTCGGCGCGCTCCTCGTCGACCGGCGGCCCGTGCTGGCGGGCCTCCTCCTCGCCTGCGTCGCCTACAAGCCGCAGCTCGCCGCCCTCGCCCCCGCCCTCCTGCTCGTCACCGGCCGCTGGCGGGCGCTCGCCGCCTGCGCCGCCGGCGTCGCGGGGCTGTGCGCCCTCTCCTGCCTCGCCTTCGGCCTCGCGCCCTGGCAGGCCTTCCTCGCCACCCTCGCCGAGACGAACCGCATCGCCCTGCGGGAGGCGTGGTCCGGGCTCGACATCAACGCCAGCGCCTTCGGTGCGGTGCGCCTCCTCGGCGGCTCGCTCGCCTCGGCCTGGGCCGGGCAGGTCGCCGTGGCCCTCCTGGCGGTCGGCACGGCGTGGCGGGTCTGGGCGGGCGGGGCGCCCCTGACCCTGCGGGCGGCGGCGCTGCTCGCCGCGGCCCCCCTCGTCTCGCCCTACGTCCCCCTCTACGACCTCGCGCCGCTGGTGCCCGCGAGCGCGCTCCTCGCGATCGAGGCGCATCGCCGCGGCGGCCTCACCGGGGCCGAGCGGGCGCTCCTGATCGCCTCCCCGCTCGCCGCGGCCGCGCTCCGCCCGGTCGCCGGCGCGACCGGCCTCTCCCTCGGCCTCGCCCTCGCCCTCGCCACCCTCGCCCTCGTCGCGGCCCGGGCGCTGCCGCGGCGCGTGCCCGGCCCGGTCCCGTCGGGCGCCGGGGCCCGCTAGGGGGCGTCGGACCGGGCCGCGGCGGACCGGGAACCACTTCGGCGTGAAAATGCTCTAAGAGGGGCGCTCGCACGCGGCTTCCTCGGCACACCGGCCGCGCGGCGACGTTACGGGTCCGATGGAATCCCACACCGACCTCTGGCTCGCCGCGAGCATCGTGGCGATCTCGCTCCTGCTCTCGGCCTTCTTCGCGGGCGCCGAGACCGCCTTCACCGCGGCCTCGCGAGCCCGGATGCTCTCGCTCGAGACCTCGGGCGACCCGCGCGCCGCCATCGTCAACCGGATCCTGGCGATCCGGGAGCGCTTCATCGGCTCCATGCTGATCGGCTACAACATCGTGGCGATCGGGGCCTCGGCCTTCACCACGAGCGTGCTCACCGCGATCTTCGGCAAGAGCGGCGTGCTCTACGCCACCGCCGGCATGTCGGTGCTCGTCATCGTCTTCGCGGAGGTGCTGCCGAAGACGCTTGCCATCTCGAAGCCGGACCAGGCGGCGCTGCTGACGGCGCGGCCCGTCGCTTTCACGGTGGCGCTCCTCGGCCCCCTCGCGATCGCCATCGAGAACCTCGTGCGGCTGATGCTGCGCCCCTTCGGCATCACCATCGGGGAGCACCAGTCGATCCTCTCCGCCACCGAGGAGATCCGGGGGCAGGTGGCGCTGCTGCACCGGGAGGGGGGCGTCGCCAAGGCCGAGCGCGACATGCTGGGCGGCCTCCTCGACCTCTCCGACCTCACGGTCTCGGAGGTGATGGTCCACCGCACCAAGATGCGCACGATCAACGCGGACCTGCCGTCCGAGGAGATCGTGCGCGAGGTGCTGTCCTCGCCCTACACCCGGATGCCGCTCTGGCGCGGGACCTCGGAGAACATCGTCGGCGTGCTCCACGCCAAGGACCTGCTGCGCGCCCTCGACGCGGCCGGCGGCGACGCGTCCGGCCTCAAGGTCGAGGCGCTGGCCCTCGAGACGTGGTTCGTGCCCGGCACCACCTCGTTGCGCGACCAGCTCAAGGCCTTTCTCACCAAGAAGACCCACTTCGCCCTCGTCGTCGACGAGTACGGCGAGGTGATGGGCCTCGTGACCCTGGAGGACATCCTGGAGGAGATCGTCGGCGACATCGCCGACGAGCACGACGTGACGGTCTCCGGCGTGCGCCCGCAGGGCGACGGCTCCGTGAACGCGGACGGCTCGGTCCCGATCCGCGACCTCAACCGGGCGATGGACTGGAACCTGCCCGACGAGGAGGCCACGACCATCGCCGGCCTCGTGATCCACGAGGCCCGGGCGATCCCCGACCAGGGCACCGCCTTCAACTTCCACGGCTTCCGCTTCCAGGTCCTGCGCAAGGCCAAGAACCGCATCACCACCCTGCGCATCACGCCGCTCGCGCCCGCCCCGTCCGCGCGGCGGGCGGACAGGCCGGAAACCTGAATTCGCCACCGCGCGTCGATGCCCGGAGGCTACAGGTCCGGCTCTATCCGCGCGCCTCGACCTGTGCCGCTCCAGTATTCGACCCTGAAGTGTTGAGACCGCACGATGCACCGAATAGGTTGCATTTGCGGCCCTGCCTTTACGATCCCGACAGCATGGGCCGTCTATCGACTCTACCGGCAGCGATGCCCGGGCGAGCCGGGCCGTTACCGGAACGGATCGATGCGCCTCGACACCCCGACCCTGCTGCTCGTGACGGTGATCGTCACCTTCGTGGTCGGCACGCTGTTCCTGCTGTCCTGGAGCCAGGACCGGACGGCCCGCCCGCTCGCGATCTGGGGCGTCGCGCACGTGACGGGCGCGGCGGCCTCGGGCCTCCTCGCGCTTCGCGGCGTCATTCCCGACGCGGCCTCGATCGGCCTCGCCAACACGCTGATGATCGGGGCCTACGGCCTGATCTGGAGCGGCGTGCGCGCCTTCGAGGGCAGGCCTCTCCGCCTCGATCTCGCCCTGGCCGGCGGCGCCCTCTGGGGCGCCCTCTGCTTCGTGCCCGACTTCTACGCCTCCCTCGCGGCCCGGGTGATCCTGGCCTCGGCCATCGCCGGCGGGTTCTGCGCCGCCGGGGCCTACGAGATCTGGCGCGGGCGGGCCGAGGCCCTGGTCTCGCGCTATCCGGCGATGGTCCTGCTCGGAGCCTACGCCCTCGTCTATGTCCTGCGGATCCCGCTGGCCCTGCTCACCCCCCTGCCGACGAACCAGGACGTGATGCAGTCGGCCTGGCTCGCGATCCTCTGCTTCGTCGGCATGCTGTTCACGGTCGCGATCGCCTTCACCTTCATGGCGCTGACCAAGGAGCGGGTCGAGCGGGTGCAGCGGCAGGCGGCCGAGACCGACCCGCTGACCGGCATCGCGAGCCGCCGGGCCCTGGTGGCGGGCGCGCAGGCGCTGCTCGCCGGTTCCGACCGGCCGGTCACCCTGCTCCTGTTCGACCTCGACCACTTCAAGAGCATCAACGACGCCCACGGCCACATGGTCGGCGACGGGGTCCTGGTGGGCTTCTGCTGCCTCGTGCAGGCCCTGCTGCCGCCGGGCGCCCTGTTCGGCCGGATGGGCGGTGAGGAATTCGCCTGCGTGCTGCCGGACCGCGACGTCGAGAGCGCGCTCCGCCACGCCTCGCAGATCCGGGCGGCGGTGGCCCGGCTCTCCGTGCCGAGCCTACCGGGGCTCGCGGTCAGCGTGAGCATCGGGGCGGCGGAGAGCGCGGCGATCGGGCGCGAGCTCGACGCCCTCCTGCGCCACGCCGACGCCGCCCTCTACCGCGCCAAGCGCAACGGCCGGAACCGGATCGAGGTCTCGGCAGCCCTCCGGGCGGCCTGATCAGATCTCGATCTCGGTGCCGACCTCGATCACCTGCCGGGTCGGCACACAGAAGAAGGCGCCCGTGCGCTCCCCGTTGCGCTGCATGAAGGCGAAGAGCTTCTCCCGCCAGTGCGACATGCCGCGCCGGTCGTTCTTCGGGATCACCGTCTCGTGGCCGATGAAGACGGTGACGTCCTCGACGAAGCCCGGCGGCAGCAGGCCGTGCCCGACGGCGCAGGCGAGCCCTTCCGGAATCGAGGCGTCCTGCATGAACCCGTAGCGCAGGATGATCCGGTAGAAGTCGGGGGCGATCTGCGAGACCTCCGCCCGCTCGCTCTCGGGCACGGTCGGCGTCTCCTCGTAGAGGGCGGTGATGATGAGCAGGCGCTCGGCCAGCGCGTGGCTGCGCTCCAGGAAGCGCGAGAGGGGCAGCGGGATGCCGTGGGTGGCCGCCGAGAGGTAGGCCGCCGCGCAGGGAAGCCGCACCGGCGGGTCCCGCCGCAGGCGCTCCAGGAACTCCGCCTCCGGCATGCGCAGGGACGCGCGGGTCTCCTCGATGATCGCCGTGCCCTTCCGCCAGGTCAGCATCATCATCGCGACGAGGCCGGCCAGCACGAGGGGAAACCAGCCCCCCTCGAACAGCTTCACGCTGTTGGCGCCGAGGAAGACGAGATCGATGACGAGGAAGAAGCCGTTGAGGGCCGCGACCGCGACGGGGTTGTAGCCCCATTTGAGCGCGATCAAGGCGGCGAGCAGCGTCGTGATCGCCATCAGCATCGAGACCGCGATGCCGTAGGCGCCCGCCAGCGCGTCGGAGGAGCCGAACACGACGACGGCGGTGAGCGTCGCGATGGCGAGGAGCCCGTTCACGGCGGGCACGTAGATCTGGCCGCGCTCGTCGGAGGCGGTCTGGACGATGCGCATGGTCGGCAGGAAGCCGAGCTGGATCGCCTGCTGGGTCAGGGAGAACACGCCCGAGATGATGGCCTGCGAGGCGATCACGGTGGCGAGCGTCGCCAGCGCGATCAGGGGATAATGCGCCCAGTCCGGCGCGAGCGCGTAGAACGGGTTCTCGATCGCGGCGGGCTCGGCGAGGAGGACTGCGCCCTGGCCGAAATAGTTGATCACGAGGGCCGGCAGAACGAGGGCGAACCACGCGAGGCGGATGGCGCGCGCGCCGAAATGGCCGAGATCGGCATACATCGCCTCGCCGCCCGTCACCGCCAGGAAGGCCGCGCCGAGCATGGCGAAGCTGACATGCCAGCCGGCATGCGTCAGGAAGTCGACCGCCTCGAAGGGATTGAGCGCCCGCAGGATCTCCGGCCGGTGCAGGATGCCGCCGATGCCCAGAAGCGCCAGCACGGCGAACCAGACCAGCATCACGGGGCCGAAGATGCGCCCGATGAAGGCGACGCCCTTGCTCTGGACGAGGAACAGCCCGACCAGGATCGCCAGCGTGATCGGAACCACGAACCGGTGGAGGGCGGGGGCGTCGACCTTGAGGCCCTCGACCGCCGAGAGGACCGAGATGGCCGGCGTGATGGCCCCGTCCCCGTAGAGCAGGGCCGCGCCGACGAGGCCGACGACGAGGAGGAGCGCCTGCCAGGATCCGGGCTTGGCGTGGCGGGCGCCGAGCAGCGCCAGCATGGCGACGATGCCGCCCTCGCCCCGGTTGTCGGCCCGCAGGATCAGGACCGCGTACTTGATCGAGACGATCAGGATCAGAGCCCACAGGATCAAGGAGACGGCGCCGATCACGGCCGCGGGCTCGGCCGTGCCCGTGCCGTGGCTCGCCGCCCGCACCGCCTCCTTGAAGGCGTAGAGGGGGCTCGTGCCGATGTCGCCGTAGACGATGCCGAGGGCGCCGAGCAGGATGGCCGGCCGGACGGCCCCGCCGCGCTGCCCCTCCGCTCCCATCCCGATGGCGGTCTCATGGGTTGCGAGCTGGCTCACGGGGGCGACTCCGACCTCCGGCCGCGCCGATCCGGGCCCGGCCGTGTTCCGCGAAGGTAGAAGGCGGCGGGCGCTCGTCCAGGGCCGGTGCGGGGCGCGAGCCGGGAATCACGCGCTCGTGTCGGCCCGCCCCGGCCGCTCGGATCAAGCGGCGGCGAGGAGCGCGAGCGCCTCGGGGCATTCCGCCCCGCGGCGCAGGCAGAAGACGGGCGCGCCGATCCGGCTTCCGATCGCCTCGGCGACGGTCTCGGGGGGCGTCGGCGCGCCCGCGCTCTCGCTCACCGCGACGGCGACCAGGGGGCAGTCATGCGCCCGCAGGGTCTCGACCGCCGTCAGCGCGTGGCTGATCGCGCCGAGATAGCTGCCGGAGACGAGGAGGGCGGGCAGGCGCAGGGCCTTGAGCCAGTCGAGGCCGGTCTCGGCCCCGGTGATCGGGCTCATCAGCCCGCCGACGCCCTCGATCACGACGGTGGTGCCGGGCTCCGCGGCCGCGATCTGCGCCTCGCACCATCGCACCAGATCGGGGAGCGCGAGGCTGCGGCCCTCGCGGGCGGCGGCGAGATCGGGCGCGAGGGGCGCCGCGAAGCGCCAGGGCGAGCAGGCGGCGACCGTCTCGGGGCCCACCGGCAGGCCCTGCGCGGCGAGCAGCCGGGCGGTGTCGCTCTCGGCGAAATCCGGATGGTCGAGGGGCGGGACGCCGCTGGCCAGGGGTTTCAGGGTGCGGACCGGGCGGCCCATCGCCCGCAGGGCCTGCGTCAGCGCCGCGGTGAGGTAGGTCTTGCCGATCTCGGTCCCGGCGCCGGCGACGAACAGGGCCCGCATCGAGGCCGTCTACTTCTCGACGAAGGCCTTCTCGATGACGAAGTGGCCGGCCTCGCCGTGGTTGCCCTCCTCGTAGCCGCCATCGGCCAGGAGCTGGCGCGTGTCGCGGATCATCTCCGGGCTGCCGCACAGCATGAACCGGTCCGCCTCCTTGCTCATCACCGGCAGGCCCACATCCGCGAACAGCTTGCCCGAGGTCATCAGGTCCGTGATCCGGCCCCGGTTGCGGAACGGCTCGCGCGTCACCGTCGGGTAATAGACCAGCTGCTGGCTGATCATCTCGCCCAGGAACTCGTGGCGGGGCAGGTCCTGCGTGATCGTCTCGCCGTAGGCGAGCTCCTGCACCTGCCGGCAGCCATGCACCAGAACCACCTTCTCGAAGCGGTCGTAGGTCTCCGGGTCCTTGATGATCGACAGGAACGGCGCGAGCCCCGTGCCGGTGCCGAGCAGGTAGAGGTGGCGGCCCGGCAGCAGGTTGTCGAGCACGAGCGTCCCGGTCGGCTTCTTGCCGACCATGATCGGGTCGCCGACCTTGAGGTGCTGGAGCTTCGAGGTCAGCGGGCCGTTCGGCACCTTGATGGAGAAGAACTCCAGCTCCTCCTCGTAATTGGCCGAGACCACCGAGTAGGCGCGCAGCAGCGGCCTGCCCTCGACCTCGATGCCGATCATGGTGAATTCGCCGTTGCGGAAGCGGAACGAGGGGTCGCGGGTGGTGCGGAAGGAGAACAGCGTGTCCGTCCAGTGGTGCACCGAGAGCACCCGCTCCTCGTTGTATTTGCTCATCGGGACAGGTGACTCCGAATCTCGCGGACTTTTGGCGCGTCTTCTCGCATGTGCAGCACGCCCGTCAAGGCATGGCAGCAGCGCATGCGGGGGATGATTCTACTGTCTAGAACGGCTCTGAATTCTTGACGGCCCCAGGAGGCGCCGTCTCACAGCGGCTTCAGCCCCGCCTCGATCTCGGCCCGGCGCGGCTCCAGGAAGGGCGGCAGGGCGAGGCGCTCGCCCAAGGCTTCCAGGGGTTCGTCGGCGGTGAAGCCGGGTCCCTCGGTGGCGATCTCGAACAGGATGCCGTTCGGCTCGCGGAAGTAGAGGCTGCGGAAGTAGTAGCGGTCGACCGGCCCGCTGGAGGGCATCCGCCGCGTCTTCAGCCGGTCCGCCCAGGCCGCGTAATCCGCGTCCGGGATGCTGAAGGCGACGTGGTGCACGGCGCCCGCGCCCTGGCGCGCCGGGGCCGAGGCGTCCTGCATCACCTGGAGTTCGGCGCCGGCGCCCCCCTCCCCCATCGCGTAGACCCGCACCTCCCCCTCGGGCAGCTCGAAGGTCCGGTCGTGGCGCATCCCGAGCACCTCGGTGAGCACCGCCTCGGTCCGCCCGGCCTCGGCGACCGCGAGGCGCACGGGGCCGAGCCCGCGGATCTGGTGGGGGGCGGGCACGGGGCTGCCGCTCCAGGGATGGGCCGGGCCGGCACCGCCGTCGTCGACGAGGCTGAGGCGCTGGCCCTCGCCGTCCTCGAAGTCGAGGGTCAGGCGGCCGTCCCGCTCGACCGGGAGGGCGTGGTCGATGCCCTCGCGGGCGAGGTGCTCGCGCCACCACGCGATCGCCTCGGGGCCGGAGACCCGCAGGCCGGTGCGCACGATGCTGTTGGCGCCCCGCCGCTCGGGCGGCGCCGGCCAGTCGAAGAAGGTGATGTCGGTGCCGGGTGCGGCGACCCCGTCGGCGTAGAACAGGTGATAGGCCGAGAGGTCGTCCTGGTTCACCGTCTTCTTGACGAGGCGCAGGCCGAGGATCCGGGTGTAGAAGGCGAGGTTGTCCGCCGCCCGGGCCGTGATCGCGGTGAGGTGGTGAAGTCCGGTGAGGTGCATCGGGAGCCTGTCCGCTGGCGTCCGGGACCCCTGAGATGGCGACGGCGCGCCCGGTTGCCAGCCCTGTTGCCAGCTCTCTTGCCAGCCCTGGGCCGGCGCGCCGCGGCCGGTCTCAGAAATCCGTCGGCCGGCCGGCGGCGACGACGAGCATGCGCCCGTCCGCGAAGGTGCGGCCCGCGGCGCGCCGGATGTCGGCCTGCGTCACCGACGCCACCATGTCGTTGCGGCGCGCGATGTAGTCCATGCCGAGCCCCTCGAAGGCGATCTGCACGATCTGGTGCGCGATCTTGGTCGAGGTGTCGAAGCCGAGCGCGTAGGAGCCGGTGAGATAGTCCTTCGCCTTCTGCAGCTCCTCGTCGGAGGGGCCTTCGGTGATCAAGCGGCCGATCTCGTCGCCGATCACGGCGAGCGCCTCGCCGACGCGCTCGTTCTTGGTGGCGGTGTAGCCCCAGGTCATCGCCGCCGAGCGGTGGCTGACGAGGGAGGTGCCGACCGAGTAGGCGAGGCCGCGCTTCTCGCGCACCTCCTGGAACAGGCGGGAGGTGAAGGCGCCGCCGCCCAGGATGTGGTTCAGCACGTAGGCCGGGATGAAGTCCGGGTCGCGCCAGGGGACGCCCGCCATGCCGAAGCGGATCACCGATTGCGGCACGTCGAGATCGACGACCACGCGCCGGCCGAGATCCTGCACGGTGGTGCGCGGCACGGCGCGCAGCGGGCCCGCCTCCGGCAGGGCGCCGAAGGAGCGGTTGAGCGCGTCGGCCAAAGCCGCCGCGTCGATGGCGCCGACGGCCGCGACCTTCACGGCGCCCCGCCCGATCACCTGCGCGTGCAGGGCGAGGAGGTCGTCGCGGGTGATGGCCGAGATGCTCTCGATCGTGCCCGAGGAGGGCCGGCCGTAGGGGTGCCCGGCGAAGGCCTCCTTGAAGAAGCGCCGCGAGGCCAGCACGCCCGGATCGTTCTGCTGGTAGCGCAGGCCGGCGATGGTCTGCGCGCGCACGCGCTCGATCGCGTCCGGGTCGAGCCGGGGCTTGGTCAGGGCCAGGGCGAGTAGGTCGATCGCCTCGTCGGTGTGCTTGACGAGGGTCTTCAGCGAGCCGCCGACCGCGTCGGGTCCGGCATGGAACGAAAGCTCGACGGCGCGCGCCGCGAGGCGCTCCTGGAAGGCGTCGGAGGTGAGGTCGCCCGCGCCCTCGTCGAGGAGGCGCGCCAGCATCTGGGCACAGCCGGCCTTGCCGTCCGGGTCCTGCGCGGCGCCGCCCTCGAAGGTGAAGGCCAGCGCCACCATCGGCACCACCGGCGACTCGACGTGCCACGCCTCGACCCCGCCGACGGTGGCGACGGATTTCGCCTGGGTGGGCGAGGCCGCGGTGCGGGTGGGAGTCTCGGCCAAGTTCATGGGAACCTCGTTGTTCTTGTGCGGGGGCGGCGCCTGATCCGGCCGCGCCCCGAGATGTCGGCAGCGGCGCCCTCAGGCAGCCGCGACGGAGACCGGCGCGTCCGGGTCGCGGGACTTGACGAGGTAGCCGGTCACGGAGCGGGCGGGCACGAGGTAGCGCTCGGCCACCGCCGCGAGGCGCTCCTTCGTCACGCCCTCGATGTCGACGGGCCAGCGGCGCACCTCCTCGATCGTCTCGCCGATGGCGAGCGCCGAGCCGTAGATGCGGGCGAGGGAGGATTGGCTGTCCGAGGAGTAGACGGTCTCGGCCACGAGCCGGGTCTTGGCCCGCTCGATCGCCTCGGGCTCCAGCGCCTCGGCCGGCGCGCGGCGCAGGACCTTGTCCACCGCCGCCTCCAGCGTCTCCAGGCTGACGCCCTCGGCGGGCACCGCGTAGACGGAGAAGCGGGTGTCGTCGATCGCCGAGCCCATGTACCAGGCCCCCGCGTTCACGGCGATGCCGGTCTCCAGGACGAGCTTGCGGTAGAGGTAGGAGGTGGCACCCCCGCCGAGCACCTCGGCGAGGAGTTCGAGCGCATGGCACTCGCCGTCGCGGGCCGTGATGCAGGAGGGCGTCAGGTAGAGCCGCTGCAGGGTCGGCTGCTCGACCTTCGGATCGGCGACGCTGAGGCGGCGGAGCGCCTTCGGCTCCGGCTCGCGGGCCCGGATGCGCTTCGGCCGGGCGCCCTGGGGCGTGACGCGGCCGTAGGTGCCGTCGGCGAGCCGGCGCACCTCGTCGGGCGTGACGTCGCCCGCGACGACGAGGATCGCGTTCTCCGGCGTGTAGAAGCGCTTGTAATAGTCGAGGGCGTGGTGGCGGTTCAGCTCCTCGATCTCGTGCATCCAGCCGATGATCGGGATGCCGTAGGGGTGGTGGACGAAGAGGGAGGCCGCCATCGCCTCGGAGAGCTGGGCGGAGGGGTCGGTCTCGACCCGCATGCGCCGCTCCTCCAGCACCACGTCGCGCTCGGGCGCGACCACGGCATCGTCGAGGACGAGGCCGGTCATCCGGTCCGCCTCGAATTCCATCATGGTCTTGAGGTGGTCGCGGGCGACGCGCTGGAAATAGGCGGTGTAGTCGTAGCTCGTGAAGGCGTTCTCCTGGCCGCCGAGCCCCGAGACCGCCTTGGAGAAGGCGCCGACCGGATGCGTCTCGGTGCCCTTGAACATCAGGTGCTCGAGGAAGTGGGCGATGCCGGACTGGCCGAGCGGATCGTCCGCCGAGCCGTTGCGGTACCAGATCATGTGGGTGACGACGGGCGCGCGGTGGTCGGGCACGACCACGACGTCGAGGCCGTTGTCGAGGCTGAACGACGAGACCTCAGGGCCGCCGGCCTCCGAGCGCCCGAACGGCGCGGCCTCGAGTCGCCCGGCATGGGCGAGCAGGGGGGCCTCGGCGCGGCTCGGCCGGCGCAGGAGTCCGGCGGGCTTGGGCTTCCGGAAGAGGTGCATCCTGATGTCCTTTGCGGCCCGTCCCGCGGGCCGTCCGGTTCTGGCTCACGCCCTGGCGCCGATCTCGGTCAGCCGGCAGCCGGGCAAATCTCGTACCGCGACCCTGCCTGGGGACGGGGCGGCCGCTCAGCGGCCCTGAGAGCGTAGATAGAGCCCGGGATCGGCTTCTTCCCGTTCCCGGCTCGCATTGTTGACGGGGTCGCGGCCCTCGACGACGACCTTGCGCGGCGCCTTGCGGTACCCGGTCGGCGGATCGGTGAGGGTGTCCCGGCTCGGCTCGGCCACGGACGGCTCGGTCTTCTCCTGGCCGACGCCCCGCATCAGCTCCAGCGGGTTCACCCAGAACGAGTCGCGGTTGTTGTCGCCGGGCTTGCGCTCGGGCTGCGTCGTCATGTTCGCGTCGGCGCGCCGGCCCGCGCGGATGTCGTCGATGCCGAGCGTCGCGTTGTTGTCGTTGTAGCGCCCGCGCGGCTGGTTGCCCTTCGGCACGCGGCGCTCCGCCTCGTCGCGCTCGCGCTGCAGCACCTCGGGCTCCTTGGGCCATTGCGGGGAGGCGGTGCGGGGCCGGGGCGCGGGCAGCGCCTTGCCGTCGAGCTTCGGCGGCATCACGAGCGGCGCGCGCTCGCGGTAGTTGATCGCGGGCTGGTCCTTCTCGAGGAGGCCGAGATTGCTCAGCGTGTCCCGCATGAGCTCGCCCCGCTCCTGGCCCTGGGCGGTCCCGGCGGCGAGGAGGCCGGCGACGGTTGCAAGGAGGATACGGCGATACCCGGTCATGCTGCCCCACAGGTTCCGGCCGGGCCTCGAGGTCCCTGAACGGGGCCCGGGGCGGTCGCGCTCGCGGCGGCCTGATCCGACCCGTCCGGCCTGATCCCGGTTTCGGGCGATCGTATGGCGCCTTGACTGCACTGCACCAGGGTCCGGCGGCGAGAGAACGCCGCTGTGGTTTACGGATCACACGGTCGGAGCATTTTTCTCCGTCGGCCCGGCCGATCGCCGCTGCGGCAGGAGCCCGTCGAGGATCAGCCCGATCACGCCCGCAACGATGGCCGCATCCGCCACGTTGAACACGTACCAGGACCACGTGCCCGCGTGCAGATGCACGAAGTCGAACACGGCGCCGTAGGCCGCCCGGTCGACGGCGTTGCCGAGGGCGCCCCCCGCGATCAGTCCCAGCGAGAGCGCGAGGAGCCGCGAGGGTGCCCGGCGCATCCAGAGGCCGAGGCCGAGGGCCGCGGCGAGCGACAGGGCCACGAGGAGCCAGCGCCCGATTCCGCCCTCCTGCTGGAACAGCCCGTACGAGACGCCGCGGTTCCACACCACGACGAGTTCGGCGTAGGGGCCAAAGCGCCAGGGCTGGGTCAGCACGAGATCCGTGCCGAGATAGAGCCACAGCTTCGAGGCCTGATCGAGGAGGAGGGTGGCCACGAGCGCCGCGAGGCCGAGGCGGAAGGGCGTCATGGACGTCGTGGGCGTCGTCATGGGCCTCATGGGCGCACGCCGCAGGCCCTCCCCGCCCCGCGCGGGGAAGGGGATGGGTGAGAACCGATCGGGTCCAGCCTCACGCCGCGCTCGCGGTGCCGTGCGCCGCATCCCACTCCCGCAGGGCCTGCGCGTCGCGGGGGGTCACGTCGGGATAGTCCCGATCCATCCCGACATCCGGGCTGACGCGCCAGGAGCGGGCGCATTTGCGCCCCTCGGCGAGCCCCGGCACCACGGCGACGCCGCGGACCTCGTCGAGGCGGAAGGCGTCCGCCGGTCCCTCGCCGGCCTCGATCCGGATGGCCGAGGTGATGCAGATGTCCGCGAAGTCGATCCCGTCGAGGGCCCCGAGGAGGTCGGGGTCCGAGACGTGCACGCTGGGGGCGGCCTCCAGGCTCGCGCCGATGCGCTTCTGCGCCCGCTCGATCTCGAGGGCGCCCGTCACCACCCGCCGCACCCGGCGGATCCTCTGCCAGCGCGCGGCGAGCGCCTCGTCGCGCCATTCCGCCGGGGTCTCCGGCAGGGTCTGCAGGTGCACCGAGCCGTCCTCGGACGGGTAGCGGTCGAGCCACGCCTCCTCGGCCGTGAAGGCGAGCACGGGTGCCAGCCAGATCGTGACCCGCCGGAAGGCCTCGTCGATGACCTGCAGCGCCGCGCGCCGGGCCGTCGAGGAGATCGGGTCGCAGTAGAGCGTGTCCTTGCGGACGTCGAAGTAGAAGGCCGAGAGGTCGCCCGTCATGAAGCCGTTGAGGAGCGCCACGACCCGCTTCGTGTCGAAGGTGCGGTAGGCCTCGCGGACCTCGCCGTCGAGCTCGGCCAGCCGGTGGAGGATGAAGCGCTCCAGCTCCGGCATCTGCCCGAGGGCCACGTCCTGCCCGGGCACCCGGTGGGCGAGCGAGCCCAGCATCCACCGGAGCGAATTGCGCAGCTTCCGGTAGGTCTCGGCGAAGGTCTTGATGATCTCCGGCCCGATCCGGAGGTCGTCGGCGTAGTCGGAGGCCGCCACCCAGAGGCGCAGGATGTCGGCGCCCGAATCCTTGATGACGTTCTGGGGCGCCACGACGTTGCCCTTCGACTTCGACATCTTCAGCCCCTTCGGGTCGAGGACGAAGCCGTGGGTCAGGACGATGTCGTAGGGCGCGCGGCCCCGCGTGCCGGCGGATTCGAGGAGCGAGGACTGGAACCAGCCGCGATGCTGGTCGGAGCCCTCGAGGTACATCACGGTGTCCGCGCCCCCGTCGCGCCTGCGGCGCACGCCGGAGAGCCCCGGGAACGCCTCCGGATCGTCGAGCACGAAGGCGTGGGTCGAGCCCGAATCGAACCAGACGTCGAGGACGTCCGTCACCTTCTCGTAATCGGCCGGGTCGTGGTCGGGCCTGAGGAACCGGGCGCCGTCCGCATCCGTGAACCACGCATCCGCGCCCTCCGCGGCGAAGGCGTCCACGATGCGGGCGTTGACGCGCTCGTCGCGCAGCACCTCGCTCGTGCCCTTCCTCACGAAGACGGTGATCGGCACGCCCCAGGCGCGCTGGCGCGAGACCACCCAGTCGGGCCGGTTCTCGACCATGCCGTTGATGCGGTTGCGCCCCTGCGGCGGCACCCATTCGGTGTCGGCGATCGCGCGGAGCGAGACCTCGCGCAGGGTCCGGTTGCCCAGGCTCTCGACCGGCTTGTCGAGGGCGATGAACCATTGCGGCGTGTTGCGGAAGATGACCGGCTTCTTCGAGCGCCAGGAATGCGGGTAGCTGTGGCGCAGGACGCCGCGGGCGATCAGGTTGCCCGACTCGGTCAGCGCCGCGATGACGGCCTTGTTGGCGTCGCCCTTCTCGCCCTTATGGTTAAGAACGAGTTTTCCCGTGAAACCGGGCGCCTCCCCGGTCAGCGCCCCGTCGGCGTCGACCGTGTAGGGGATGCGCGTGTCGATGCCGCGCTGCGCGAGCAGGCGCCCGCTCGCCATCCAGAGCTCGAAATCCTCGCGGCCGTGGCCCGGCGCCGTGTGGACGAAGCCGGTGCCCGCCTCCTCCGTGACGTGCTCGCCGTCGAGGAGCGGGACGGGGAAGTCGTAGCCGCCGACATGGCCGCCGAGCGGGTGCGACAGGGTGAGGCCGGCGAGTTCCTCGGGCGACACGTCGCGCAGGCGCTCCTGCGCCTCGACGCGGGCGGCCGAGAAGACGCCGGAGGCCAGCGCGTCGGCGAGGATGAACGTGTCGCCGGGCCGCGCCCAATTGTCGTCCGGTGCCTGCGTGACGCGGTAGAGGCCGTAGGCCACCTTCTTCGCGTAGGCGACGGCGCGGTTGCCGGGGATGGTCCAGGGCGTCGTCGTCCAGATCACGATGCGGGCGCCGGAGAGGTCGCCCGTCGCGCCCTCGCGGATCGGGAAGGCGGCGAAGATCGTGTCGCTGACGTGGTCCTCGTACTCGACCTCGGCCTCGGCGAGCGCCGTCTTCTCGACGACCGACCACATCACCGGCTTCGAGCCGCGATAGAGCTGGCCCGTCATGGCGAAGGTCAGGAGCTCGCGGGCGATCGCCGCCTCGGCCGGGAAGGCCATGGTCGCGTAGGGATGGTCCCAGTCGCCGGTGACGCCGAGGCGCTTGAACTCCTCGCGCTGCACGTCGAGCCAGTGGCCCGCGAAGGTGCGGCACTCCTGCCGGAACTCGATGACGGGCACCTCGTCCTTGTTCCGGCCCTTGGCGCGGTACTGCTCCTCGATCTTCCACTCGATCGGCAGGCCGTGGCAGTCCCAGCCCGGCACGTAATTGGCGTCGTGGCCGAGCGCGCCCTGGCTGCGGACGATCACGTCCTTGAGGATCTTGTTGAGCGCCGTGCCGATGTGGATGTTGCCGTTGGCGTAGGGCGGGCCGTCGTGCAGCACGAATTTCGGCCGTCCCGCCGCGGCCTTCCGGATGCGCCCGTAGAGGTCGATCCCGGCCCAGCGCTCCAGGAGGTGCGGCTCGCGCACGGGCAGGCCCGCCCGCATCGGGAATTCGGTGCGGGGCAGGAACAGGGTCTGCGAATAGTCCCGGGTGGCCGGGGCGTCGGTGCTGTCGCTCATGAGGTCAGGCGTCTTCGCGCTCGTCTGGCGGGTCTGTCGGGCCGGCCGTCGACCGGCGACTTCGCTCTCCCGGCATCCGGGGCTCCCGCGCGGGCGCGGGGCCTCACACGGAGGCCGGGCCCGTAATTCGGGTGGGGCGGCGCAAGCCGCGCGGATCGAAGACGTCGCGCATGGGACGCCGCTTCTAGCAGCGGCGCGGGCCGGAGACCAGCGGCCATGCGCGCGCCGGAGTGTTGCGCATTCGCGACGCAGCCGACTTCGGATCGCACGCCTGCCACTTTTTCCAAGCTCGGCCGTTGATCCGGCAACCTTCCGGGTGCCGCAGGCCGGCCTCTCAGGAAGCGAGACAACGCAATGAGGACTCACCTGCCATGAAACGCATTCTCGTCGCCGCCACGCTCGCGCTGTCGGCGCTCACCCTGTCCGGCGCCGCCGAGGCGCAGGGCCTGCCGGGCGGCGTCCGCCGCGGCGCGGCCGAGGGCGACCGGGTCGCCGGCCCGGTCGGCGGCATCGTGGGCGGCGCCGTCGGCGGCGCGGTCGGCACCGTCAACGGGGCGCTCGGCATCGATCCAGGCCGGCGCGCCTACCGCACCGACCTGCGCTCGCGCCGCCATTCCCGCCACCACCGCCGGTATCACCGCCGCTGAGGCGCGCCGCGCGGCCGGCCCCTTTAGGCGGCCGGCCGCGCCTTTCGTGCCCGGCGCTCCCGCGCGAGCAGGTAGAGACCCGAGGCCACGACGATCGCCGCACCCATGAGGGTGGTCCGCCGCGGCACGTCGCCGAACGCCGCATAGCCGAGCAGCACCGACCACAGGAGCTGCGTGTAGATGAAGGGCGCGAGCACGTTGGCCGGCGCCCGCGCGTGGGCGAGGACGAGGAGCCAGTGCCCCAGCGTGCCGAACAGGCCGACGCCGACGAGGAGCGCCCAGGCCAGGGGCGTGGCCGGGCTCGTCCAGATCCAGGGCAGGAGCGGGCTCATCAGCGCGAGACCTGCGAGCCCCGAGTAGAACATCGTCGTCGCGGTCGAATCGTAGGCCGCGAGCTTGCGCGTCGTGATGATGTAGAGCGCGTAGCAGAGCATGTTGCCGAGGCTGTAGAGCACGGCCGGCTGCACCCCGCCGACGCCCGGCTGCACGATCACGAGGACGCCGAGGAAGCCGAATCCGATTGCCGCGAGGCGCTCGCGCGAGGACCACTCGCCGAGGAGCGGCCCCGCGAGCAGGGCGACGGCGAGGGGCACGGCGAACTGGATCGAGAGGGTCTCGGCGAGCTGGAGGTGGCGGAGCGCCACGAAGTTGAAGGCGGTGGAGCCGAACAGCAGCAGCGAGCGCAACACCTGCAGGAGCGGGCGCCGGGTCCGGGCCACGTGCGGCGTCGTCACCGGGTTCAGCACGAGGGAGATGAGCGCGACGCTGACCGCATAGCGCATGAAGGTCGTCAGGAGCGGGTCGACGCCGAAGCCCGCGAGCGCCTTCGCCGAGGCATCGAGGCAGGCGAAGAACGCCACCGTCGCGCACATCAGCCCGATGCCCGCGAGGCGGCGCGGATCGGGTGCCGCTTCGGCCTTCGGCTCCCCGGTCTCCGCCGCGATCCCCGCCCCGTGCCCGTTCCCTGCCACCGCGCCGTGCCGCCTCCGCCGTTCGAGAGTCGGGGCTTACAGGGTCCGGCCGGCGGGCGCGACGGCGGGCGGCGCAGGGCAGGCCCTAGAGCGGGCGGATCACCGCGTCCGGCGCGATCAGCCCCGCCTCGTCCTCCTCCTCGCCGTCGAGCTCCGCTTCCGCCTCGTGGCCCGCGGCGCCGGTGACGTCGGCGAGGTTGCGGGCGACCTTGCGCAGGAGCTTGCGCAGGCGGCGGCGCTCCTTGTTGTCGAACCCGTCGAGAAGCTCGGCCTCAACCTCGTCCCAGAGCCGCTCGATCGCGGCCGCCCGGGCAAGGCCCGTCTCGGTGAGCCGGACCCGCACGATGCGGCCGTCCCCGGCCTCGGCCCGGCGCTCCACGAAGCCGAGGGCGGCGAGCCGCGAGATCGTCTTCGAGGCGGTGGGCGGGCGGACCCGCAGGGTCGCGGCGAGATCGCCCATCGTCATGGTGCCGGCGGCGGCGAGCGCCTGCACCACCTGCTCCTGGCCGGCGAAGAGGTCGAGGGCGGCCAGCCGGTCGCCGATGCGGGAGCGGTGGAGGCGGGCCGCCTGGACGAGGGCCCAGCCCACGCTCTTGGCGCCGGGGGGACGCAGGCGCCGCTGCTCCTCCCGCCCCGGCTTGCCCTCCGCAAGGGAGGGTTCCCTGCCGGATTCCTTCCCCGGCTTGACCTTGCCGCTCGCCTGCATGCCGGAGACTTCGTCGCTCGACGCGGCCGACAGACCATCCTCCGCCGCTCTCATCGCCTACACCTTCTCACGCTGCCTGTCCGGCCGAAACGGCCAAGGCCGAGCGCCCGGCCCCGGACGGGGTCGGGTGCCGACCGGAACGGCATGTGACGGTTTCGTGTGAAGCTGCGATGACAGCGCGGCGGGGGCCCGGTCCGCCGCCTCAGCAGGGAAGCAGGCTCCGCAACTGGTCGAGGATGTCCTCGCCGCTGCAGGGGCGGGCGATGAAGCGGGCGCCCGCCGGCATCCGCTCCGGATCGGGCGCGGCGCGCCCCGAGACGATCACGATGGGGAGTTGCGGACGAGCCTCCGCCACGGAATTGGCGAGGTCGAACCCGTTGGTCCGCCCCGACAATTCGACGTCGGTGACGAGGCCGCAGATGTCGGGCCGCGCCTGCAGGATGCTGAGCGCCCGCTCCGCGGAGGCGCATTGCACGGTCTCGTAGCCGCCATTCTCCAGGACGTCTCCGAGATCCATGATGGTGAGGGCCTCATCCTCGACGAGGAGAATCACGGGCCGGTCGTCCGAGGGGCTCGTCGTCTCGTTCGTCACCGTGTGCATCCTCCCAGATCCAGGGCCGGCGCACCGGGCGGGCATCCCGGTGAACCGTGTCGCAATCCCAACTGTGGAACCATCCTCCGGGTTGCAGCACTCTCTCAGGGGGAAACCGCTTCCCGCACGCTCGCGCCCACGCTCGCGAGGAGATGGCCGAGATCGTCCTGCCCGATGGTGAGGGCGGGCGTGAGATAGAGGATGTCGCCGAAGGGGCGCACCCAGGTGCCGCGCGCGACGAGCCCGCGCTTCAGCTCCGCGAGATCGGGGGGCGATTCGAACTGCACGACGCCGATCGCGCCGAGGACGCGCACGTCCCGGATGCCCGGAAGGCGCGCGAGCGGCGCCATTCCCGCGGCGAGCTGCTCGCCGATGGCGCGGGCCTGCGCGAGGCGGGGCTCCCGCTCGAACAGGTCGAGGCTGGCATTGGCCGCCGCGCAGGCGAGCGGGTTCGCCATGAAGGTCGGCCCGTGCATCAGGGCGGCGGCCGGGTCGTCCGACCAGAAGCCCTGGAAGATCTCGGTGCGGGCGACCGTGGCGGCGAGCGCCAGCGTGCCCCCGGTCAGCGCCTTCGACAGGCACAGGATGTCGGGCACGATTCCCGCCTGCTCGCAGGCGAAGAGGGTGCCGGTGCGCCCGAAGCCTGTGAAGATCTCGTCGAGGATGAGGGGCAGGCCGTGGCGGCGGGCGAGGCGGGCGATCGCCGCCAGCGTCTCGGGCGGGTGCATCCGCATGCCGCCCGCCCCCTGGACGAGGGGCTCGACGATGACGGCGGCGAGTTCGTGGCGGTGGCGCGCGAGCGCCGCGTCGAGGGCGGCCTCCGTCCCGGCGTCGCGCGGCAGGTCGCAGAAGACCTGCCCCGGCAGGTAGGCGCCGAAGCGGCGGTGCATGCCCTCGTCAGGATCGCAGACCGACATCGCGCCCAGGGTGTCGCCGTGATAGCCCTCCCGGAAGGCGAGGATGCGGGTCCGGCCCGGAACGCCGCGGTTGATCCAGAGCTGGACCGCCATCTTGAGGGCGACCTCGACGGCGACCGAGCCCGAATCCGTGAAGAAGACGTGGTCGAGGTCGCCCGGCAGCAGGGCGGCGAGGCGGGCGGCCAGCCGCTCGGCCGGCGCGTGGGTCAGGCCGCCGAACATCACGTGCGGCATCGCGCCTGCCTGGGCGACCAGGGCCTCGCGAATGTGGGGATGGTTGTAGCCGTGGACCGCCGTCCACCACGAGGCGATGCCGTCGACGAGTTCGCGCCCGTCCGCGAGCACGATGCGGCTGCCGTGGGTGCGCACCGCCTCGAGCGGCGGGGCCGCCCCCTTCATCTGCGTGTAGGGCCGCCAGAGATGGGTGTCGTGCGCGGGCATTGCGGCCGGGATTGCGGCGCGCGGGCGGCGCGGTCAAGGGGCGGGAACGGCCCGGGCTCAGGGAAGAGCGGCGGCGTCCGGGCGGTTCTCGGAGGGCAGGGCGCCGAGATCGGATGCGGCGTGCAGCCGGTGGCGGCTCGCCAGGGAGCCCCGCGCCTCCTGCATCGGCAGGAAGGCGGAGAAGCCCACCGGCGTCTGCACGTCGTTGTAGATGGCCTCCATGCCGCCGCGCATGTGATAGGTCTCGTGCCAAATGCCGACGCCGCGCGTGTCCTTCAGGAAATCCGCCCACCATTGCCGGTGCGGCTCGGATCTCGACCAGGCGATGAGGCTGTCCATGTCGCGCCAGTACCAGCGCATGCCCACATGCAGGGGGCGCAGGCTGAAGATGATGTTGTTCTCGTAATGCAGGAGCCCGTCCGGGCGGCCGGCGCCGGCCTTCTCGATCGGCGCGCCGAACCCGATCAGGGTCTTCAGGCCGTAGAGGGCCCGAACCTTCATCCCGAGATAGATGACGACGAGATCCGGATGGTTCGAGAAATCCGGCACCCGCTCTCTTCTGCCGCCGATCATGGCTTCACCCGACCCTCGTCTCTCCCGATCTTAAAGGGCAGCGGCCCCCGCACGGAACGGGTTTTCCCCGCATCCCGGCCTCGGTCCAGGATCGCACGGCCCCGGGCCCGCGGCCAGGCTTCCGGCCTAGGAGGAATGTCTCAGCTTGACTCCGCCGACCTCGCTCGCCGAAGCCACCGAACGACGCCGTTTGCACCGCGCGTCGGCGAGGGATCGTTTGCTTTGGGCATTCAGGCTCAGGCACCGATTGGGCATGGCGCGGGGGTTGCCTGGCAGGCGGGATGGGATACCGTGGCACCCTTGGCGAGGGGCTGCGCGCTGAGCGACGTAGCAACCCTATGAGAGACCCGGTTGCCACGTCGCGTCATTTGGGATCGGGGCGGAAATCCGGTTCCACACGTTAGCAAGGAGTTGGGCATAGACCCCTATAGGTGCAGCGATGCGTTGCACACGATCAAGCAGGCGGCAGGACTGAGTCCTAGAGATGACACAGTAATTTACGACAACGGCGACGTGGTCGGAAAGCTAAGCGGCGATGAGATCGGAAACCTGCATGACGAGTACTGACTCTAGGCCGCTCCCCGCTACGTATGCGTCTGTCGTATTTCAGGGCGTCGACCTCGATCCTGAACTGATCTCTGCGATCATGGAGACATCGCCTACGCTCTCGTACAAGCGCGGCGATACGTACCGAATCAAGCACGAGATACGCGAAAGGCAGTTTGGCCTTTGGGTCTATAGTACCCGGAATGTCGTACATTCAAGTAGTTTAAAGAAACACCTTGCCGCTCTGGAGCGATTGGTCATTGGTGAATTTTCTCAATGGCCCAATAAGACGCTTGCAAAAATACAGGCCCTCGTCAACGAATCAGATATAAAGTTCAGAGTTGATGTGTTCTGGTATGGCACGGCCGATTCAGAGCTTCCAGAGATTAGCCGGTCATTTCATTATGTCGTGACTGAGGCTGGCGGAACTGTAGAAACCGACTTCCACCGCGATGGCGAGACGACGCAAGCAGCTTAGACCGCTCTTTTCTGGTACGGCCCACGCTTGCCCGGCGCGAGCGCCGCAGCCTCAACAAGCGCGGCGATGTCCTCGATGCTCCTAAGCCGATTCGACGCGCCCGCGTCAGGCAGATCATGAACCCGCCATAGCCGGGCCGGTCTTCCATTGCTGCTTCGACAATGTTGACTGGATGGTGCGGCTCGGGATGGCGGAGTTTCCCATTATTCCGCCATGCATACCAACTCTCGCCTGGCAGCAGCAGGTGATTTCCATAACGCCGTCCCTGCCAGGGCTTCCACATACATTCCTCCTGCTTGGCGCCAAGCATACGCCTGCGGGAGGTAATGACGCGGGAACGCGGAGCGGACTCGGCCGCGCTCACATTTCAAACTGACCCAAGTCCGGTTCGGGCCGCCGCTTGACAGCCTCCGGCCTGCGCGTGCTTCACGCTCTGATGTCCGATTCCGGAACGAGCCTCGAAACCTTCGCGCGCGAGAAGCTCATCGAGCTCGACGCCTCGGCCCTGCGCCGCCGCCTGCGGCCGACGATCCGCACGGCGGGCGCCCTGGCCGAGCGCGACGGCCGGAGGCTGAGCTCCTTCTCCTGCAACGACTATCTCGGCCTCGCCAACGACCCGCGGGTGATCGCGGCGGCGCAGGCGGCGACGGCCCGCTACGGCGCCGGCGCCGGCGGCTCCCGGCTCGTGACCGGCAACCACCCGCTGCTCGCCGCGCTCGAGGAGCGGCTCGCCCGCTACAAGGGCAAGGAGGCGGCGCTCGTCTTCGGCAGCGGCTACCTCGCCAATCTCGGCATCACGCCGGCCCTCGTCGGCCCCCGCGACCTCGTGCTCGCGGACGCGCTCTCCCATTCCTGCCTCTGGGCGGGGGCGCGGGTCTCGGGCGCGGAGGTGGTCCGCTTCCGCCACAACGACCTCGCCGACCTGCGGCGCCTCCTCGACCGGCACCGGCCGGCCTGCAGGCGGGCGCTGATCCTGACCGAGCGGGTCTTCAGCATGGACGGAGACCGGGCGCCGCTCCCCGAGATCCTGGCCCTGGCGGAGGATTTCGACGCCTGGACCCTCGTCGACGACGCGCACGGCCTCGGCGTGGTCGAGCCGGGCGCGCGGGCGCCGCTCGAGATGGGCACGCTCTCGAAGAGCCTGGGCTCCTACGGGGGCTATGTCTGCGCGAGCCGGGCCGTCGTCGACCTCCTGACGAGCCGGGCGCGCAGCTTCGTCTACACGACGGGCCTGCCGCCGGCTTCCGCCGCGGCGGCGCTCGCCGCCCTCGAGATCCTGGAGGCGGAGCCGGAGCGCGCCGCCCGGCCCCTGGTGCTCGCCCGCCGCCTCACGGCCCGGCTCGGGCTGCCGGAGGCCGAGAGCGCGGTGGTGCCGATCCTCGTCGGCGCGGCGGAGGGCGCGCTCGCGCTCTCGGCGGCGCTCGAGGCGCGGGGCTTCCTCGTCGTGGCGATCCGCCCGCCCACCGTGCCGGCCGGCACCGCCCGCCTGCGGATCGCCCTCTCGGCCGCCCACAGCGAGGCGCAGGTCGACGCGCTGGCCGAGGCCTTGCGGGACTTGCGCGACTTGCGGGCTTGAGCCCCCCGCGCGCGACGTGATCGCGATCAACGTCCCAGGCCCCCGAACGGTGATCGCACCGATGATCGCATCGCGGGCGCTCCGACGCGCCCGCGGCCCGTCTCAGGCCGCCTCGACGGCCTGCGCCCGCTCGCGGGCGAGCCGCGTCACGCCGACCTGATCGACCTTGCCGGTGCCGAGCATCGGGATCCGGTCGAGCACCACCACCTCGGCGGGAATGGCGATCTCGGTGGCCCCGCGGCCCTTGGCGAAGCTCTGGTACTCGGCCCGGGTCGCCCCCTTCCGCTCGGTGAACAGGATCAGCCGCTCGCCCTTGCGGGCATCGGGCACCGCCGCGACCGCGCTCGGGGCCTCCGGCCAGAGATCGGCGGCGAGCGCCTCGATGCCGGCGAGCGAGACCATCTCGCCCGCCACCTTGGCGAAGCGCTTGGCCCGGCCCTTGATGGTGATGAAGCCCGGCGGATCGATCGTCACGATGTCGCCCGTGTCGTGCCAGCCGCCCGCCGGCGGCTCCAGCACGCCCGGCTTCTCGGCGCGCAGGTAGCCCAGCATGACGTTGGGCCCCCGCACGAAGAGGCGCCCGCCCGTGTCGATGCCGGGCACGGCTTCGAGGCGCGCCTCCATGCCGGGCATCAGCCGGCCGACCGTGCCGAAGCGATTGAACATCGGGGTGTTCAGCGCGAGAACCGGCCCGCATTCGGTGACGCCGTAGCCCTCGAGGATGCGCAGGCCGAACTTCTCCGCCCAGGTGCGCCGCGTCGAGTCCTTCACCGCCTCGGCGCCGGCCAGCACGTAGCGGAGCGAGCGCAGGTCGTAGGCGTGGGCGGCCCGCGCGTAGCCGGCCAGGAACGTGTCGGTGCCGAACAGGATGGTGCTGTTCGAGCCGTAGATGAGCTCCGGCACGATCCGGTAATGCAGCGGCGAGGGATAGAGGTAGACGGGCACGCCCGAGATCAGGGGCAGCACGAGGCCGACCGTCAGCCCGAAGGCGTGGAAGACCGGCAGCACGTTGAAGACCTTGTCGGTGCGGCCGAAATCGATGCGGGCGGCGGCCTGGGCGGTGTTGGCCAGCATGTTGCGGTTGGCGAGCACCACGCCCTTCGGCGTGCCCTCGGAGCCCGAGGTGAACAGGATCGCGGCCGGATCGTCGCCCTTTCGCGCCACGAGCGGCTTGCGGGGGCCGAGGAAGCCCCGGATCTTGTCGCCGAGCGTGACGGTGGCGCGCACGTCCTCGAGGTAGAGGATCTCGACCTCGCCGCGGATCGCCTCGACCAGGCCGCTCAGGCGGCCCTTCTCGATGAAGGCGCGGGAGGTGAGCACCGTGCGCACCTCCGCCGCCTTGCAGGCCGAGAGAATGTTGGCGGGCCCGGCCGAGAAGTTGATCATCGCGGGCACCCGGCCGGCCGAGGCGAGGGCGAAGAAGGTGACGGCCGCGCCGTTGGCGTTCGGCAGCATCACGCCCACCGGCCGGCCGACGGGGGCGAGCGGCATCAGCTTGCGGGCCAGGATGTTGGCGCCCATCACGAGGCGGCCGTAGGAGAGCGTGCCGCCGATCGGATCCTCGACCGCCCTGCGGCGCCAGCCGTGGCGGTCGCCCGCCTCGATCAGGGCCTCCATCAGGCCGCGGTCGATGTCGGCGGTGCGGAAGACGAGGTCGGACATGATGCCGTAGAGGGCCGCGCCCGCCGCCTGGCGGCGCGCCTTGCCCTTCAACTCCGGGTCGACCGTGAGCCGGACCGGCTCCAGCACCGTCACGGTCACCTTCGGCCACCAGCGGCGGCGGACCTGGGCGCGGGAGAGGCGCGAGAAGGCGGTCTGCTCCAGCCCCTCGATCTTCACCGGCACCACCATCGCGCCCGACTTGTCGGCGATGAGGCCGGCGCCGTCATAGACCTTCATCAGGCTGCCCGTGACCGTGAGCCGGCCCTCGGGGAAGATGATCAGCGTCTCGCTGGCTTTGACCGCGTTGATCAGCGTGCGGGTGGCGAGCGGCCGCGTCGGGTCGAGGGGCATCGCCTTGGTGATCGTCAGGAACGGCTTCACCCACCAGCGCTGCGCGATGCCGTGGTCGATCGCGAAGACGGGCTCCTGCTCCAGGAGCGAGAGGGCGAGCGGCGCGTCGAGGAAGGAGACGTGGTTGAGGGCCACGATGGCGTTCGGCCCCGCCTTCTCGACGTTCTCCAGGCCCCGCACCTCCAGCCGGTAGAAGGCGCGGAACAAGATCGAGAGGAAATCGCGGAACGGGCTCGTGGGCAGGGTCGCGAAGATCACCGCGCCGACGATCAGGTTGAGGATCGCGACGAGGGCCAGCAGGGCGGCCATCGAGAAGCCCGCCCCCTGGAGCATGGCGAGCGCCAGGGTGCCCGCCACCATGAAGGCGGCGGTGAGCACGTTGACGGCGCCGATGACGCGGGCGCGCTTGGCCTTGTCGGTCCAGGCCTGCACCGCGGCGAAGGAGGGCACGATGTAGAGGCCGCCCGCCATCGCGAGGCCGAGGAAGTCGATCGCCACCCGCAGGCCCGTGCCGGTGCCCAGGAACTCGGCGGCGCCGACCATCGGGCCCGAGGCGGGGGGCAGGTGCGCCACCGTCCAGGCGAGGTCGAGGCCGAACAGGCCCATCAGCACCGCGCCGACCGGCACCGGCAGGAGAACGATGCGCCCGCTCGCGAGCCAGGAGGCGAGGCCGGAGCCCAGCGCGATGCCGACCGAGAAGGTGGCGAGCAGGAGCGTCACCACGGTCTCGGAGCCGTTCAACCCCGTCTTCACGAGGACGGGCAGCAGGGACAGCACGACGGCGCCGACGAGCCAGAACCAGCTCACGATCACCGAGCCGCGCCACAGGCGAGAATCGGACCAGAGGTCGCGCAGAAGCTCCACCGTCGAGCGGGCGACGTTCGGGTCGACGCGCAGGTCCGGCGCGCCCTCGCCGGTGCGCGGGATCAGCCGGGCCGAGAGCCAGCACAGCAGGGCGAAGCCCATGATCATGGCGCCGAAGGCCGCCCCGCTGCCGCCCGCGGCGGTGGCGAGCCCCGCCACGATCGTGCCGAGCAGGATCGCCAGGAAGGTGGCGCCCTCGACGAGCGCGTTGCCGGCCGGCAATTCCTCGCGCCGCAGATGATCGGGCAGGATGCCGTACTTGATCGGGCCGAACAGGGCCGCGATCACGCCGAACAGGCCGAGCGCCACGAACAGGACGGGCACGGAATGGAGGAAGAAGCCGATGACGGCGGTCGCCGCCGCGAAAATCTCGGCGAACTTGAGCCGCCGGGCCATGATCGCCTTGTCGTAGCGGTCGGCGAGTTGCCCGCCGAGGCCGGACAGGATGAAGAACGGGCCGATGAAGACCGCGCTCGCCAGCGTGATTAGGATGCCGGAATGCCCCGGATCGCGCTCGCCGATCTTGAACAGGATCAGGAAGGCGAGCGCGTTCTTGAGGAAGTTGTCGTTGAAGGCCGAGAAGAACTGGCACCAGAACAAGGGCGCGAAGCGTCGCGCCGTCATCAGCGAGCGGAACATGGTTGCCTCCCCGGCTGAGCGCATGACTGCCCGCCGATCGGTAAAGCGTCAAATCCGGCGTGGCCCGCTCTGTGCGGCCGCCGTTTTTGAACGGTGTACAAGAATTAGATCCGCTCCGTTCGGCCTGCAACGTTGAATTTGCACGCCGTACAATCTAGAAGGCCCGCCGGGTGCGGGCGCGCACGCCGATGGGAGGATGCGTGGCAAAGGTGGCGGGAAAGCGAAGCGGGAGGCGCGGCACGGGTCCGCGCGGCGAGCACGACCGGGAGGCGTTCCTCGCCCTCGTGACGGAGACCGCCGAGGGGCTCCTGCGCGCCGAGGGCCTGCGGGGCCTCGGGATGCGCCGGCTCGCGAGCGCGATCGGCTACGCGCCGAACTCGATCTACAATGCGGTCGGCGACCTCGACCAAGTGGTGCTGCGGGTCAATGCCCGCACCTTCGGGCGCCTGCGCGACACGCTGCTCGCGGCGACCCGGCCGGAGGTGTCGCCGCGCGAGAACGCGCTGGCGCTCACCGACGCCTACCTCGCCTTCGTGGCCGCGAACCCGGCGGTGTGGAGCCTCGTCTCAGAATACACGACCGCGCCCGGCGCCCCCTTTCCGGACTGGTACGCGGAGGCGCTCTCCGAGGCGATCCGCCCGGTCGACGCGGTCCTGGCGCCGCTGATCCCGGAGGCCGAGGAGCGGCGGCAGGCGGTGGCGGCTCTCTGGGCCGGCCTTCACGGCCTTGCCGCCCTCTCGACCTCGCGCAAGCTCGCCATGCTGACCGCGGAATCGCCGCGGGCGTTGGGGCAGATGCTGGTCAGGCGGTTCCTCGGGTGATCGGTCTTGAAAGGCGCAGGGTCTTCCCACATTCTCGCGCGAGCCAGCGAAGGAGACCGCCGCATGGAGCGCGGTGATGCATCACGGCGCCAGGGGGAGGATCCGCGTGACGCGGCGGTGCGCTCGGCGCGGGATGCGCTCCGCGATCTCAGGCAGTCCGGCGTCAGCCCCCGTGTGATCCGCGAGGCCGAAACGCTGGAGAAGGTCCTGGATGCGGAGACCGCACAGGGTCCAGCCGACCGGCAGCCGCGCAGGTTCGGCGCCTTTGCAGGCAGGTTCACGATCGGTCCGGAGTTCTTCGAGCCCCTCTCCGAGGATGAGCGGCGCGCCTGGGGCGAGGATTGAGGCTCCTCCTCGACACGCACGCGCTGATCTGGTTCGCTGCTGGCGATACGCGTCTTCCGGATCCGGTCAGGGAAGCGATCGCGGATCCGCAAAACGAGGTCTTCGTGAGCGCGGCATCCGCCTGGGAGATCGCGGCCAAGTACCGGAAGGGCAAGCTCCCGGAGGCGTCCTACCTCGTCGCCCACTGGGCCGAGATCCTCGAAGCCTGCGGGATCGTCGATCTGGCGGTGACCAGCCGGCACGCATTCCGGGCCGGACTCCTGACTTTGGCCAATGCCGATCCGTTCGACCGCATGATCGTCGCACAGGCGCAGTCGGAAGACCTCGTCGCAGCTTCGAACGAGGCGGACTGGGATCATCTCGGCATCGTGCGCCTGTGGAACGCCGCACCCTAGCCTTCTGAAGGCAACCCGCCACCCTGTCAGGGCGCCCTCCATGGCCAAGCAGTTTCCAAGGCTCGACGAACGCCTGCGCGATTTCATCGGGCGCCAGCACGTCTTCTTCACGGCCTCTGCCGCCGCCGGCACGCGGGTGAACGTGTCGCCGCGCAGCACGCGGGAGCTGCGCATCCTCGGCGACGACGCGGCGGCCTATCTCGACCTCACCGGCAGCGGCAACGAGACGGCGGCCCATCTCCTGGCCGACGGGCGACTGACCCTGATGCTCTGCGCCTTCGAGGGCCTGCCGATGATCCTGCGGCTCTACGGGCGCGGCACGGTGCTGGCGCGGGGCGGCGCGGATTACGCGCGCCTCCTCGACACGGCCTTCGGCGGCACGGAGCCCCCCGGCGCCCGCCAGATCGTGCACCTCGCCATCGACCTCGTGCAGACCTCCTGCGGCTACGCCGTGCCTCTCTTCGACTACCGCGAGGAGCGGGCAAACCTCGACCGCTGGGCCGCCGCGAAGGGCGAGGCGGGGCTCGACGCCTACCGGCGGGAGAAGAACGCCCGCAGCCTCGACGGCCTGCCGACCGGCCTGTTCGACGAGGCCTGAGACTCCCTCAAGGGGCCTCCGCCTGAAGCTTCCGGTAGGCGCGGCCGTGCTCGCAATAACCCTCGACGATGCGGCTCATCATGGCGCGCTTCTCGGCGTCGAGCGCCCCGAGGATGCGGGCCGGGCGCCCGCCCCAGAGCTGGCCGCCCTCCAGCAGCTGGCCCGGGTCGGTGGTGGCGCCGGCCGCCAGCATCACGTCGTCGGCGATGACGGTGCCCGGCGCGATGGCGGCGCCGATGCCGATGAGGCTGCGGGCGCCGATCCGGCAATCGGCCATGCGCACGTTGTGGCCGATCGTGGTGTCGCGCCCGATCACGATGCCCTCGCCCCGGCTGCGCAGGACGCTGTTGTCCTGGATGTTGGTATCGGCGCCCACAACGATCGGGCCGGCCTCCGCGCTCAACTCGCAGGAGAACAGCACGGTTGAGCCGGCGCCGAGGGCGATGCGGCCGCGCAGCCGCGCAGTGCGGGCGACGAAAACGCTCTCCTCGACCTCCGGCGCGTCGGCCGGCGGCACGGGGGCGCTGTCGCCGCTGGCCTCGCGCAGGCGCTCGGCGCGCTCGGCGATCTCCTCGGGCGTGATCGGGCGTTGCGGCTTGGCGGGGCTGCCGGAATAGACGAAGCCGGCAGGCAGGTTCGCCCGGGGGAACACCGTCGAGCCCGCCTCGATCACCACGCCGCCCTCGACGGTGGCGCCGTCGAGGATGACGACGTCGTCCTCGATCACCACATCGGACCCGACCGCGCAGGCATGGACCACGGCGTTGCGCCCGACCGTCACCCGGTCGCCGACGCGGGTGCCGTGGGTGAAGGTGGCGATGTGAACGGTCGAGCGGTGGCCGAGCCAGAAGCGGTCGCCCAGCGTCACGGTCTGGCCGTCGGCGCGGATCACGGCGTCGTCCCCGAGCCAAGCCTGCGCGCCGAGGGTCGCGGCGCCGATCACCGTGCTGCCCCGCCCGCACCAGACGGGGCGGGAGGCGAATTGCGGCAGCACGCCGTCATGGGGCAGGATCAGGTCTGGCGTCACACGGGTCGTCCTTCGGATCGCGAACCGGCCGCGACTCGCTCAAGGCCCATAGGCGCACGCGCACGGCCATCGAGTCGAGCGTTTCCGCGCGCCGACCCGAGCGCGTCCGGCCAAGGCGCGTCCGGCCGAGAGCCCTGGCATCGCGGGGCGAGTTCTGCGACAGGCTCTTAGCGCCGTTCGCGCGGGGTGGCCACCCGAGCGCGGCGGCGCCCGCCCCGCATCGGGAGTTGCCGTGACCACGTCCCCCGTCAGCATCCAGGCCGAGCCCTTCGACGTCGCCGCCGAGATCGCCCGGCTGTCCGCGGAGACGGCGGGCCGGGCCGGCGCGGTCGTGACCTTCACCGGCCTGTGCCGCGACGAGGGCGGGCGCCTGACCGCCCTGGAACTGGAACATTATCCGGGCATGGCGGAGGCCGAGATCGCCCGCGTCGTCGAGGAGGCCCGCTCCCGCTGGCCGCTCGCCGGGGTGCGCGTCGTGCACCGGCACGGCCGCGTGGCGCCGGGTGACGGCATCGTGCTCGTGCTGACGGCCTCGGCCCATCGCACGGCCGCCTTCGAGGCCGCGAGCTACCTGATGGACTACCTCAAGACGCGCGCCCCGTTCTGGAAGCGCGAGCACCTCGCCGACGGCAGCGTCGGCGGTTGGGTCGAGGCGACCGCGGCGGACGATCTCGCCGCCGGGCGCTGGGAAGGCTGAGGCCTCAGTAGAGGGCCGGCAGCTGCACGTTCGGGATCGGGAAGGGCCCGAGCATCAGCCGCCCGTCCGCGAGCCGCAACGGGGGCAGCGGCTTCAGCGCGGCGTCTCCCGCCGTCCCGCCCTCGGCCGGCGCATCCGGTCCGCGATCCTTGCGCCGGATCCCGCCGAGGAGCTGCCCGACGAGGTTGCCGATCAGGGCGCCCTTCTCCGCGCCCATGCGCTGGCCCATGATCTGGCCGACGATCGATTCGAGGCCCGCCGCCCGCAGGTCGAGCTGACCGGCCGGGCGATGCGCGTCGTCGATGTCGAGGGTGCCGCGGGCCTGGAGGCGGCGGTCGCCCTTGGCGAAGGACAGCATCGTCAGGTCGAGGCTGCCGTCGGCTTGGCGCCACGCTTCCAGTTCCTGCGGGACGGGGCCGGTGCGCAGCACCGTGGCCCGGTTCACGGTCGCGTCGAGGGAGAGGTCGGCCGGCGCCGCGCTGCCGACGAAGGCGTCGATCACCGGCAGCAGCACCTGCGCCGCGCGCAGGCTCACGTCGACGGCCCCGTCCGATTCGAAGCGGCCGGGCGTCGGCCGGGCGTGGAGCTCGAGGTGCTTCGTGGCGAAGTCGATCGGCTCCGGCCCGGCGCCGCGCACGCTGCCCTTCGGGTCGTCGACGACGAGGGAGGCGCGCACGAAGCCGTCCGATGCCCCGTGGAAGCTGCCTTCCAGCGCGGTCCAGGTCACGTCGGCGGTGAGGTCGCCCTGGTCGACGTGGAAGGGCCCCTGCGCCATCAGGAGCCCGTGCCGGGGCTGGTAGATCTGGACGAGGGCGGTGATCGGCCCGAGCGTGAAGCCGCCGTCGGAGCGGGCGAGCTTGAGGGAGGCGCAGCGCAGCTCGATCCGGAACGGATAGCCGCTGATGGAGCGGTCCGCGCAGGTCCAGGCGCGGCCGGCCGCCGCCTCGCGGGCGATCCAGGCGTCCATCTCCTTCGCGGCCCGGTCCCGGATGAAGACCCAGCCGGCGGACCAGAGGACGACGAGGGCGAGGAGAAGGCCGAAGGGCAGGAAGAGGCCGATCCGCGAGCGGGGCTTCGCGCGGACGGAGTGCTCGGCCCGCGATTCCGGATCACCCACCATCTCGTCCGCTCCCTGAACAGGTCCGCGGGCTCGACGCGGCCCGGCGGCGGGCGCGCAAGGGCTCGGTTGGCGTCCCTGCGGCCTCAGGCAGCGTCATGGTCGGTCCAACGGGGCGAAAGCATGGCAGCCGCCCCCGATCCCCCGACGAAGCGGCCGCCGCTCAGACGCGGGCAGGCGCGCCCACGTCGCTCTTGAGGTCGTCGACGATGGCGCTGCGCTCGTCCGCGCTGCCGGCCAGCCGGTGCACGTGCATCTCGTTGGCGCCGTTCGTGCGTACGCGGGCGAGCCAGTTGCGGTGCAGGCGCTCGCGCGGGCTCTCGCCGGCGGCGGCCACGGCCACGAGTTCGGCGATGCCCGCCTCGTCGCGGCGCACCGCGATCACCACGGCCTCCCCCATCTCCTCGAGATCGGGCTCGCTCAGGTCGTGGACGCCGACCACGTAGCGCTTGCCGGAGCGGCCGCGCCACGCGCTCAGCGCCAGCGCCGGGGTACCGCGCAGGCTCGCCGTCGTTCTCAGACGCTCTTCGCGCACGTCCTGTCTCCGTGACCGATCGTCCTTGAGGTCGCGGAGCGCGGCCGACCAGGACAAAGCTCTCTTGTTCGCCATTTGTTCTACACTATCCCGCTCGATTCGCCCGCGTCAAGGACGCCGCTACCGTACCCGAAAGGTGGGTATTCGGAGGGTTATCCACAAGCGGAACCGGGGCTCCCGAGGCGTGATATCGCACCTCGGGAACGGGATTTCCGCGCGGCTCAGGCGCTGCTGCGGCTCCGCTCCGGCTTCGGCGGCGTCTCCGCGGACGGCACGGTCAGGCCGGCGGCGGCGAGGTCGGCGCGGCCGCTCGCGAGGAGCGCGTTCGAGGCGGTCTCGACGCGCGATTCCACCACCTCCAGGAAGGGCGCGCGGGCAAGCCCGTGCGGGATCGGCGGCAGGAACTCGATCACGGCGGTGCCGGGGCGGCGCTTGAGGCTGCGGCGCGGCCAGTAGAGCCCCGTATTGAGGGCGACGGGCAGGCAGGGCACGCCGAGCGCCACGTAGAGATGGGTCAGGCCGAGCTTGTAGGCCGGCGGCGCGCCGGGCGGGCGGCGGGTGCCCTCGGGGAAGATGATGAGCTGGCGCCCCTGCCGGATCGCGCCCAGAGCCGCCTCGTTCATCAGCGCCATGGCGCGGGTGCCCTTGGTGCGGTCGATCGCCACCATTCCGCTGCGGGACAGGTACCAGCCGATCAGGGGGATCCAGAGCAGCTCGCGCTTCAGGATGTAGGCGAAGTCGTCGAACATCGTGACGAGGGCGAGCGTCTCCAGCGCGGATTGGTGCTTGGCCGCGATCAGCACGGGCCCCTCGGGGATGTTGCCGAGGCCCCGGAACTCCACCCGCAAGCCCCCCACCACGCGCAGGAGCCACAGCGTCCCCCGCGCCCAGGTCTGCGCGAGCCGGATGACCGCCCGCTGCGAGACGAGGGTGGGCAGGCCACCGACCGCGAGCAGCGTGGTGAAGAGGTAGAAGCAGACGTTGAAGGCGAGCGAGCGCAGGGCGAGCATGGGCGACCGGAATCGTGCGCCGGGAGCGGCGCGGGCTCCCTTTAGCCTGCCCTGCGCGCCACCACCAACCGTCAGTACCCTTCCGCCAGGGTGCCGCGCTGGCGCGGGTCCGAGGCGCCGGCGAGCAGCCCGTCGACCCGCATCACCGAATTCGCCGAGCCGGAGCTCGTCCCCACCTTCACCGTGTGGCCCCGGCTTCTCAGGATCGCCAGGGTGTCGGGGGAGAGCCCCTCCTCGGCGAGCAGCACGTCCGGTTGCCATTGGTGGTGGATGCGCGGCGCCGCCACGGCCTCGGCGAGATTCATGCGGAAATCGAGCACGTTCACGATCACCTGCAGGACGGTGGTGATGATGCGGCTGCCGCCGGGACTGCCGGTGACGAGGAGGAGGCGCCCGTCCCTGAAGACGAAGGTCGGGGTCATCGAGGAGAGCGGCCGGGCGCCGGGCGCCACGGCGTTCGCCGCGCCGCCGACGAGGCCGTAGGCGTTGCGCGCCCCCGTCTTGGCGGAGAAATCGTCCATCTCGTTGTTGAGGATCACCCCGGTGCCCTCGGCGACGAGCCCGATCCCGTAGGAGAAATTGAGCGTGTAGGTGTTCGAGACGGCGTTGCCCTCCGCGTCGACCACCGAGAAATGCGTTGTCTCGGTATGCTCGAAGGGCAGCGGGTCGCCGGCCTTCACGGCGGCCGCGGGCCGCGCCCGCTCGGGGTCGATCGCGGCGCGAAGCGTGTCGGCGTAGGGCTTGGCGATGAGGCCCTTCACCGGCACCCGCGTGCGGGACGGATCGCCGAGCCAGGTGGCGCGGTCGGCGTAGGCCGGCTTCATCGCCTCGGCCAGCGTGTGGATCGCGGCGGCGCTGCCCGCCCCCATCCCGGCCAGGTCGAAACCCTCCAGCACGTTGAGGATCTCGATGAGATGGACCCCGCCCGAGCTCGGCGGCGGCATCGAGACGATGTCGTAGCCCCGGTAGGTGCCGCGCACCGGCGTGCGGGTCTCGGGCTTGTAGGCGGCGAGGTCGGCCTCCGTCATCACGCCGCCCGTCCCCTGCACGGCGGCGGCGATGCGGGCGGCGACCGGCCCGCGGTAGAAGGCGTCCGGCCCGCCCTCCGCGACGGCTCGGAGCGTGTCGGCGAGGTCGCGCTGGACGAGGGTCTCGCCGCGCTGGAGCGTCCGGTCGCCCGAGAAGAAGATCGCCCGGCTCGACGGCCATTGGCCGAGGAGGCCCGAGGCGCGGGGCAGCGAATCGGCGAGGCCCGCCTCGACCGGGATGCCCTCCCGGGCGAGCCTTTCCGCCGGGGCGATCAGGTCCGCGAGGCTGAGGCGGCCGGAGCCGTAGAGCCGATGCGCCTCGGCAAGCCCCCGCACCGTCCCCGGCACGCCGACCGCCTTGCCGGTGCGGGTCGAGGCGGCGCGGTCCGGCTCGCCGTCGGGGCCGAGGAACATGGTCTCGCTGGCGGCGGCGGGCGCCGTCTCCCGGTAGTCGATCGCCACGGTCTCGTTGCGGGCGGCGAGATGCACCATCATGAAGCCGCCGCCGCCGAGATTGCCTGCCCGCGGCAGGGTGACGGCGAGCGCGAATCCCACCGCCACCGCGGCGTCGACGGCGTTCCCGCCCCGCCGAAGGATCTCGACGCCGACGCGGCTCGCCCGTTCCTCCTGCGAGGAGACCATGCCGTGGCTCGCCAGGACGGGCAGCAACCGCGCGTCGTCCGCCTGGATCGGAGCGGTCTCGGGCGCGGGCGGCTCCTGCGCGCCGGCGGGCGCCGAGACCGACAGGAGAAGGGCGAGGGCGAGGGAGCCGGTGCGGGTCATGGCGCTCCAGATAGGGCGCAAGCGTCGCGCCGGCCGCAAGGGCTGCTCCCCCTGGTGCCGGGTGACGAGGGTGCGAGGGCGAGGCGGATTGCGTCAGGAAGCGGGTGTCGGGCGGCAGGTCGCCGCCGAACAGGTCGCTGACGCCGAAATCCTGGCCGAGATCCAGGCGAGCGGCGGGGCGAGCCGGGTCTGGCCGGGCTGGGCGGCGGAGCCGGCCAGCGCCCCTCCCGCAGGGGGCACGAGGCAGGCCGCAGCGGTGAGGGCACGGGCGACCGTCAGGGATCGACGCTTCGTCGGGTCTCCGGTCTCCGTCATCTTTCGGTGCCACACTCCACTGTCTGACGGCCGGGCGCCGAGCCCCCTCGCGCGGCCCCGTCGCCGCGGGGGCCGAGGTCACGGCCTTGCGACCCTCTCCCCGGACCTATCGGGGATCCGTGCCCCGGGCCGCCACAAGCCAGTAGACGAGGCCCGCCGCAGCACCCGCGAGGAAGAGGATCGCGCTGAGGTGCCCCTCCGCCGCGAGCCGGCCCGCAGCGCCGCCCGGCCGCGGGGCGCCGCGCACCAGCCAGGGCAGGGAGGCGGTGAGCAGGCCGCAGGCGCCGCCGTACCAGACGAGGCTGCGCAGCCGCAGCGTCTCCCCGACGAGGGCGACGAGGCAAGGGGGCACGACGAGGAGCACGAACAGCGCCTGCGCGAGGCCGGCCAGCACGATCGGCAGCGTCTCGGGGGAAAGCCCCGCGGCGAGATCGGGCAGGAGCGCGTCGAGCCCGGCCAGCGCGCCGTCCGCGAGCCAGCCCTGGGCGGCCGGATCGAGGACGAGCAGGAGGGTCAGCGCCCCGGCGCCGGCGGGAATCGCCAGGAGGAGGCCGAGAGCCATGAGGACGAGACGGCCGAGGACGCGCATGAGCCCGTCATAGCGCGTTTCGGACCGCCCCTCCTCAATCGCCCTCGGGGCGGAAGACGTAGCCGAGGCCGCGCACGGTGCGGATGAAGCGGGGGTTGGCCGGGTCGGGCTCGATCTTCTTGCGGATGCGGTTGATGCGCACGTCGATCGCCCGGTCGAAGGCGTCGGGATCGCGCGCGTCGGCGAGGTCGAGGAGCCGCTCGCGGGAGAGCGCCCGCTTCGGGTGGTCCGCGAAGGCCTTCAGGAGGTCGTATTCCGAGCGGGTCAGGGGCTGCTCGAGGCCGGCATCGTCGCTGAGGCGGAGGGAATCGGGCTCCAGCCACTTCGTGCCGAAACGGATCCGTCGCGTGGCCTCGGGTGCGGCCGCGGGTGCCTCCGAACGGGGGGTCGCTTGCGCCCGCCGCAGCACGGAGCGGACCCGCGCCACGAGCTCGCGCAATTCGCAGGGCTTGGGGAGATAATCGTCGGCGCCGAGTTCCAGGCCGACGACGCGGTCGATCGGGCTCGCCGTGGCGGTGAGCATGATGATCGGGATCGCGCTCCGCGCCTTGAGGTCGCGCACGATCGAGAGCCCGTCCTCCTCCGGCATGTTGAGGTCGAGGACCACGAGGTCGGGCGTGCGTTCGGCGATGTGCGCGCGCAGCGCGCGTCCCCCGTCGCACAGGGTCACGTCGAACCCGTGCAGGCGCAGGTAGTCGCCGACCATCGCGCGGGCCTCGGCCTCGTCGTCGACGACGACGACGTGAGCGGCACTCGCGCTCACCGGCCGCTCCGTCCCGGCTCGTTGGGAATCTGACGCATCACGCTCGCGGGCACGCGGATCGAGGGGTCTCGCTTCCAGGGGGCGGGCATCGGCGGATGCCCGGCGCCGTTACACGGCAAGATTGCATCATGCATCATGCGAGCCCCTCTGGCGATGCACGCCCCGTTCTGTCAACGACCGGTTTCGCCGCCGCCCGGCTCCGGTCAGAGCTGCCCGAAACCTGTCGAGGCCGGCCGGCCGGAGCCATCAAGCCTGAAGGCGGGTCCGATGCCACGGCGTCGACGCGTCATTCCACAGTCTTGATGACGGCGGAATGGCTGGACGAGACGCCCGATCAACTGATGAGGCTTGCCGGAGGGGCGTCTCTTTTGTTTGTGCCCTCCCGCACCGAGCCGACCGCACAGGGGCCACAAAGGGCTTTCATCTCGGATCGGCTTGAGGACAATGCGGCCCATCGGCGCCGGATACGTGAAACCCGCGGTTGCGGCTTGGTCGGAACGGTACGATGGACGACGATATCCTCCACCTGATCCCGGACGAGGTGCCGTCCCTGCCCGAGCGGGCCGGGACCTGGGCCGTCGCGGTCGTCGACGACGACCCGGCGGTGCACGAGGGCACGCGCTACGCGCTCGCCGGCTACACGCTCGACGGGCGGGGGCTCGAGATCCTCTCCGCCCATTCCGCCGAGGAGGCGCGCGCGCTCCTGCGGGCGCGCCGCGACATCGCGGTGGTGCTCCTCGACGTGGTGATGGAGACGGACGACGCGGGCCTCGTCCTCGTCGACTTCATCCGCCGGGAATTGCGGGACGAGACCGCGCGGATCATCCTGCGCACCGGCCAGCCGGGGCAGGCGCCGGAGCGGCGCGTCATCGTCGATTACGACATCAACGACTACAAGGCGAAGACGGAGCTCACCGCCGACAAGCTCTTCACGAGCCTCACCGCGGCGCTGCGCGCCTACCAGCAGCTCAAGCGCCTCCACGAGACCCGGCGGGGCCTGGAGATCATCATCGACGCGGCCCCGATGCTCCTCGACCACAAGTCGATGCAGCTCCTGGCGGAGGGGATGCTGACCCAGGTCGCCTCGCTCCTCAACGTCGATTGCGCCGGCATCCTGGTGCTGCGCGAGAACGGGGAGACGGACGAGCGCTTCTGCGTGCTCGCCGGCTCCGGCTGCTACCACCACTACATGGGCCGCGAGCCGGCCTGGCCCCTCGACGCGGACGTGCACCCGATCGTCGCCCGCACCTTCGCCGAGCGCCGCCACAGCTTCGGGACCCGCTGCTCGACGCTCTACCTCGAGACCGCGAGCGGCAGCGAGATCGTCGCCCTGATCGATGCCGACCGCTCGCTCTCCGACACGGACCGGGCCTTGATCGACCTGTTCACGAGCCGGCTATCCATCGCCTTCGACAACGTGATCCTCTACGAGCAATTGCAGCGCGCGAATGTCGGGCTGGAGCAGCGCGTGGTCGAGCGCACGGCCGAGTTGATCCGGGCGAACCGCCGCCTCGGCATGCAGCGCTCGGACCTGCGCCGGGCGAACGGCCTCAAGACCGAGATCCTCGGCACCATCGCGCATGATCTCAAGAACCCGCTCGCGGTCATCCTCGGCCGCGCCGAGATGCTCAACGACCTCACCGGCATGAGCCCGCCGCCGGGGGAGCAGATGCGGGCGCAGGCCGACCACATCCGCAGCTCGGCCAAGCGCCTGACCGGCATGATCGAGAGCCTGATGGCGGATGCCATGAACGACGCCCTCGACATCACCCTGCGCCGGGAGCCCGTGGACCTCGCCGCCCTCGCCCGCGAGGTCTGCGAGGCGAACCGGCCGCTGGCCGACCTCAAGGACCAGGGCCTGGAGGCGGCGCTTCCGGGCGAGACCTGGCTCTGCGGCGACACGGAGCGCCTGCGCGAGGCGATCGACAACCTCGTCTCGAACGCGATCAAGTACAGCTTCCCCGGCGGGGCGATCCGGGTCGCGGTCTGGCGGGACGCGGACGAGACGGTCTGCGCCGTCTCCGACCACGGGCCCGGCCTGTCGCCGGAGGATGCGGGGCGCCTGTTCGGCCGCTTCCAGCGCCTCTCGGCGAAGCCCACGGCGGGCGAGGGCTCGACGGGCCTCGGCCTCTCGATCGTGAAGCGCATCGCGGAATTGCACGGGGGCCGGGCCACGGCCGAGAGCGAGGGACCGGGCCGGGGCGCCACCTTCGCGATCCGCTTCCCCAACGCGGCCGTGGAACTGATCTGAGGGGCCGCGTACAGTCGCGGGCATGGCCTCCCCCGTCCCGCGGATCTTCGTCCTCACCGGCGCCGGCATCTCGGCGGAGAGCGGGCTCGGCACCTTTCGGGACCGGGGCGGCCTCTGGGCGCGCTTCGATCCGATGCGGCTGGCCACTCCCGAAGCCTTCGCGGCCGATCCCGACACGGTGCTCGACTTCTACAATTGGCGCCGCCGCAACGCGCTGGCGGCCGAGCCGAACCCGGCCCACCGGGCCCTCGCCCGGGCCCAGGCGCGCGCGGCGGAGGCGGGCGGACATCTGTTTCTCTGCACGCAGAACGTGGACGACCTGCACGAGCGCGGCGGCGCGGGCGCGGTCGTGCACATGCATGGCGAGCTTCTGAAGGCGCGCTGCACGGGTTGCGGCCACGCTTTCGGCCGCCGCGACGACATCCTGCGCGCGCAGCCCTGCCCCCATTGCGCGCGCACCGGCACCCTGCGGCCCGACATCGTCTGGTTCGGCGAGATGCCGATGCACCTGGAGGCGATCGACGCCGCCCTCACGCGCGCCGATCTCTTTGTCTCGATCGGCACCTCCGGCTCCGTCTACCCGGCCGCGGGCTACGCCGCGCAGGCGCGCACGCTCGGCATCCGCACCTGCGAACTGAACCTGGAGCCCTCCGACAACGCGGGCCTGTTCGACGAGACGCGCTACGGCCCGGCGAGCGAGGTCGTGCCCGCCTTCTTCGCCGGATACGGGCTCGGCTGAGGCGCGTCGGGGGCTCGGCAGGGGCTGTTTGCCGGGCTACGATCCGGCCCGGTCCTGCGCTCCCTCAGTACGGAGACGCGCCTGCAACTGCAGGACGCAACGCGGCCCAACGACTTACCGGATCGCTGCGGGTCCGGCCGCGACGGGAGAGCCTCCCGAATCACCAGGGGCGCGCGCGTCAAGATATGGACGCCCGGGTTGCCGAAGGGTTACAACAGTCAAGCTTGGTTGAGTCGTCGCGCGGCCTCGTCCAAGCGTTCGTTGCAGCCTTAGGGGAATAATAGACCCATGCAGAACATAACTGTAACTGCCCGCGAACGTGATACCGTTCTTGCGGCTCTACGCTATTATCAATTCTATAGGATGCAGGGTCATCCTTTCGATCCGCGGCAGGATCATCTCATCGATGCCATCGCGAGTGAGAATGGCGACGCTCTGGATTTGACCGAAGTCGATGATCTGTGTGCGGGCCTGAACGGCAACAAGCACGCATTGCGCGCCAGCGCCTGAGCGCGACTTCGGGGCGGAGTGATCCGCCCCTATCTCGGACGGGCCGGTCCGGATTTCTCGGCCTCACCCCACATCGCAATTTCAACGCGCATTCGGACCGGGTTCAGAACACCTGGACGATCCGGGCCGCCGCAGGGTGCGGCGCGAGCCCCGCATCGGCGAGGCTCGGCACGACGAGCGCGTAGGCCGTCAGGATGGTGCCGGCGGCGAAGAGCTTGATGAGATCGCGCATGGTCTGTCCCCTCGTGGTGGAGCCCGCGTCGCGGCCGGCTCTCGTTGGGGCAGGGTCTAGCAGGGCCGTCTTTCACGCCTGTTGCGTCGCGCCGCCGAAAGATTGCGTTGCGGGCGCAACGATGAGGGGCGGAGCGCCGCTCGGAGCGGCCTGAAACCTTTCGCGCGCCGCGTGCGTAGGCCGGGCCGTTCCCGCCGGATCGGGAACGCGGGAAGCGCCGGCGGCAGTTCGGCGGCCCGGGTCTAGGGGAAACCCACGGAGCAGCGGGCGGGGCGTCCGGCACGGGCGCTCCGCCCCACCGGGGCCGCGGGCTGGTCCCGGTCAGGGGCTCTGCGAAAGCTGCTGCTTGGCCCGGGCGAGGGCCGCCTCGCAGCCCTTGGCATCCCCCTTCTTGTCGGCGGTCCGGGCCTCGTCGAGGGCGACCTTGGCCTGCTGCGCCGTGTCGCCGCCCTTCCCGGCCTCGGCCGATTTCTCGGGCGGGGCCTCGGCCACGGCGGGCTGGCCGGCCCGGCCGGGTTCGGCGCCCTGGCCCTCGCGGGCGGCGGCGACGGACTTTCCGCTCGTCGAGGCGGAGATGGCGTCGCGGGCCTCGTCCTTCACGCGCTTGTCGAGGGCCGCGATCTGGTCCGCGCAGGGCGAGGCGTAGGCCGCTCCGGGCAGCGTCGCCACGGCGACGGAGAGGCAGGCGGCGAACGGCCGGACGAGACGCATCATGGGCGGAAGATCCTCGATTGCTGGCGGCATCCGTGCAGGCCGAGGCTTACAGCGCGAGGCTTGCCGCGGGTGCCGGTCGCGGGAGGAACGCTTCAGGCGCGGCTCCCGATCCCTGCGGGAGGCACCGAGCCTCCGCGTCGTCCCCTCGGAACGACGCGGGTGCGCGGACGGAAGGCCCGCAGGTCCCGGGCGTCACCCCGGAGACCTGCGGAGCGCTCAGGCGCTGAGCTTGTCGCGGATCGGCAGCTCGCGGATGCGCCGGCCCGTGGCCGCGAAGACCGCGTTGGCGATGGCCGGCGCGACGGGCGGGACGCCCGGCTCGCCGACGCCGCCGAGCGGCGCTCGGTAATCCGGGTTCGGCAGCAGGTGGACGTGAACCTCCGGAGCGGCGTCGATCCGGACGATCTCGTAGCCGTCGAAGTTGTTCTGCTGCGCACGGCCCTGCTTGAAGGTGATTTCGGAGGTGAGCGCGAGGCCCATCCCCATCACCACCGCGCCCTCCATCTGCGAGCGCACCCGCTCCGGGTTCACCTGCGGCCCGCAATCGACCGCGATGTGGACGCGCTTGACCGAGACCTGACCCTTGTCGCTCACCTCCACCTCGGCCGCGACCGCGGTGTAGGTGACGAAGCTGTAATGGCCCGCGATGCCGAGGCCGCGGCCCTTCTCCATCTTCCGGCCCCAGCCGATGCCGCCCGCCGCCGCCTCGATGGCGCGCCGCAAGCGCCCCGTCTCGATCGGGTAGCGCTTCGGATCCTCGCCGTAGTTCCAGACGTCGCCGATGTCGGTCGGGTCGATCTTCCGGTCGGGTCCGATCAGCTCGAGCAGGTACTCCTTCGGGTCGCGCCCCGCCTCGTGCGCGAGTTCGGCCACGAAGGACTGGATCGCGAAGGCGTGCGGGATGTTCGAGACCGAGCGGAACCAGCCGATGCGCACATGCGCGGGGGCCTCCGGGTTCTCCAGCCGGATGTTGGGCAGGTTGAAGGGCGTGTTGACGAGGCCCATGCCGAGCTCGAAGGGGAGCTCGTGCTTCGGGTCCGGCGCGAAGATCGAGCCGATCGTCGGCGCCGTCGAGCGGTGGAGCCAAGCCACCGGCATGCCCTTCTCGTCGAGGCCGGCCTCCACGTGCTCCACCGAGATCGTGTGGTAGTAGCCGTGGTGGATGTCGTCCTCGCGGGTCCAGGTCAGCTTGACCGGCACGCCGCCGACGGCCTGCGAGCAGAGCGCGGCCTCGACCACGTAGTCGGGCTTCGACTTGCGGCCGAAGCCGCCGCCGAGCAGCGTCACGTTCACCTTGACCTTGTCGGCCGGGAGCTTGAGCGCCTTGACGAGGCGGTCATGGGCGGCCTGCGGCCCCTGCGTGCAGGCCCAGGCCTCGCAGGCCCCGTCCTTCACGAAGGCCACCGCGGCCGGGGGCTCCATCGGCGCCTGGACGAGGTGGGGCACGAAGTACTCGGCCGTGATCCGCTTCTTGGCCTTGGCCATGGCGCCGTCCACGTCGCCCTGGTTGCGCACGACCTTGCCGGGCGCGCGGGCCGCCTTCTCCAGCTCGCCCCGGAACGCGTCCGTGTCGTAGCCCGCGTTCGGGCCGTCGTCCCAGGTGATCTTGAGGGCGTCGCGCGCCTTCAACGCCGCCCAGGTGTTCTTGGCCACCACCGCGACGCCGCCGAGCGGCATGAACTCGGAGGGGATGGGCGCCCCTTCGATCTGGAAGATCTTCACGACGCCGGGGACCTTCTTGGCCTCCGAATCGTCGAGGCTCGCGACCTTGCCGCCGTAGACGGGCGGCCGGGCGACGAGGGCGTAGAGCATCCCGTCGAGGCGGGTGTCGAGGCCGTAGATCGCCTTGCCGGTCGTGATGTCGCGGTTGTCGATGAGGCCGATCTCGCCCTTGCCGATGTAGCGGAAGGCCTTCGGGTCCTTCAGCGCCACGCTCTCGCGGGCGGGGACGGGAAGCGCGGCGGCGGCCGCCGCGGCCTCGCCGTAGCCCATCTGGCGCTTCGACTTGGCGTGGACGACGACGTGGTTCTCGGCGCTCACCTCGGAGACCGGCACGCCCCATTGCTTGGCGGCAGCCTCGCGCAGCATCAGGCGGGCGGCGGCGCCGACATGGCGGAAATGCTGGAAGAAGTGGCGCAGGCTCCGCGAGCCGTCGGTATCCTGGTTGCCGAAGCGGGTCTCCTCGCCCCAGGCCTGGACGACCTTGACCTTCGACCAGTCGGCCTCGAGCTCGTCGGCCACCACGAGGGCGATCGAGGTGCGCACGCCCTGGCCCATCTCCGAGCGGTGGTTCGTCACGGTCACCGTGCCGTCGGGCGCGATGGCGACGAAGACCTTCGGATCGTCCTTCCAGCCGTTCGGCATGCCGTCGGCGCCGAACTTCTTGGGCTCGTCCTTCTTCTCCTCGGCCTGCGCGCGGTCACGCAGCGAGAGGGCGAGCGCGAAGGCGCCCAGGCCGCCCAGCACCGCCCGGCGGCTGACATTGGCGAGCACGGCCGGCACGGCGGCCTTCGGGGTCTCGGCCGCGAGTTCGGCCATCAGCTTGGCGTCGTGGATCACAGGCGCTCTCCCTTGGTTCCGGGGGCGGATTTGGGCTGGCCGGCGGCCTGGTGGATGGCGGCGCGGATGCGCGGGTAGGTGCCGCAGCGGCACAGATTGCCGCTCATCGCCTCGTCGATCTGGGCGTCGGTCGGCTTCGGCGTGTCCTTGAGGAGGGAGGCCGCCTGCATGATCTGCCCGGGCTGGCAATAGCCGCACTGGGAGACGTTGAGGTCGCGCCACGCGGCCTGGACCGGGTGGTTGCCGTCCGGCGAGAGCCCCTCGATCGTCGTGACCGTCTGGCCCTCGGCCGCCGAGACGGGGGTCACGCAGCCGCGCACGGCCGTGCCGCCGAGATGGACGGTGCAGGCGCCGCAGAGGGCCTGACCGCAGCCGAACTTGGTGCCGGTGAGGCCCAGCTCGTCCCGCAGGTACCAGAGCAGGGGCATGTCGGGATCGCCGTCGAAGCTGCGCTCAGCCCCGTTCACGGTGAATTTGATCATCAGCATCGTCCTGTCGTGAGGCACGGGGGCCGGCCCCGGGGCACAGCGGGTGCCCCAGGCAGCGCAAGCGGTGCCAGGGTGCCCGCGATCTGGCCTCCCGAACGGGAGACCGAAATCGCGACCGCCCCCGGTCCGCGCCGTCTTCAGAATGAATTCAATCTAAGCCAGCTGTCCGCCGCGCGGCAACACGGGTGCATCGCCTCCCGGCCCGCGAACCCTGCGCGGAGCGCATGGTATGTGCCCTTTCGCACAGGGCGCGGCCCGGTTCAGACTGTGACCTGGGTGCCTACCTCGACGACGCGTCCGGTCGGGATCTGGAAGAAGTCCGTCGCGTCGTTGGCGTTCTTGGCGAGCGTGATGAAGATCCGGTCCTGCCAGAGCGGCATGCCGGAATGCGCCGCCGGCCGGATCGAGCGGCGGGACAGGAAGAACGACGTCGCCATGATGTCGAACTTGAAGCCCTGCTTGCGCAGGAGCGTCAGGGTCTTGGGGATGTTCGGCTGCTCCATGTAGCCGAACTTCATCACGACCTTCGAGAAATGCGGCCCGATCGGCTCGATGCGCACCTTGTCCGCTTGGTTCGAGCGGGGGGTGTCGACCGTCTCGACCGTCAGGATGACGTTCTTCTCGTGCAGGACCTTGTTGTGCTTGAGGTTGTGCAGGAGGGCCGCGGGCGCGATCTCGGGGTCGCTCGTGAGGAACACCGCCGTGCCCCGCACGTGGTGGGGCGGGCTCTTCTCCAGCATCCCGACGAGCTCGACCAGCGGCACGTCGGTCTTGCGGGTCTTGTTGAACAGGATGGTGACGCCCCGCACCCAGGTCCACATCAGCACGATGAGGCAGCCCGCCACGAGCAGCGGCACGTAGCCCCCCTCGAACACCTTCAGGAGGTTCGAGAGCATGAACAGGAACTCGACCACGATGAAGGGCATGATCGCCGCCGCGGCCGCGATCGGCGACCAGCGCCAGTAGCGCCAGAGCACGATGAAGGAGAGTGAGGCGGTGAGCAGCATCGTGCCCGTCACGGCGATGCCGTAGGCCGAGGCCAGCGCCGAGGAGGAGCGGAACAGCACCGCCAGCACCACGACGCCGATCATCAGGAGCAGATTGATCTGCGGCAGGTAGATCTGGCCCGAATGGGATTCGGAGGTATGGCGGATCTCGAGCCGCGGCAGCAGGCCGAGCTGGATCGCCTGCCGCGAGAGCGAGAAGGCGCCCGTGATCACCGCCTGGCTCGCCGTGACGGTGGCGAGCGTCGCCAGAACCACCATCGGGATCAGGCCCCATTCGGGCACGAGCTGGTAGAACGGGTCCGTCGTGTCGGGCTTGGCGAGCACCAGCGCGGTCTGTCCGAGGTAGTTGAGGACGAGGCAGGGCGCGACGAGGCCGAGCCACGCCACCTGGATCGGGCGGCGCCCGAAATGGCCGAGATCGGCGAAGAGCGCCTCCGCGCCCGTCACCGCGAGGAAGACGGCGCCGAGCGCCACCAGCGCGCCCGAGCCGTGGCCAAGCAGGTAATGCACCGCGTACCAGGGGTGGAAGGCCCAGAACACGCCGGGATTGGCCAGGATGTGCGGCAGGGCCGCGAGCGCCAGGGCCAGGAACCACACGACCATGATCGGCCCGAAGAAGGCCGCGACCTTGCTGGTGCCCCGGCTCTGCACGAGGAAGAGGGCAACGATGATGCCGACCGTGATCGGCAGCACCGAGTTCTCGAAGGCGGGGGTGACGAGCTTCAAGCCCTCCACCGCCGAGAGCACGGAGATGGCGGGCGTGATCACGGCATCGCCGTAGAACAGCGAGGCGCCGAGGAGCCCGAGGGTGAAGACGAGGCGCGAGCCGCCGAGCGACTTCCGGGCGAGCGCCATCAGCGAGAGGATGCCGCCCTCGCCGTTGTTGTCCATCCGGAGGAGGATGGCGACGTACTTGATGGTGACGATGAGCAGCAGCGCCCACAGGATCAGCGAGGCGGTGCCGAGCACCTCCTCGGCGAGCAGGATGTTGTCGGCGCGCGCCGGCGCCAGCGCCTCGCGGAAGGCGTAGAGCGGGCTCGTGCCGATGTCGCCGTAGACGACGCCGACCGAGCCGACGACGAGGGTCCAGAAGCTCGCAGGGGCGTGCCCCTCCTCGGGCCCGTCCAGGACCCCCGCCGAGGTCGGCGGGGTGCCTCCGCCCTCGCCGGGCGCGGGAGCTCCGGAGGCCGTGCCGGAAGCGCCCGCGGCGGAGGCCGTACCGGAAGCGCCCGCGGCGGCTTGAGCGGCGGGGACGCTCGGTGTGGCGGAGTGCGTCATGAAGGGCGATCTAGGGTGAGGGCCGCCCGAAGGCTCGCGACGCGGCGCATCGAGGACGCCATGGGGACGCGATGCCGTCCGGGGCACGCGCGCCCGGCGCTCGCCGGGCCGCTCAAGGGGATCGTGCCGGCACGCTTAGCACGCGGCCGGAGCGGCGGAAACAGCGACCTTTCGGCAAGCCCCGGCCGGGCCATCGGCCCGGCCTCGGGATCAGCGGGCGAGCCTCACTCGGCGGCGCTGCGGGCGCCCTGGCCGAAGCGGCGCTCGATGTAGTCGATGACGATGGTCTCGAAGTCCTTGGCGAGGGTGGCGCCGCGCAGCGTCATCGCCTTCTTGCCGTCGATGAAGACCGGCGCGCTCGGGGTCTCGCCCGTGCCGGGCAGCGAGATGCCGATATCGGCATGCTTCGACTCGCCCGGGCCGTTCACGATGCAGCCCATCACCGCGACGTTCAGCCCTTCCACGCCCGGATAGGTCTTCTTCCATTCCGGCATCGAGGTGGTGATCCAGTTCTGGATGTCGCGGGCCAGCTCCTGGAAGGTCGTCGAGGTGGTGCGCCCGCAGCCCGGGCAGGCGGCGACCAGGGGCACGAAGGTGCGGAAGCCCATCGTCTGCAGGAGTTCCTGGCTCGTCTTGACCTCCAGCGTGCGGTCGCCGCCGGGCTCGGGGGTGAGCGAGTAGCGGATCGTGTCGCCGATGCCCTCCTGGAGCAGCACGCCGATGGCGGCCGAGGCCGCGACGATGCCCTTCGAGCCCATGCCGGCCTCGGTCAGGCCGAGGTGGATCGCGTAGTCCGAGCGGCGGGCGACCTCGCGGTAGACCGCGATCAGATCCTGCACGGCCGAGACCTTGGCCGAGAGGATGATGCGGTCCTTCGGCAGGCCGAGATCCTCGGCGCGCTTGGCCGAGGAGAGGGCCGATTGCACCATCGCCTCGCGCATCACGGCGCGGGCGTCGATGGGCCTCGGGGATTTCGCGTTCTCGTCCATCAGGTGCGTGAGGAGCTCGCCGTCGAGCGAGCCCCAGTTGGCGCCGATGCGCACGGTCTTCCCGTACCGGATCGCCTGCTCGATGATCGTCGAGAACTGCGTGTCCTTCTTCTCCTTGAAGCCGACATTGCCCGGGTTGATCCGGTACTTGGCGAGCGCCTCGGCGCAGGCCGGGTGGTCGGAGAGGAGCTTGTGGCCGATGTAGTGGAAGTCGCCGACGAGGGGCACGTGCACGCCGATGCGGTCGAGGCGCTCGCGGATCTTCGGAACGGCGGCGGCCGCCTCGTCGCGGTCGACGGTGATGCGGACGAGTTCCGAGCCGACCCGGGCGAGCTGGGCGACCTGCGCCACGGTGCCGTCGATGTCGGCCGTGTCGGTGTTCGTCATGGACTGGACGACGACGGGAGCGCCGCCGCCGACGGTGACCGCGCCCTCCCCCGTGCCGACGCGCACGCCGACCGTGCGGTGCCGGGGGGCCGGCCCTGCGATCTCGGGGCCGGTTCCGCCGAGGGTCTCGGGAGCGGCTGCGGCTGTGGTGAGTTCCATCGATGGACCTTGTCTGCAGGATCTCGTCTGCGATCCTTCGGGGCGCGCGTGGCCCGGGCCGCAGGGCTCCCGCCCCGCCCGTCTCCGGGTTTCGCCGCCCCCGGCGGCCCGGGCCCGCTCGTTCGGAGCCGGCGCGCCGCCAGGATCAACTCAAGAGATGCGCAGGATACGCGCGCGTTGGTTTAGCTGAGATTGCCGGCCCGCAGCGTCAAGCCGAGGCCGCGCATGGCAGCATCGCGCGTGTCATGTCGCATCCGGGCGCGAATGTCGAGGCGGAGGGCCGTTCTCCCCGATTCCGGCGCCCCGCCCCTGCGGGCGGCCGGGCTTGCGGCCCTTTCGCCTCATCGGCTGCCCCGGCCCCGTGCGCCGATTCGCGGAACGGAGGCGTCGGCCGGCCGTTTGGCCTGGCCGTTGCTGTTGCAGCGCAACATACCATGTTGAGAGGCATGACGGATCCCATGAGCCGCACCGAGAGACCAGCCCCGCCCGCGGCGAACCCGCACGGGCCGGAGCCGCACAACCCGGCCACCGCCGTGCCCGAGCCCGTGCAGTCCGAGGACGGGATCGAGGCGCGGTCCGAGGCGCGCCCGCCGATGCACGTCCTGGCCGGTGCGCGGGCGGAGAAGACCGTCGCCCTCGCCCTTCAGGGCGGCGGCGCGCACGGCGCCTTCACCTGGGGCGTGCTCGATGCGCTGATCGAGGATGGCCGCCTCGGCTTCGAGGCGGTCACGGGGGCGAGCGCGGGCGCCATGAACGCGGTCGTGATGATCGACGGCTGGCTCTCGGGCGGCCCCGAGGGGGCGCGCGAGGCGCTGGAGCGGTTCTGGCGGGAGGTCAGCCTCGACGGCGACCTCTGGCCGGCCCAGCGCCGCGTCGTCAGCGGGCTGCTCGGCCTGTGGCAGGGCAACCCGGTCGCCGAGTTCTGGACGAAGGCGCTGATGCCGAGCCCCTACGTCGCCAACCCCCTCAACGTGAACCCACTGCGCAAGGCTCTGGCCAAGCAGGTCGATTTCGAGCGGCTGCGGGAGGCCGAGACGGCGGGCGTCTACGTCTCGGCCACCAATGTCTGGACCGGCAAGCTCGCCGTGTTCGAGCGCGAGCGGCTCACGGTCGACCACCTGATGGCCTCGGCCTGCCTGCCCACCGTGTTCCAGGCGGTCGAGATCGACGGCGTGCCCTACTGGGACGGGGGCTATCTCGGGAACCCACCCCTCTATCCCCTGCATCGCGGGGCGCGCACGCGGGACATCCTCCTCGTCCAGATCAACCCCGTCGAGCGGCGCGAGACGCCCCGCACCGAGGCCGAGATCCAGGACCGGCTGAACGAGATCACGTTCAACGCCAACCTGATGCGGGAGCTGCGCGCGATCGACTTCGTGGACAACCTGATCGACGAGGGCGTCCTCGGCCAGGGCGCCTACGAGCGGGTGCGGGTCCACCGGATCGACGGCACCGACGCCCTCGAGGATTACCCGGCCTCCTCGCGCCTCGACGCGCGCTGGCGGGTGTTCGAGCGCCTGCGCGACCGGGGTCGCGCGGCCGCGCAGGCGTGGCTCGCGGAGCATTTCGAGCGGGTCGGCCACGAATGCACCCTCGATCTCCACGCCGCCTACCAGTAGTCTCAAGCACAAACCCCGTCCGCGACGGGCGCGGGCGGGGATTAAAGGTGCCTCGGCACCCGTCTGAACCGGTATGACATCCGACAAGTCGAAGCGTCCCGATATCGTCGAGTTGCTGGTGCCCCTGAGGCGCTACGCGCGCTCGCTCACCCGCGACACGCTGAGGGCCGACGATCTCGTGCACGACACCCTCGTGCGCGCCCTGGAGGCTCAGGCGACCCTGCGGCCGAGCACCAACCTGCGCACCTGGATGATGACGGTGCTGCACAACGTCTTCATCGACGACCAGCGTCGCAAGCGCGTCGAGGCGCGCCACGCCGACGTGCTGGTGCAGATGAGCGACGAGGTGGCGCTGCCCGCCCAGGAAGGGCAGGTGCGCCTCGCCCAGATCCGCGAGGCCTTCCTGACCCTGCCCGAGGAGCAGCGCGCGGCCCTGCATCTCGTGACGATCGAGGGCATGGCCTACGCCGATGCCGCGGCCGTGCTCGGCATTCCCATCGGGACCCTGATGTCGCGGCTCGGCCGCGGACGCGCGGCGCTGCGGGCCTTCGAGGAGGGCCGGCCCGCCCGCAAGCCGCCCGAGCGCGAAGGGGGAGGCTCGGAGCGGCCGCATCTGCGCCTCGTGCCGTCGAGCGGCCAGCCGGAGATCCGGGGAGCCCCGCCCCTCGGCTACGAGAGCCGGGCCGTCGGGGAAACCTGAGGCCACCCGCACCGGCCGCCGCATCGGCCGGTCTCGCGATCGTTCAAGATGCGCCCGGACAGGGCATGAGGACCTGCCGCCATGGTCGACCCGATTACCGATTCCGATCTCATCGCCTTCGTGGACGGCGAGCTCGACGTCATGAGGCGCCTGGAGGTCGAGGCCCATCTCGCGCGCCACCCCGAGGTGGCGGCCCGCGTGATGGCCGAGATGCACGACAGCGACGCCCTGCGCGCCGCCTTCGCCCGGCTGCCCGGTCCCGGCCCCGAGCGTAACCGGGCTGCCGCCCGCAGGCTCGACCGCTCGCTCCGCTGGCGCTCCGTCGGCGCCCGCCTGCGGCGCGCGGCGGCCATCGCCATCCTGGTCGGGGCCGGCTGGCTCGCCCATGCCGAGGTCGGCGGGTTCGGCGTGCCCGATACCTTCGCCTCCCCGATCGATCCGACCTTCGTGGAGGACGCGGCGCAGGCCCGCCAGACGGCGCAGCTGCGCGCCCGCATGGCCTCGCAGCGGCCGACGCCGGCCTACGACCGGGCCGACATCGAGGCGGCGACGGGCATCCGCCTGCCGGACCTGCCCGCCGGATGGACGGTGCGGGACGTGCAGGTCTTCCCCGCCCATCGCGGCGCGGGCGTCGAGGTCGCGATCGACGCGGGCGCCCTCGGAGAGGTCTCCCTGTTCGCCACGCACCGCAAGTCGGGCGCCCGCGAGAAGGAGGTCGTCCGCTCCAGCGACGGCACCACCGCCTACTGGACGGCGGGCGGCTCCACCTACGCCCTCAGCGGCACCCGCGACGCGACCGACCTGCGGCAGGCGGCCGCCGACCTCGCGGGCGAGATGGGCCGGGAGAAGCTCTGAGCTGGCAGATCGGCCTCTCCGAGACCCGTCCGGGTCGGCCCGCCGAGGGCGGCCTCCCGGGTGGGAGAGGTGAGCGGCGGACCTACCGCCCGCCCTCGATCATCGAGGGCGTCCGGTCCGTCGCGACGAGGGCGCGGGCCTCGGCCGCGTCGACATCCATGCGGGCGACCAGCGCCTCGGCGCTCGCGAAGCGCTCCTCGCCGCGGATGAAGGCGAGGAACTCGACCTCGAGCGCCTGGCCGTAGAGGTCGCCCGCGAAATCGAACAGATTGACCTCGAGGAGCGGCGCCCCGTCGTCGAAGGTGGGGCGGCGGCCGTAGCTCGCCACGCCCGCGCGGACCCGCCCGTCCGGCAGCCGCGCCCGCACCGCGTAGATGCCGTGGGCGAGGCCGCAATCGTCGAGCGCGATGTTGGCGGTGGGGTAGCCGAGGACCCGCCCGCGCTTGTCGCCGTGGCGGACCTCGCCCCGCACGAACCAGCGGTAGCCGAGGAGCGCGTTCGCCCGGGCGATGTCGCCGCCGGAGAGCGCCGCGCGGATGGCGCTGGAGGAGACCGGCTCCGCCTCGTCGAACAGCGAGACCGCGGGAAGGATGCGGCAGGACAGGCCGTAATCCCGGCAGAGCCCGGCGAGCAGCGTCGGCGTTCCCTCGCGCCCCCGGCCGAAATGGAAATCGTGCCCGATCACCACGCCCGAGAGCCCGAGATCCTCCACGAGCAGGCCCCGCACGAAGTCGCGGGCGCCCGTGCCGGCAAGGCCCGCATCGAAGCGGCGCACGACGAGCCCGTCGAGGCCGAGGCGCCGGAACACGATCTCCTTGGCGCCGGGGTCGGTCAGGCGGAACAGGGGGAGGTGCGGCGCGAAATAGGCCCGCGGATGCGGCTCGAAGGTGAGGACGACGGCCGGGCGCCCCTCGGCGCGCGCGCCCGCGCGCACGGCCTCCACGAGGCTCCGGTGGCCGCGATGCACCCCGTCGAAATTGCCGATCGCCGCCACGGCGCCGCGCAGCTGCGGCGGCAGCGGCTCGTCCTCGCGGCAGACCGTGAAGGGCCGCGCGGGTGTCTCGTCGGCGGACGACATCGGATTCATGGGGCGTTGCGGGGCGGGTGGGCCGGGCTCTGGGGGAGGAGGCCGGGCGGACCCTGTCGAAAACCGCACGGGGGGTCAAGCGAGGGGCACGGGCCCCGCGGGTGGGGCGCGTACGGATGCGCGCGCAGTTAACCGCTTCGCAAGCGGGTCTCCGGTAATTTCGCGACTACGAGGCGCCGCGTCGCTGGGCGCTTCCCTCAATATGCAGGGGACGCCGCACCGTCCCCCGGGAATACGGAGCGAAGAACCCCCATGGCCCTCGATCTCAGCATGCCGATCCTGGTCGTCGACGACTACCAGACGATGGTTCGCATCATCCGCAACCTCCTGAAGCAGCTCGGCTTCGAGGAGGTGGACGACGCCTCCGACGGGACCGCGGCGCTGGCCCGGCTGAAGAGCCGCAAATACGGCCTCGTCATCTCCGACTGGAACATGGAGCCGATGACGGGCTACGAGCTGCTGCGCCACGTGCGCGCCGACGAGTCGCTGCGCACCACGCCCTTCATCATGGTCACCGCCGAGTCGAAGACCGAGAACGTGATCGCCGCCAAGAAGGCCGGCGTGAACAACTACATCGTGAAGCCGTTCAACGCCGCCACGCTCAAGAGCAAGATCGAGGCGGTCTGCGGCGCCTGAGGCGTCCTGTCGATCACGGCCCCCCGGGCGGAGGGGCCGGCACGCGTACCGGCGGCGCCCGTTCGGCGCCGCCCTGTGGAGTGAGCGCGGATGCTATTCGCACGCAAGACGCGGGATTCGGCTCCCGAGCGGCCCTCGCCGGCGGTGATCCACGAGCTCGTGGAGATCGCGGAGTATATCAGCCATCTGCGCCAGGAGATCGCGGCGCTGCGGGCCAACGAGATCACCCGCGACCGCATCCCGATGGCGCACGAGGAGCTCGGCAACGTGCTCGAGGCGACGGCCGGCGCCACCAACCGGATCATGGCCTCCGCCGAGGAGATGCTGTCCCTGCCCGAGGACGCCGATTACCGGGTCAACGTCGAGGCGAAGATCTACGAGATCTTCGAGGCCTGCGCCTTCCAGGACATCACCGGCCAGCGCATCTCGAAGGTGGTCGAGGCCCTGCGCCAGCTCGAATTGCGGCTCGCCCGCTTCGCGAACGCCGTGAAGGCGCGGGACGAATCGGGCGTCGATCCGAGCGAGGCCGATCGCCTGGGCCGGGCCGAGCGCCTCCTCCTCAACGGGCCGCAGATCGGCGGGCCGGCCACCTCCCAGGACGACATCGACGCCCTGTTCGCCTGAGGCGCCTACCAGACGAGCCGCTCGATCAGCGCGTCGGGGTGCACGCTCTGGCGGGCGAGCCAGTCGGCCGCATCGCCCAGCCGTTCGTGCTCGCCGAGCACGCCGAGCTCCTCCGCATGGATGCCGCGGGCCACGAGCAGGCTCGGGATGCCGAACGCGGCGGCCCCCGCGATATCCGTGCGGAGCGCGTCGCCGATGGCCAGCACCCGGGCCCTGTCCGGCGGGCCGGCGGCGTCGAGGGCCGCCGCCTTCTCCAGCGCCGCCTCGTAGACCGGCCGGTAGGGCTTGCCCGCGTAGACGACCTCGCCCCCGATCTCGGCGTAGGCCGCGGCGATCAGCCCGGCGCAGGGGATGAGCTTCCTGTCGCGCTCCACCACGAGATCGGGATTGGCGCAGATCATCGGCACCGCGCGGGCGCGGAAGGCCGCGAGTGCGGCGCGGTAATCGTCGGCCGTCTCGCGCGTGTCGTCGAACAGGCCCGTGCAGACGACGAGGTCGGCCGCCTCGGCAGGGACGAGATCGAGGTCGAGCCCCTCGAAGATCGGCCCGTCGCGCTCCGGCCCGAGATGGTAGATGGCCGCCCCCGCGCGCCGCGCGATCAGGTCCCGCGTGAGGTCGCCGGAGGTGAGGATGGCGTCGTAGGCCTCCCGCGGCACGCCGTAGCCGTCGAGGATCCGCTGCACGCCCGGCCAGGGCCGCGGCGCGTTCGAGACGAGGATCACCCGGCGCGGCCGGCCCTCGGGGTCGAGGCGGCGGAAGCGGATCAGGGCCTCGCCCGCCGCGCGATGGCCGACCGTGCCGTCGTGCAGCACGCCCCAGACGTCGCACAGGAGGAGGTCGTAGCGCGGCGCGATGTCCGCGATGCCGGCGAGGACCGGGACGGCGGCCCGGCCCTGGGCTGGAACCGCCGCGGCGGATGAGGCTGTCATGAAGCGTCCCGGGATGGCTCTGGTCCAGGCCCGGTTAGGCGGCGCGCCCGCCGATTGCAACGCCCGCCCTCAGCTCGCCCGGCGCAGGAAGTCGCGGAACGGCCGCCGCTGCGGCGGCGGCTCGGGGTCGTCGGCCGGGGGCTGAGGCGGGGGCGGCGCGGGGGGCGCAGTCAGAACCTCCGCCCGGACGGCGCGGGGCGCGGCGAAGACGCTTCCCTGCGCGAAGGGCACGTCGAGGTCGATCAGGTCGGGCACGTCGCCCTCGTGCTCGACGGCGCAGGCGACGAGGCGGATGCCGGCCCGGGCGAGCGCCGCGACGAGATCCTCCACCGCGATGTCGGAGAGGGGGCCGCGGCCCGCCGCCTGCCGGAGCAGCAGGTCGGCCGGCACCTTGACCTGCCCGACGCCGCGCTCGGCGAGCGAGAGGGCGTCGAAGCGCAGGTCCGTCGGGCGGTCGAGGATGAAGCCGATGCGGCCGCGGAGGGCGGCAAGCGCCGCCGCCTGCTCGGCGTCGAGGTTGCGCCAGCTCGCCTGCGGCAGCGCCATCACGATCCGCCCCGCGAGGCCCGGCTCGGCGGCGACGAGGCGGGCCAGCGAGCGCAGGAAGCCGGGCTCGTAGAGGGAGAGCGGCGAGAGCCCGTAGGCCACCGCCGCCTCGCTGCCGCGCCCCGCGAGATGGCGGGCGATGGTGGCGACCCGCTGCAGCATGCGCCGGTCGAGGTCGGTGGTGCGGCCGTAGCGCTCCAGCACCGGCAGGAACGCCTCCGGCGCCAGGACCTCGCCCTCGACCCGCAGCCGTGCCAGCGCCTCGTAGGAGACGACCTTGCGCTGCGGCAGCACCACCACGGGCTGCAGGTGCACCTCCAGGCCCTCGCGGTCGAAGGCCGCCACGACGGCCTCGTCGCGGGCGCCCCGCTCCGGCCTTGCGCCGGCCGGGCCCGGGACGATGTCGGCCCCGGACGATCGCGGCAGGGGCGGGATCGGCCGCGGCGCGAAGGCGGCCGGCCGCGCCGGCTCGGGCGGCGGCGGCGCGACGGGGGCGGCGGGGATCGGCATCGGGGCGACCGGTGCCGCGAGGACGGGCGCCGCGAGGACGGGCGGCGGCGGCGCGACGGGCGGGGCCGGCCGTTGCATCTCCGCCTTGAGGCGGGCGATCTCGCCGTCCTGCGTGGCGACCACGGAGGCGAGGTCGCGCACGATGCCGCTGAGGAGGCCGATCTCGACGGTCACCTCCTCGATGCCGGTCGCGAGCGCGGCCGTGTCCGCCGGAGGCTCGGCGGCCGCCGGCGCCGCCGCCCCGGCTTCGAGGCGGATCAGGCGCTTGGCCAGCACGTCGAACTCGGCGGAGAGCTTGTCGCAGCGCCGCGTCAGCGCCGCCGCCCGCCGATGCGAGAGGAGCGCGGCGAGCGCCGCCGCGAGGGTCAGCGCGAGGGCGGCGGCGAGGGGAGAGACGATCGCGAGGGGGCCGAGCAGGAGGAGCCCGAGCAGAGCCAGGGCCAACAGGCTGCTGCGCCGGCCGAAGATCCGGTCCATCGGACTAAGCCCAAACCCCTCGAACGCGGGAACGGAAACCTGCACCGGACGGACCGCGCCGAATCGGGGCATCCCACCTTGTTGCCGAGGCGGTCCGGCCCGGCAAGGCGCGAGCCGGCAAGGGCCGCCGATTTCCGGCCGGTGTGACATGGACTTGCCGGGCCCGATGACTTGCCGGGCCCGATGACTTGCCGGGCCCGATGACCCTCCCGGTCCCGGGTGCCGGATGCACGCCTGGGCCGGGCGCCCTCGTCGAACCGCCTTGCATCGCCGCGCCGAGGGTCCGACATGGGATGGGACGCGGCCGAGAGAGGACAGGGCTCATGGACGAGAGGCAGGTGGACCTCCTGATGATGCGGGTCGAGGGCATGACCTGCAGCGGCTGCGCGGAGGCCGTGCGCCGCACGATCCGGCGCCTCGACCCCGGCGCCGAGGTGGAGGTCGACCTCGCCCTCGGGCGCGTCGCATTGCGCACCCGCGCCCAGAGCCTCGAGGTGGCGCAGGCCCTGACCGGGGCCGGCTACACCGCGACCGCGATGACGGGCTGACGGGCCTGGCGATGCCCGCTCCGCTCCCGGGCACCTTGCCAGGCCCCTTGCCAGGCCCGAACGACCTCGGCGCGTGGTGGATGCCGTTCACGGCCAACCGCGCCTTCCGCCGCAAGCCGCGCCTCGTCTCCGGCGCGGAGGGCATGCACTACGTCACCCCGGACGGGCGCCACGTCCTCGACGGGATCGCGGGCCTCTGGTGCTGCAACGCGGGCCATGCCCGCGAGCCGATCGTGCGGGCGATCCGGGCGCAGGCGGGCGAGCTCGATTACGCGCCGCCCTTCCAGTTCGGGCATCCGGCGGCCTTCGCCCTGGCGGGGCGGCTCGCGGCGCTGGCGCCCGGCGACCTCGACCGGGTCTTCCTCTGCAATTCGGGCTCGGAGGCGGTCGACACGGCGCTGAAGATCGCGCTGGCCTACTGGCAGGCCCGCGGCGAGGGCCGGCGCACCCGCCTGATCGGGCGCGAGCGCGGCTATCACGGCGTCGGCTTCGGCGGGATCTCGGTCGGCGGCATCGCGGCCAACCGCCGGGCCTTCGGGCCGGGTCTTCCGGGCGTCGACCACCTGCCCCACACCTACGACCGGGCGCGGCAGGCCTTCACGGTCGGCGAGCCGGATTGGGGCGCGCATCTCGCCGACGACCTGGAGCGGATCGTCGCGCTCCACGACGCGTCCACGATCGCGGCCGTGATCGTCGAGCCGATGGCGGGCTCGACCGGCGTGCTGCCGCCGCCGAAGGGCTATCTCGAACGGCTCCGCGCGATCTGCGACCGGCACGGGCTGCTCCTCATCTTCGACGAGGTGATCACCGGCTTCGGGCGCCTCGGCCACGCCTTCGCCGCCGAGCGCTACGGCGTCGTGCCCGACATGATCACCTTCGCCAAGGGGGTGAATTCCGGTACCGTGCCGATGGGCGGCGTGATCGTGCGCGAGCCCGTCCACGCGGCCCTGATGGAGGGGCCGGAGCACGGGGTCGAGCTGTTCCACGGCTACACCTATTCGGGCCATCCGCTCGCCTGCGCGGCGGCGCTCGCCGCCCTCGACCTCTACCGGGACGAGGACCTGTTCGCCCGCGCCCGGGCGCTGGAGCCCGCCTTCGGGCAGGCGGTGATGAGCCTCCGGAGCCTGCCCGGCATCCTCGACATCCGGACCGTGGGCTTGGCGGCCGCGATCGACCTCGCGCCGCGGCCCGACGCGCCGGCCCTGCGCGCCTTCACCATCATGGACCGTGCCTTCGAGGCGGGGCTCGTGGTGCGGGCGGCGGGCGACACCCTGGCGCTCACCCCGCCGCTCATCGTGCGCGAGGACCAGATCGGCGAGATGGTCGATCGCCTGGAGCCGGTGATCCGCGCCAACCCGTGACACGGCCCGCGCCCGGCCAGAATGAAAATTTGCCGCCGCCTTCAAAATTTCCGACGCGCAATTCCGCCCGCCTTCGCGCAAACTGCTCCGATTGTTCAGGCTCGGCCCTTGGCCTGCGCGCTCCTCGGCCTAAGAGAGGCGCACGGCCCGGACCGGCAGCCCTCGGGGTGCGCACCGTCCCCGGCCAAGAAACGCCAACGCCACACGATGCCCTCGTGAACAGGTGAGGAAACCATGCCCTCAGACATCGAGATCGCCCGCGCGGCGACCCTGAAGCCGATCGCACAGGTCGCCGAGAAGCTCGGCATCCCGGAGGACGCGCTTCACAATTACGGCAAGCACATCGCCAAGATCGACCACGGCTACATCGCCTCCCTGGAGAGCCGGCCCGAGGGCAAGCTCGTCCTCGTGACCGCGATCAGCCCGACGCCGGCCGGCGAGGGCAAGACCACGACGACGGTCGGCCTCGGCGACGCCCTGAACCGCATCGGCCAGAAGACCATGATCTGCCTGCGCGAGCCCTCGCTCGGCCCCTGCTTCGGCATGAAGGGCGGCGCGGCCGGCGGCGGCAAGGCGCAGGTCGTGCCGATGGAGCAGATCAACCTGCACTTCACCGGCGACTTCCACGCCATCACCTCGGCCCACTCGCTCGCCGCTGCCCTGATCGACAACCACATCTACTGGGCGAACGAGCTCAACATCGACGTGCGGCGCATCTTCTGGCGCCGCGTCGTCGACATGAACGACCGGGCTTTGCGCGCCATCAACCAGTCGCTCGGCGGCGTCGCCAACGGCTTCCCCCGCGAGGACGGGTTCGACATCACGGTCGCCTCCGAGGTGATGGCGGTGTTCTGCCTCGCCAAGAACCTCGAGGACCTCGAGGAGCGCCTCGGCCGCATCGTCATCGCCGAGACCCGCGACCGCAAGCTCGTGACGCTGAAGGACGTGAAGGCCACGGGCGCGATGACCGTGCTCCTCAAGGACGCGCTGCAGCCGAACCTCGTGCAGACGCTGGAGGGCAACCCCGCCCTCATCCACGGCGGCCCCTTCGCCAACATCGCCCACGGCTGCAACTCGGTGATCGCCACCCGCGCGGGCCTGCGGCTGGCCGACTACACGGTGACGGAAGCGGGCTTCGGCGCGGATCTCGGCGCCGAGAAGTTCATCGACATCAAGTGCCGCCAGGCCGGGCTGAAGCCCTCCGCGGTCGTCATCGTCGCGACGGTGCGGGCGCTGAAGATGCACGGCGGCGTCAACAAGAAGGACCTCGGCTCGGAGAACATCGAGGCCCTGGAGCGGGGCTTCGCCAACCTCGAGCGGCACGTGACGAACGTGCGCAATTTCGGCCTGCCGGTCGTCGTCGGCGTCAACCACTTCTACGCCGACACCGACGCCGAGCACGCCAGGCTGAAGGCGCTGTGCGCCGAGAAGCTCCAGGTCGAGGCCATCACCTGCAAGCACTGGGCGGATGGCGGCGCCGGCGCCGAGGAACTCGCCCACGCCGTGGTGAAGCTCGCCGAGGGCGAGCAGAAGCCCCTGACCTACACCTACGAGCCCGAGGGCAAGCTCACCGACAAGATCAAGGCGATCGCGACGAAGCTCTACGGCGCCGCCGACATCCAGATCGAGTCGAAGGCCGCCACCAAGCTCGCCGCCTTCGAGAAGGAGGGCTACGGCCAGTTGCCGGTCTGCATGGCCAAGACCCAGTACTCGTTCTCGACCGACCCGAACCTTATGGGCGCGCCCTCCGGCCACCTCATCGGGGTGCGCGACGTGCGTCTCTCGGCGGGCGCCGGCTTCGTCGTGGTGATCTGCGGTGAGATCATGACCATGCCGGGCCTGCCCCGTGTCCCCGCCGCGGACACGATCCGTCTCGACGCGAACGGCCAGATCGACGGGTTGTTCTGATCGTCGGCCCGGCGGCCATCGAGGCCGCCGGGCCTCATCGCCCTTGAGGCTGGGTCCGGATATCCGTATTTTACGGAAAACCGGAGCCGGGCATGTCCATCACCGTCACCTCTTCCGAGGTGCAGAAGAATTTCGGCCTGTGGCACGACCGTGCCCAGAAGGAGCCCGTGCAGATCACCAAGCATGGGCGGGAAAGCGCCTATCTCGTCTCCGCCGAGACCTACAACGAACTCTGGGCCTGCTACCGGCGGGCCGTCGGCGTCCGCGATCTCTCCGAGGTCGAGATGGCGATGATCCGGGAGGCCGACATTCCCGAGGCGCACGCCTACGAGATCGAGGATCTGGACGACCCGGGCACGGAGGCGTCGCCCGCTCCGCGGACCTGACGCGCTCATGCGCCTCCCGGAGGACCCGCAGCCCGGTCTCGTGCTGTGCTACGCCTATCTGTGGAGACGCGAGAGCGAGGCGGGCCTGCTCGAAGGCCGGAAGGATCGGCCCGCCGTCGTCGTTCTGGCCCGCCGGGACATCGGCCCCTCCGCCATCCTCTACGTGGCGCCGGTCACGCACAGCGCTCCTGCGCGTCGCGAGGACGCCGTCGAGATTCCGGCCGCCGTGAAGCGTCACCTCGGGATGGACGCCGCCCCCTCGTATATCGTGGCCACGGAAGTCAACGTGTTCGTCTGGCCCGGTCCCGATCTGCGGCCGATCCGACAGGGCGACACGCCTTCCTCCGAGGGTGCGCCCTGCTTCTACGGCTATCTGCCCCGAGGGGTCTTTCGCACGCTGAAGGAGGCGATCCTGCTCAACCGGGAGGCCGGTACCGCCCATGTCGTGAAGCGTTGATCCGCGTCGCGCGGCCCCGCGCGCCTTCCCGGGCGACGGGGATGCGGTTCGCGTGAGGGAAACGCTTTGTGTCGACAGGCTCTAGGCGGCCAGCGCCCGGTTCACCGTGGAGCGCAGGTCGGCCAGGGAGAACGGCTTCGTCAGCACGTCGGTGACGATGGCGTCGAGGCCGCGGGCGCGCTCGCGCTGGTCGGCGAAGCCCGTCATCAGGAGGATCGTCAGGTTCGGGAAGTCGCGCTTGGCCGCGAGCGCCAGCGCGATGCCGTCCATCAGCGGCATGCGGATGTCGGTGAGCATCAGGTCGAAGGCGCCGTCCGCCTCGTTGAGGCGGTCGAGCCCGTCGCTGCCGTCGATCGCCGTCACGACGGCGTGGCCGTCGATCTCCAGCCCCCGTTTGAGGAAGCCGCGGACCGTCTCTTCATCGTCGACGAGCAATATGCGCGCCATGCCGTCCCGTCTGAGAAATCGTTGTGCCGACAAGCGGCCCGCGAATCACGCAAGCGCCCGCGTGCCTGTCAAGATTCCGGCGGCCGTAACAGTTCCGGCGCCCCATCCCTGTGCGCAATTGCCGCGACATTCCTGAAGAGTCCGTTGCGGCGGGAGGCGCCCTCAGGTGCCGCCGAACAGGTCCGGCTCGCTGCTCTCGTAATCCACAAGGCCGACGAAGGGCAGCTGCCGGAAGGCGTGCGCCACGTCCATGCCGTAGCCGACCACGAACACGTCCGGGCAGGTGAAGCCGACGAAGTCGGCGTCGATCGTCACGGCGCGCTTGCCCGGCTTCTCGAGGAGCACCGCCGTCATCACGCGCTTGGCGCCGCGGGCCATCAGGAGGTCCTTGGCGAAGACGATGGTGCGGCCGGATTCGAGGATGTCGTCGACGAGGAGCACGTCGCGGCCCTTCACCTCGCTCTCGACGTCCCGCAGGATCTCGACCTGGCCCGAGGAGACCGTGCCGGTGCGGTAGCTCGACAGGTGCACGAACTCGACCTGCGGCGAGAGCCCGGTCCGGTGCAGCGCCCGCAGCAGGTCGGCCGCGAACATGAAGCTGCCCTTGAGGACGGCCACGACGAGCAGGTCCCGGGGCTGGGTCGCGAGAATCTCCTGCGCGAGTTCCTCGTTGCGCCGGGCGATGGCGGCTTCGTCGAACAGGACGCGGACGCGTCGGGAGGCGCTGGTCATGGGTCTCTCATAGAGCATTTCGCCCGGCCCTGCCCACGCCTCGCGGCGCAAAAAGTCGGGGCCGCAGGGCTTCGTCCGCGAGCCGGGGCGGTGGCCGATGCCATCCGGCGGCCCTCAGGGCCGGGCCCTCGCCCGAGGCGGCGGTCAGGGATGCGCCTCGGCCGGCCCGGAGGCGAAGCGCACCTCGATCGCCCGGCCCTGCGCCGGAGGATCGTCGAGGCGGGCCGAGAAGCGGGCGCGCTCGCCGGCCTCCAGCGTCGGGCGCGGGGCCGGGACCGTGAAGACCCGCAGCGGGCGGCCCTCGGCGTCGCGCACCTCGACCTCGATCGGGGGGACCGGGACCGCGTGCGCGCCGACGCCGACGAGATCGCCCTCGACGCTGAGCCGGGCCGGCAGCCCGTCCGAGGCCGGCGCGCGGAAGGCGGCGACGTCGCGCAGGTCGAGGCCGCGCAGGTTCACGGGCAGGCCGAGGCGGGCGTAGAGCCCGGCGGTCTGCGGCATGGCGCGGACCACGGTCGCGCGGGCGAGGAGCGCGAGGGGCAGAGCCGCCAGCAGCACGAGCGCGGCCGCGGCCGCCGGCGAGATCCCGGCGAGCCCCCGGCGGCGCCCACCCGTCGCCCGGCCCGGAGGCCGGGCTGCGCCGAGCCGGCGCTTCGGCGCCGGGCGCGGCGGCACGTTCTCGACGATCGGGCCCCCGGCGGACACGCCGGCCTCGGGGCCGGACCCCGTCGGCGAGGCCGCGGCCTCCCACTCCGCCTCGAGCTCGGCGCTGCGCCCGGCGAGCACGTCGGCGGGGCTGACGAACCACGCCTCGCGGCAGGCCGCGCAGCGCACCGAGCGGCCCTCCATCCCGACGCGGTCCGCCTCGATCCGGTACTCGCTCGCGCAGGCGGGGCAGACGATCAGCATGGGTGTGGGGCCTCCGGCCCCGAATCGGCGGTTGCCGCCCGTTCAGAATCCACGCACATGGTTCTCGCGGCACAGGGTTAATCCCCGGTGAAGCCGCGGCCCGAGGGTGCGGTCGGCACGGGGGCTTGAAAATCCGCGCCCCGCGGGGTCAATCCACGGGACGCGCAGGCAGGCACCAGGGGGCGGGCGAACGGGTGAAGACAGGCAGCCTCCTCTCCGGCGCCGAGGAGCCGGTGGTTCAGTTCGAGAATGTCGGGATGCGCTACGGCCTCGGGCCGGAGGTGCTCTCGGACGTGAGCTTCCGCATCGCGCCGCGCTCCTTCCAGTTCCTCACCGGCCCCTCGGGCGCGGGCAAGACCACGCTCCTGCGCCTGATCCTGCTCTCGGTGCGCCCGACGCGGGGCCTCGTCTCGGTCTTCGGCGAGGAGGTGAGCGGCATCTCCAGCGAGGCGCTGACGGGCCTGCGCCGCCGCATGGGCGTCGTGTTCCAGGATTTCCGGCTCCTCGACCACCTGACCACCTACGAGAACGTGGCGCTGCCGCTGCGCGTCCAGGGCCGCGCCGAGACGAGCTACCGGGCGGAGGTGGTCGAGCTGCTGCGCTGGGTGGGCCTCGGCGAGCGCATGCACGTGCTGCCCCCGCTCCTGTCGGGCGGGGAGAAGCAGCGCGCCGCCATCGCCCGCGCCCTCATCGCCCGGCCCGAACTCCTGCTCGCCGACGAGCCGACCGGCAACGTCGATCCCGGACTCGGCCGCCGGCTCCTGCGGCTCTTCGTGGAGCTGAACAAGCTCGGCACCTCCGTCATCATCGCCACGCACGATTTCGGGCTGATGGAGCTCTTCCCGACCCGCCGGATGGTGCTGGGGCAGGGACGCCTGCGGATCGAGGATTGATGGCCGCCTCCCCGAACCCGGCCGCTCCGGCCATCGAGCCCGCCCTGCCCCCGACCCTGCGCCGGAACGCGCCGCTGGTCCCGACGGATTCGGCCGCGAGCCGCTCGCTCGCCGCCGTCATCGCCATCCTCACCTTCCTCGCCGCCCTCTGCGCGGGGGCGGCCGAGATCGTCGCCTCGAGCGCCGAGCAGTGGCAGGGCGCGGTCGCCCAGGAGGTGACGATCCAGGTCCGCCCCGGCCCCGGCCGCGACATCGACGCCGACATCGCCAGGGCGGAGGGGCTCGCCAAGGCCGAGCCCGGCATCCGGGCGACCCGCGTCTTCTCGAAGGCCGAGGCCGAGCGCCTGCTCGAACCCTGGCTCGGCAGCGGCCTCGACCTGTCGGACCTGCCGGTGCCGCGCCTCATCACCCTGAAGCTCGGCGACACCCCGGCGCCCGACCTCAAGCACCTGCGCGCGGCGCTCGGCGAGGCGCTGCCGGGCGTCGCCAGCCTCGACGACCACGCCCTCTGGCAGCAGCGGCTCTCGACCATGGCGACGACCTTCGTCGGGGCCGGAATCGGCATCGTCACCCTCGTCCTGATCGCGACGGGCCTCGCGGTCGCCTTCGCGACGCGGGGCGCGATGGCGGGCAACCGCGAGGTGGTCGAGGTGCTCCACTTCGTGGGCGCGGACGACGATTACATCGCCCGGGCCTTCCAGCGCCGCTTCTTCGGGCTGGGCCTGCGCGGGGGCGCCATCGGGGCGGGCCTCGCGCTCGCGGTCTTCGCGCTCGCCGGCCTCGTCGCCCGCGCCTGGCGCTCGGGGCCGGCGGGCGACGAGATCGAGGCCCTGTTCGGCGCCTTCCACATCGGCTGGCGGGGCTATGCCAGCGTGCTCCTCATCGGGGTCATCGCCTCCATCGTCACGGGCATCGTCTCCCGGCTCACGGTGCGGCGCTTCCTGGCCTGAGGGGAGCCCGGGGATCCGTTCCCGCACGTGGTTCGTTCCCGCAGATGGCCCGCACGCGCGAGCCGCCCGCGGGCGCGATTCCTCCGCGGGCCTACGGGCTTGCGGGGATCGTTAACCCTTTGTGAACCTTTGGAGGAGCGGAATACTTGCCTCTCCGGCGCCGCAATCGGCGCTATGGTCTGGGAGTATGAGCCCGCGGATGCCACGCGTTCCCGACATGAGGCCGGCCGAGGCCTTCGGCTGGGCTTGGCAGGAAGCGGGCCGGGCCACGGCAGGCCGGTCGGCCCGCCGCCCGGCCGCTGCGGCGCCCGCGCCGCGCCGCGGCCTCGTCGCGACGGTTCTTCTCGGCTTCGGCGGCCTCGGCTGCGTCTCGCTGCTCACGGGCTTCCTCGCCTTCGTCGCCTGCCTCGAGCGCACCGAGCGGGTGCCGCCGGGCCGCGCCGACGGGATCGTCGCGCTGACGGGCGGCGCCGAGCGCATCGGCGAGGCGATCGACCTCCTCGCGGGCGGCTACGGCCGGCGGCTCCTCATCACGGGGGTCAACGAGCGCACCAGCCGCGACGAGATCGCCCGCCTCAACCCGAGCCAGCGCTACTGGATCGAGTGCTGCGTCGACCTCGACTACCGGGCGCGCAACACGATCGGCAACGCCATCGAGACCCGCCGCTGGATGCAGCGGAACCGCTTCAACACCGTGGCCGTGGTGACCTCGAACTACCACATGCCGCGCACCCTGATCGAGCTCGACCACGCCCTGACCGGCAGCGACCGGGTGGTGCCTCACCCCGTCGTGGCGGAGGGCTTCGACGCCGGCCGCTGGTGGCAGCACCCGCCGGCCGCCCGGCTGCTCGCGGCGGAATACGTGAAGTTCCTCGTGGCCTGGCTGCGGACGCGCTTCGAGGCCGATCCGGAATATTCCCACGCGGCGGTGATCATCGGCCGCGGCAAGCCCGTGAAGATGGTCGCCGAGCCCATCCCGCGCGGGTTGGACTGACCACCGGCCCGCCGGGTCCGCTCACATCCCCCGGCAGCGGGTCTTGATCAGGCCCCCGAACTCCTTCTCCGAACCCTGGACCTGGGCGAGCCGCTCCGTGCGCTCGCCGCCCGACAGGCAGCGCCCGTAGACGCTCGCGACCCGCCGCATCGTCTCGACGTGGCGGCGCCAGATCCGGCAGCGGGAGGCGTCGTCGCCCTCGGCCTGCTCGAGCTGGTCGATCGCCTGCCGCTGCATGGACTGGGCGACGAGGAGGTCGCGCGGACAGGCCGTGTCCCCGCCCTGGGCGCGGGCGGCCGGGGCGGCGAGGACGAGCAGGGCGGCGAGCGCGCCCGCGCGGCGGAGGAGCGGTCGGGTCAAGGGAGAGCTCTCACGCGGCCTGCGAGGCGGAGGTGTGGGTCAGGAGCGCGTAGAGGGCGCTCGCGTCGCGGGCGGCGCGGATCCGCTCCAGCATGCCGGGCTCGCGCAGGATGCGGGCGACCTGGGCGAGCGCCTTCAGGTGGTCGGCGCCCGCGCCCTCGGGAGCGAGCAGCAGGAAGGCGATGTCCACGGGCTGGCCGTCGAGCGCCTCGAAATCGACCGGCCGCTCCAGGCGGGCGACGAGGCCGAACAACCGGTCGAGGCCCGGCAGCTTGCCGTGCGGGATCGCGACGCCGTCGCCGATGCCCGTCGAGCCGAGGCGCTCGCGCTGCAGCAGGGTCTCGAACACCTCCCGCTCGTCGAGGGCGGGCAGGCGGCGCACGGCCTGGGCGCTCAGGTCCTGCAGGACCTGCTTCTTGGCGCGGGCGCGTAGCGACGGCATCACGGAATTCGGATCCAGGAATTCCAGCACTGACATGGAGGACCGCTGCCCCGTCGGCCGGGTCCGCTCCGGACCCCGCGCAGTGAGTTTGGTACCGCGGGCCCGGCCCCTTGCCCGGACTCGCCCGGCCCTTTGGTCAATGAGCGGTGTCCGAGGCCGGTTCCGGCCTCGCTCCCGCGCGTCGGTTTCAGGACGCGGCGTCGGGCGGATCGACCCAGCCGATCGCTCCGTCGCTGCGCCGATATACGACGTTGATGCGCCCGGTGCCAGCGTGAACGAAGACGAGGACCGGCGCGCCCGTCATGTCGAGGGCGGTGACCGCCTCGCTGACCGAGTGGCGCTTGAGGGTCTTGGTGCTCTCGGCCACGACCGGCGGGTGGGCCGCGCCGTCCCCCTCCTCGTGAGCCTCCTCGTGGACCTCCTCCTCCGGGTCCTCCACGGGCGCGGCGAAGACGGCGTAGGCCGCCTCGACCGTGGCGCCGTTATGCTCGGCGGCGCCGTGGTCCTTGAGCTTGTGCTTGTAGCGGCGCAGGCGCTTCTCCAGCCGGTCCGCCGTCTGCTCGAAGCTCGCGCGGGCATCGTGGGCGGCGGAAGAAGCCTCGATCGTGAGCCCCGAGACGAGGTGCAGCACGCAATCGGTCCGGTAGGCGGTGCCGTCGCGGCGCAGCGTGACGTGCCCGGAGCACGTCCCGTTCATGTGGCTGTCGAGGTATTTCGAGAGGGTGGCGGCCATCCGCTCTTCGACACGCCCGCGCAGGGCCTCGCCGAGGTCCAGGCCATGGCCTGTGACGCGCAATGACCCCATGATTCCTCCGGTCTCTCGATGTGGTTGCCCGCGACTTAAGGATTGCCGCCTTCAGAAGTCAACGCGCGCCGAAGCCGCCCGGGCCCGCCGGGTCCGAGGGCCAAGCGAAGGGCCAAGCCAAGGACGGGGCGCAGGACCGAGCCAGGGACCTAGCGCAGGGCCGGGGCGAAGTTTCCGCGCCGCCGCTCGATCGAGGAGGGAATCCGCAGGGATTCGCGGTATTTCGCCACCGTGCGGCGGGCGATGTCCACGCCCTCGTCGCGCAGCTTCTGCACGAGCGCGTCGTCCGAGAGCACGTCGCTCGGCGTCTCCCCGTCGACGAGCTGCTTGATCCGGTGGCGCACCGCCTCGGAGGAATGGGCGGCCGCGCCCGCCGCGCCCGGAATCGCCGCGGTGAAGAAGTACTTCATCTCCAGCGTGCCGCGGCTCGTGCCGATCGACTTGTTCGAGGTGACCCGCGAGACCGTGCTCTCGTGCATGCCGATCGCCTCGGCCACGGTCTTCAGGTTGAGGGGGCGCAGATGCGTGACCCCGTGCACGAAGAAGCCGTCCTGCTGGCGCACGATCTCGGTGGCGACCTTCAGGATGGTGCGCGCCCGCTGCTCCAGGCTGCGCGTCAGCCAGTTCGCGGTCTGCAGGCACTCGGAGAGGAACGCCTTGTCGCCCTCGGCCACCGAGCCCTTCGAGACGCGGGCATAGTAGCTCTGGTTGACGAGGATCCGGGGCAGCGCCTCGCCGTTGAGCTCGACGAGCCAGGAGCCGTCCGGGGCCGCGCGCACGAACACGTCCGGGATCAGCACCTCGACGGCGCTGCCGCCGAAGGCGCGGCCGGGCTTGGGATCGAGGCGGCGGATCTCGGCCAGCATCTCGACGAGGTCCTCGTCGTCGACGCCGCAGAGCCGGCGCAGCGCCGGGAAGTCGCGCTTGGCGACGAGGTCGAGGCGGGCGACGAGCGCCTGCATCGCGGGATCGAACCGGTCCTTCTCGCGGAGCTGGATCGCGAGGCACTCGGCGAGGTCGCGCGCCGCGACGCCGGCCGGATCGAAGCCCTGGACGAGCTTGAGGATCCGGGCCACCGTGTCGAGGCTCGTGCCCAGCCGCTCGGCGACCGCGTCGATCGAGTCCCGCAGGTAGCCCGCCTCGTCGACCGCGTCGATCAGGAACCCGCCGATCAGGCGCTCGACGGGATCGCGGGTGGCGAGATCGAGCTGCGCGGCGAGGTGCTCGCGCAGCGACGTCTCGGCCGTGAGCGTCGCCTCGAAATCGGGCGCCTCCCCGTCGAAGCTGCCGCCGGTATTGCCGTAGGGGGCGGGCGTCAGCGAGAGCATGTCGCCGGAGGCCGCCTCGCGGGCCGGGCTCGGGTTCTCGTCGGGGAAGACGTTGTCGAGGCGTGTGTCGAAATCGCCCTCGATCTCGCTGCGGCTCGGGTTCAGGTCCTGGCTGAGCCAGGATTCGGGCTCGCCGCCCTCCCCGTCCGCGGCCTCTCCGCCCTCTCGGCCCTCTCGGCCCTCGAAGGCCGTGTCGGAGGCCGCCTCGGGGGTCTCGTGCCCCTCGCCGTCGACGCGCTCCAGGAGCGGGTTGCGCTCCAGCTCGGCATCGACATAGGCCGCGAGGTCGAGCTGGGAGAGTTGGAGCAGCTTGATGGCCTGCAGGAGCTGCGGCGTCATCACCAGGGCCTGACCCTGGCGCATCTCCAGCCGTTGCAGCAAACTCATCGCGAAGCCCCGATTCTCCGATGCGACGTGCAGATCCCTGCCGCGAGGGGCGGCACGTTTCTTGCTTCTTTCCCGAGATCCAGATCTAGACCCATTGCCCGGGCGCGTCAAAGCGTGATCGCGCATGACGCGTCGCGGCATTCCGCCGTGGCCGCGGCGGCACAGTCGGAGTGTCCGGCAGATTGCTTTCCGCTTGGTGTGCGGGGGTGGCCGCGGGATGATCGCGATCAACGCGCGCCCGTCGCGAAACGGGATCGCGATCCTAGAGGCGGAAATCCTCGCCGAGATAGAGCCGGCGCGCCTCGGGATTGGCCACGATCTCCTCGGGCGTGCCCTCGGTGAGGATCCGGCCCGAATGGGCGATGTAGGCGCGGTCGATCAGCCCCAGCGTCTCGCGGACGTTGTGGTCGGTGATGAGGACGCCGATGCCCCGCTGCTTCAGGTGCTTCACGAGGTCTTGAATGTCGCCGACCGCGATCGGGTCGATGCCGGCGAAGGGCTCGTCGAGGAGCATGAAGCTCGGCGAGGAGGCGAGCGCCCGGGCGATCTCGCAGCGCCGCCGCTCGCCGCCCGACAGGGCGATGGAGGGCGACTTGCGCAGGCGCGTGATGTTGAATTCCTCGAGCAGCGCGTCGAGCTTGCGGGCCCGCTCCTTCCGGTCGGGCTCCGCCACTTCGAGGACCGCCCGGATGTTGTCCTCGACGGTGAGCCCGCGGAAGATCGAGGCCTCCTGCGGCAGGTAGCCGATGCCGAGCCGCGCCCGCTGGTACATGGGCAGGTGGGTGATCGGCATCCCGTCGAGGGTGATGTGGCCCTGGTCGGCCGAGACGAGACCGGTGATCATGTAGAAGATCGTGGTCTTGCCCGCCCCGTTCGGCCCGAGCAGCCCCACCGCCTCGCCGTTGTGCACGGTGAGCCCCGCCTCGTGCACCACGGTGCGGCTGCCGTAGCTCTTGCGCAGGCCCCGCACGCAGAGGATGCCGGGGCCGCCCTCGGCGGCGGGCGCGCCGTCGGCGCCCGTCTCCGGCGCGGTCCGCCCGCGGCCGAGGAGGCGGCCGAGGAGCGAGGGGCCCCGCACTCGCGCGGCAGCGCCCGCAGCGCGCCGGTCGGCGGGCGGCCGCAGGACCTGGGCCGGCTCGAGGGGAAGGGTCGAGGCGCTCAAGGGGGGATCACGGAGCCTGGGCCCGCGCCTTCCCGGCGGGCTGGTCGGCGCCCTCGGCGGGCTTGGCGGCCGGCTTGGCGAGGTTCGGCGGCGGGGGGCAGCCCTTGGCACCGCCCTTGGCGTCGGCCTTCTCGCCCGGGACGAACAGGGCCGAGACGCGCCCGCCCGCGACGGGGTCCATGTTGGCGCGGCCCGTGCCCATGTCGTAGACGAGGCGCGAGCCGCGCGTGACGTTCTGGCACTGGCTGAGCACGACGTTGCCGGTCAGCACGATGCGGCGGGCGGTCTGGTCGAACACGGCGTTGTCGCCGGTGGCGACCTGATCCTTCTGCACCACCGTGACGGGGCCGGCGCACTCCACCTTCTGGATGCCGTTCTCGGCCATCGAGGGCTTCTCAGCCGCCTCCTCGCCGGGCGCATCGTCCGCCTTCTTCGCCTCCTTGCCGCGCTTGTAGTGCACGGTCAGGCTGGAGCATCGGATGGTGCTGTCGCCCTGGACCGCCACGACGTTGCCGGCGAACACCGCCTTGTTCTCGCGGTCGAACACGTCGAGCCGGTCGGCGTCGATCTTGATCGGGTCCTTGCCGCCGCCGCCGAGGGCGCCGAGCGGCGCGGCGCTCTCCTTGCGGGGCGCGGCCGGGGCCGTGGGGGCGGCGGGCTTCTGGGCGAGGGCCGGCCCGGCAGCCAGCCCGGCGGCGAGGAGGGCCGCGAGCGCGAGGGGAAGGTGCCGCCTCATCGGCGCCCGTCCGCGGGCTCGGCCGCCGAGGTGCGGATACGGGCGCCGCCCGTCTCGCCCGGCTCCTTCTCGGGGGCCTGGAACAGCGTGCGCACGTTGCCGACGAAGGAGATCACTTTGCCGTTATCGACGACGTCGAGGCTGTCGGCGGTGACCGAGCCGCTCGGCACCGTCACGGTGACGGGCTCGCGCGACTTCACCGTTCCGGCCTTGAAATCGACCGCGGCCGAGCGCAGCCGGATCTCCTCGCCCTTGTCGGTCCAGAGCCGGATGTCCTTCTCCAGCGTCAGCGCCTCGCGGCCGGTGTCGAACAGGCCGGTCGCGGCCTCGAGCCGGGCGATGCCGCCCTTGTCGTCGGTGGCGATGTGGCCGCGCATGGCCTCCAGCTCGATCAGGCTCGGCCGACGCATGTCCTGGAGGGCCGCGGCCGCCGTGACCTCGTAGCCCCGGTCGCCCTTGCGGAAGCCCGAGAGGCGCGGGTTCTCCATCTTGACCTTGCTGCCCGTCAGGCTCACCGGGCCGACCGAGACGGCCGGCACGGCGCCGCCGAAGGGATTGAGGAGAGCCGCGGCGAGGAAGAGCCCGGCCCCGCCCGTCGCCACCGGGATGACGAGCCGCAGCCAGCGCACCCGGGCGCTGTGGTTGCGCGCGCGGGCATGCGCCCGCCTCCGGCGCGCGCTCTCGCCGCTCGCGGTCTCCCTCGTCTCGACGGCCTCGACCACTGGCATGACTTTCCCGAAGGGATGCGCCCGGCTGATCACGGTCCGGGCTGCCTCACGCGCGTTTCCCGCCGCGCAGCAGACTCACCCTGCATCGGCGGGAGCCGGATGCGCCCGACCGGTGGCGAAGTTATGGCCTGAGCGTTTCCGAATGTTCAACCATCACGCGCGGTTGCGGGAGGAAGCACCCCGTTCTCCCGTGGCGATGTGCGTCGCCGCACGCCCCGGCCGCCCTCCTCAGGAATGGGCGAAGACGTCGATCTCGGCCCAGCCCGCGAGGTCGAGCCGGGCGCGGGTCGGGAGGAAGTCGAAGCAATCCTGGGCGAGGTCTGTGCGGCCCTCGCGGGCGAGCATCGCGTCGAGACGGGCGCGGGCGGCGTGCAGGTGGAGCACGTCGGAGGCCGCGTACTCGACCTGAGCCTGGCTCAGGGCCTCCGCCCCCCAGTCGGAGGATTGCTGCTGCTTCGAGAGATCGACGCCGACGAGTTCGCGCACGACGTCCTTGAGCCCGTGCCGGTCCGTGTAGGTGCGGGCGAGCTTCGAAGCGATCTTGGTGCAGTAGACCGGCACCGGCATCACGCCGAGATACTGGAACAGCACCGCGAGGTCGAAGCGGGCGAAGTGGAAGATCTTGAGGACGCCCGGGTCGGCGAGGACCCGCTGCAGCACCTCGGGCGCCGGCCCCTCGGGCAGGATCTGGACGACGTCGGCGCTGCCGTCGCCGCGGGAGATCTGCACGACGCAGAGCCGGTCGCGATGGGGGTTGAGGCCCAGCGTCTCGGTGTCGATGGCGATGGCGGGGCCCGCCTCGTAGTCGGCCGGCAGGTCGCCGCGATGGACGCGGATGGTCGGTGAGGCGGGCATCAGGTCAGGTCTTTGGGGGACAAGCGGTTTTCGCCGCCTATCATCCGCGCCTCCCGCCCGCAAGCCCGGCCCGCGGGAGGCGGGCCGGGCGGGGCGGCCACCGCCTATTTCTGCTTGGCGATGACCTTGTCCTTGATGCCCTCGTAGACGGTCTGCGGGATGATCTTCTTGGACACGAGCTCGTCCTTGCCCTTGTAGGGGCGGCCCTTGATGATCGCGGCCGAGCGCGCCGCGCCGATGCCGGGCAGGGCGTCGAGTTCCTCGGCGCTGGCGCTGTTGAGGTCGACCAGGGCGGTCTTGGCGGCGTTCGGCGCGCCGGCCACGGGAGCGCTGGGCTTCGCCGGCGCCGTGGGAGTGGCGGGCGCGGCCGGCGCCGTCGGGCTCGGCTTCGTGGGCGTCGCGGGCGCCGGCGACTGGGCGAGCGCCGGGGCCGCGGCGAGGCAGAATGCGAGGGCGAGGCCGCGCACCAGGGACGCGGTGGTGAGGGACGTGGTCATGGCGGGATCTCCCGGCGCCGTGACGGCCCGTTCGGCCGCATCGGCAGTCCAGAGAGCTAGAGCGGCCGGCTTGAACCCGCGCTTAATGAGGCGTTCACCGCTCCGATCCCCGTGATCCGTCCGCGCGTCGCGGACCGGACATCCCGACGCGCCCCTCCGGCATCCTCTCCTTGCCGCGCCCGCGAGACGGCTCTAGCCAGACGGGGTGCGGGCGGCTATAAGCGCGCCCTCGAATCTCCGTTTGACGACGGTGCGCGAGGCGATCCGCCGACAAGACGGGGGAGCCGCCCGGGCGCCGCTTTGGCATAAGCAGGATCCCGCCATGGCCGTTCCGAAGCGAAAGACCTCCCCCTCGCGGCGCGGCATGCGCCGCTCCGCCGACGCCCTCAAGGCCCCGACCTATGTCGAGGACAAGGATTCGGGCGAGCTCCGCCGTCCCCACCACATCGACCTGAAGACCGGCATGTACCGCGGCCGTCAGGTCCTCAAGGTGAAGTCGGCCGAGGCCTGAGACGCCTCGGCTCCGCCAGGCGCGGCCTCAGGCCCGCCTGCGCGCGGCCTCCGCGTAGAGCGCCGCGGCCTTCCGGGTCCGCTCCGCCCGCGACGGGTGCAGGCGCGGATCCTCGCTCACGATCAGCTGTGCCACGAAGCCCGCGAGCGGCCGGCGCGCGGGATTTCCCGCATGGGCCGTGCCCTGCGGGGCCACGATCGTCAGGGCGTGCGAGCTGTTCGGCTCGGCGCGTTCCCTTTCGGGACACTCATCCGTCTCACCCTGCGCCATCGGCCCTGCCCTCCGCGTGGTCCAACGCGGATGTTGCAAGGGTGGAGCCGGCGTTAACGGTTCGTCAACCGTTCTGGGGCCGCCCGCGGCCTACTTCTTGGCGAGCGCTTCCAGCCGCTGCTGCATCTCCGCCATCTGGCGCTTGAGGTCGTCGAGGTCGCTGCCGGGCGGCACGGCCGCGGGCGGCTGCGCGGTCGTCGGGACTCCCGCCGCCCCCTGGGCTCCGGCGCCGAAATTCGTGAACATCTTCATCGCGTCGCCGAAGAAGTTCATGTTGGCCCGCACCTGCTCCTCGAGGGCGTGCTGGAACGCCGAGGGGCCGAAGCTCTGCGAGAGCTTCTCGCGCAGGCCGTCCTGGTCCCGGGCGAAGTTCGCCATCGAGAATTCGAGGAAGCTCGGCACCATCGTGCGCATGCTGTCGCCGTAGAAGCGGATCAGCTGGCGCAGGAAGGCGACGGGCAGGAGGTTGTCCTCGCCGGCCTTGTTCTCCTGCTCGAAGATGATCTGCGTGAGCACCGAGCGGGTGATGTCGTCGCCCGAGCGCGCGTCGTAGACGACGAAATCCTCGCCGCTTTGCACCATGGTGGCGAGGTCTTCCAGGGTGACGTAGGTCGAGGTGCCGGTGTGATAGAGGCGCCGGTTGGCGTATTTCTTGATGACGGTCTGATGCGCCTTACCGTTTTCCGCCATCTGTGCGGCCTCTCCCGACCCGTACCTGCCGGCGCCGCCCTCGTTCAAGGCGCGCGCATCGAGACAGGGCGCTCCGGACGCGCCCGCACCGACCTTAAGACTTTCGCCCGCCGACGAAAACAGCAATTTCCTGCTCATCCCCGCAGAATAATGCCGGCGGCGTTCCATTCCAAGCGTGTTCAATCCTGCGGGTCCGTCACCGCCCTCCGCATCGCCTGCTTGACTTCATCTGGCCCAAGGCTTTCATCCGGAGAACGGCATCAGAGCGCGCGAAACCCAGAGAGCTCCAAGCAGCGCCGGCCGCGAGAGGAGAACGTCAGATGGCAGGCAGCGAAGAGATCGTGATCGTCGGTGCGGCGCGCACCCCGGTCGGCTCCTTCGGCGGTGCGTTCGGCAGCGTGCCGGCGCACGAACTCGGCAAGGTCGCGATCAAGGCGGCGCTCGAGCGCGCCGGCGTCTCGCCGGACGAGGTGGACGAGGTGATCTTCGGCCAGGTGCTCACCGCCGGCGCCGGCCAGAACCCGGCCCGGCAGGCCGCCATCGCCGCCGGCATCCCCGAGAAGGCCACCGCCTGGGGCCTCAACCAGGTCTGCGGCTCGGGGCTTCGCACCGTCGCCATCGGCATGCAGCAGATCGCCAGCGGCGACGCCAAGGTCATCGTCGCGGGCGGCCAGGAATCCATGTCGCTCTCGCCCCACGCCCAGTACCTGCGCGGCGGCCAGAAGATGGGCGACGTCAAGCTCGTCGACACGATGATCAAGGACGGGCTCTGGGACGCCTTCAACGGCTACCACATGGGCACCACCGCCGAGAACGTGGCCCAGGCCTTCCAGCTCACCCGCGAGCAGCAGGACGCGTTCGCGGCCCGCTCGCAGAACAAGGCCGAGGCCGCCCGCAAGGAGGGCCGCTTCAAGGAGGAGATCGTCCCCGTCACGGTGCCGGGCCGCAAGGGCGACACCATCGTCGATACCGACGAGTACATCCGCGACGGCGCCACCCCCGAGGCGATGGCCAAGCTCAAGCCCGCCTTCTCGAAGGACGGCACGGTGACGGCCGGCAACGCCTCCGGCCTCAACGACGGCGCCGCCGCGATCGTGCTGATGTCGGCTTCCGAGGCCGAGCGCCGGGGCCTCAAGCCGCTCGCCAAGATCGTCTCCTGGGCGACCGCCGGCGTCGACCCGAAGATCATGGGCACCGGCCCGATCCCGGCCTCCCGCAAGGCCCTCGACAAGGCGGGCTGGAAGCCCTCCGACCTCGACCTGATCGAGGCGAACGAGGCCTTCGCGGCGCAGGCGCTCGCGGTCAACAAGGACATGGGCTGGGACGACGAGAAGGTGAACGTCAACGGCGGCGCCATCGCCATCGGCCACCCGATCGGCGCGTCCGGCGCCCGCGTCCTCGTCACGCTGCTCCACGAGCTGAAGCGGCGCGACGCCAAGCGCGGCCTCGCCACCCTCTGCATCGGCGGCGGCATGGGCGTCGCCATGTGCGTCGAGCGCCCCTGAGCCGGCACGCTCCCCGCGCGGGCCTCAAAACCTCTTGAGGCCCGCCGCAATTTTATTGGCGTGCGGCCGGCCCGTCCGGGCGGCAGAATGCGCCATCCGAAGTCTTCATAAGAACATCAGGAGGAAACCATGGCTCAGGAACGCGTCGCCCTCGTCACGGGCGGGACGCGCGGCATCGGCGCCGCCATCTCGAAGGGCCTCCAGGCCAAGGGCTACAAGGTGGCCGCGAATTACGGCGGCAACGACGAGGCGGCCAACGCCTTCAAGGCCGAGACCGGCATCCCCGTCTTCAAGTTCGACGTCGGCGACCTCGCCTCCTGCGAGGAAGGCATCAGGAAGATCGAGGCCGAGGTCGGCCCGATCGACATCCTGGTGAACAACGCCGGCATCACCCGCGACGGCGCCTTCCACAAGATGAGCTTCGAGAAGTGGCAGGCGGTGATCCGCACCAACCTCGACTCGATGTTCACCTGCACCCGCCCCCTCATCGAGGGCATGCGGGAGCGCGGCTTCGGGCGCATCATCCTGATCTCGTCGATCAACGGCCAGAAGGGCCAGGCCGGCCAGACCAACTACTCGGCGGCCAAGGCGGGCGTGATCGGCTTCGCCAAGGCGCTGGCGCAGGAGAGCGCCTCCAAGGGCATCACCGTCAACGTGATCGCGCCGGGCTACATCGCCACCGAGATGGTGATGGCCGTGCCGGAGGACATCCGCAACAAGATCATCTCGACGATTCCCGCGGGCCGCCTCGGCGAGGCCGAGGAGATCGCCCGCGCCGTCGAGTACCTCGCGGCCGAGGATTCCGGCTTCATCACCGGCTCGACCCTGACGATCAACGGCGGCCAGTACTTCACCTGATCCGGCGGCCGGGGGGCCGGGCGCCCGGCCCCCTCCCCGTCATTTCGCGCGCTCGGGCTCGAGCGCGCTGATCTCCAGGACGAATTTCTGTCGCAGGGCGCGGGCGAAATCGCCGTAGCCCCTGGCGGCGAGCAGGAAGGCGCCGGGACCGGTGAGCACGTGGTCCCGGTACCAGCGGTCGAGGGTTGTCTCACCGCCCTGCGGCCCGATCGGCAGGGCGCGCAGGCCGTAGCCCGGCGAGCGGAAGGCGCCCGCCCCCACCACGTCGTTCTCGCCCGGCACCAAGATCGGCAGGCCGTTGATGGTGGCGCCTCCCCTGGCGAGGGCGTCGCGCTCGGCGTGGATCGCCTCGACATCGGTGCAATTGTCGATGCCGTCGCCCGAGACGTCGATCACCACCCGGTCGGCCGCGACCGGCAGGGCGGGCAGCACGTTCGCGCCGACCGTGCGCAGCATCTGCCCGAGACAGGTGAAATCCCCGGCCTGACGCGGCACGGCCCGGACGAGGGCGGCCGCGGCGGCCGCCTCCCGGCGGCTCGCGATCCGGCGCCAGCCGACGGCGAGACTGGCCTTGTCGGCCCAGGTCACCATCGCGAACATGATGCCCCCGGAATTGCCCGTGATGGCGGCGAGCACCGACGGGTCCTCCAGCGCCTCGGCGATCCCCTCCATCTGCAGCCGGAAGCGGTCCTCGTCGACGGATTGCGAGACGTCGACCGACACGACGAGGGCGGTGGCGACGCTCTCCTCGACCGCTGCCGCCGGCGCGAGCCCGGCGAGCCCGGCGGCGAGGACGAGGGCGGCGCGCCGGCTGGCCCATCGGGCCGCGCCCTCACGCTGTCGGATCCCCCTCCCCATGCCGCCCCTCGCCCTTCCCACGGGCCGCTCTCGGGCGGCCTCGCGCCATTGTCGAGGCTTGGCCGATCCCCCGCAAGCCCGGGCCGCCTCAGCCCCGCGGGGTCGGGCGCCAATCCGGCGGGGCCATCTCGAACCCCTCGAACCGGAAGGCGGGCGAGACCGTGCAGCCCACGAGCGTCCAGGCGCCGAGGCTCGTCGCGGTCTGCCAGTGACCCGCCGGCACCACGATCTGCGGCTGTTGCCCCCGGGCGATGTCCGGCCCGAGGTGCCGCGCGGTCGCGTCGTGCCCGTTCGGGCTGACCGTGAGGACGAGGGGAGCGCCCGCGTACCAGTGCCAGATCTCGGCGGCATCGACCCGGTGCCAGGCCGAGGTCTCGCCGACATCCAGGAGATAGTAGATCGCGCTGCCGGCCGAGCGGCCCTCGATCGTGCGCGGGTCCCGGAACGTCTCGCGGTAATGGCCGCCCTCGGGATGGGGCTGAAGGGAAAGCGCCGCGATCATCTGCGCCGCCGTCATCGATCCGGACATTCTCGCACCTCCTGCAATCCTGATTTTTGGCGCAACGGCGGCCGAAAGCTTAAGGACCTGTAAAATTTCGGACCTTCCGATCGCTGCGCAAAGCACTCGAACTATCCTTAACCACGCTTACTGACGCATCATCAGCAAATTTGTGTTCACTTCGAAAGAGAACCACTGCGCTTTCGACCGAGGATCTACCATGCCGCTGTGGCACGCCCGTCTCCGAACGGACCAGCGCGGAAACGTCGCGATCATGTTCGGCCTCTCCCTGCTGCCGGTGCTGGCGATGACCGGAGCGGCGATCGATTACAGCCAAGCGAGCCTCGTGCGCGCCCGCCTTCAGGCCGCGACCGATGCCACGGCTTTGCGCCTGTGCCAGCTGCCGAAGGCGACCGCGGATGCCGACATCAGGAGCAAGGCGCTCACCTGGATGAAGAGCTACATGGCGAGCGACGCCGTCACCCTGCCCGACAAGGATTTCAAGATCGCCTCCGATCCCCGCCAGATCGAGATGCGGTCGCTGGTGCCGTCGACGACCTATTTCGGCAGGATCTACAAGTATTTCGGCGCGACGCCCTTCGAGAGCGCGATGCCCGTCTCCGCCTCGGCGCGCTGCGCCGCGCCCGTGCCGCAGGATTTCGAGATCGCCCTCGTGCTCGACACGACGGGCTCGATGGACCGCGCGGACAAGGGCGGCGTCTCGAAGATGGAAGCCCTTCGGAAGGCGGCCAAGGACTTCCTCGACTTCGTGGCGAGCAATCCGTCCTTCTCGACCAACACCCGCATCGCCATCGTCCCCTTCGCCTCGGCGGTGGCCCTCGACGCGACGACGACCGACGGGGCGGCGTGGGTGGACCGGGACGCCAAGTCCTCGCTCCACTGGACCAACTTCGACGTCGACAAGACCGTCTTCAAGAGCCGGCTCGAGATCTTCGACTCGCTGAAGAAGAAGTATTCGAGCTGGAAATGGGGCGGCTGCTTCGAGTCGCTGCCCTACCCCCTCAACGTCAGCGACGGCGGCTTCGACACCGGCAAGGGCGACAGCTACTACGTTCCGATGCTCGCCCCCGACGAGCCGGGCACCGCCCAGGACTCGGTCGCGACCGGCTACGCCTCGGGCAAGAAATCGACCTACAGCTCGTATTACCGCGCCTACGTGCAATACAGCTACAACAGCTATCTCGGCGACAAGACGAACGCCAACAATTGCCAGGGCGACCCAGGCGACGCGGTCACGGCCGAGAAGCGCCTGTGCAAGTACGTGAGCCCGTCGGACACCTATTTCCGCGCCGCCGCGGGCACGACCGTGGCGAACGGCCCGAATTACGGCTGCACCAGCCAGCCGATGCTGCGGCTGACCACCGACATGACGGCACTCCGCAACAAGATCGACAGCCTGACGGCGAACGGGGCCACCAACATCCAGGAGGGCCTGATCTGGGGCTGGCGGGCCCTGTCGCCCAACAGCGTGCTGGCCGACGGGGTCAGCTATACCAAGCCCAATTCCCGGAAGATCCTCATCCTGATGACGGACGGGTTCAATTCCTGGAACGACAACCCGTACAATCCCTACAGCATCAACCAGTCGTTCTACAGCAGCTTCGGCTTCTTCGTGAACGCGAACGACACCAAGGCCTCCGACGGCACCGCCACCTCGCGCTTCCCCGCCACGATCGCCAATCCGACCGACAGCGACAGCGCCCGCGCGGCGATGGACACGCTGACCAAGACGACCTGCGACAACATCGCCAAGCTGCCCGCGCCGATCGAGACCTTCACGATCGGGTTCAGCATCGACAGCGACAAGATCGACCAGAAGGGCATCGACCTGCTCGCCGGCTGCGCCAGCAAGCCGACCAACACCCACGCCTTCGTCGCCAACGACTCGACGGCCCTGGTCAGCGCCTTCCGGCAGATCGCGACCTCGATCGGCGCGCTCCGCCTGACCCAGTGAGCGCCGGCAGGCCGCGGGACGACCGCGATCTGCGCCCCTACTCGGCGATCGCCGGCCCCTACTCGGCGATCGCTCCCTGCGGCAGGCCGAAGCCCGGAGGCGCCTGCGGGGGCGTCCGCGCGGGCTTGGCCACGGCCTTCTCGCGGGGTCGTGCCTTGGGCGGGGCGGCCTCCTCGGTCTTGGCCCCGTCCGCGCCGGCCGCCTCCTCGGCCTTGGCCGCGGCGCGCGGCACAGGCTTGCCCTTGCCCTTGCCCGGATTCTTCGCCTTCGCCTCCTGAGGCACCGTCACGGCGGGCGCGTCCGCGCAACCGCGGAAGCCGAGGCTCGCGAGCGTCTCGCCGGCCTCGGAGACGATCGTGATCGGGTCCGGCAGGAGGGGCAGGGAGGGCTCCCAGCGGATCGGGCCGCCGAGCTGCGCCTCGAGCACGCCGGGCGAACTGCCGCGCCGCAGGGCGGCGAGGTCCGGCCCGTAGGCCGTCGCGAGCTTGTTGCCGATCACCACCTGCAGCACCTGCGTGACCTCGGGCGTCAGCGGGCGCAGGGGGTTCTCCACCTCCGCCCGCCCCTTGCGCGTGACGTAGAGCGCGAAGCTCTTCGGGCCCTCGTAGCGGGCCGCCCGCGCCCCGCAGGGCTCGGGTGCCTGCGCGGCCGGCAGCGCGGTCTGTGCGAGCGCCGGGCCGGCGGAGATCAGGGCGAGCAGCGCCCAGGCCGACGAGCCGGCGCGCCTCTCGGCGCGCAGCTTGGCGCGCAGCTTGGCGCGCAGCTTGGCGCGCAGCTTGGCGCGGATGAATCCTGTCACGACGTCCCGCTCCGCTCCCCGTGTCCGCGTCATCGTCCCTCGCCCGGGCCCCGGCGGGGCCGGTGTGCGTCCGCCTCTCGGCCCGGCTCGATCGGCTCCAGATCGAGGACGGGCGCCGAGCGGTCGATCGGGCTCTCGCGCCTGCCCACCCCGCCGAGGACGAACGGCTCGTCGTCGTCGTCGGGATCGTTCGGCAGGCGGAGCGGCGGACGCCGGCCGCGCGCCATCATCGCGGCGGCCATCGTGCCGGCGATCGCCAGGGCCGCCACGGCGGCCAGGATCAGGATGGTTTCCATAGGCTTTCCTGCGCCGCCCAGCGTTACCCCAAGGCGAGCGCGGTTGCATCACCGCGCGTGGGACCCCCGTCTCTGGTATGCCAGCCCTGCTCCGAGCGCGGCTTGGCCGTGACGGAACGGTCCTTGCGTCGGCCCCCGCGCGCGACGAGAAGACGGGCGAGCCGACTTTGACCCGCGTGAGCGACCCGATGCCCGAAGGCCGATCCATGCGCACGGACGAGACCACCCGCACGCCCGAGGAACTCGAGGCCCATCTCCTCGGCCTGATCGAGACCTCCCGCGAGCAGGCGAAGGAGGATCCGTTCCGCAATCCCGTCCTCGCCGTGACGCTCGCGATCACGCGCCGGTTCGACCGGGGGGAGATCGGCGCGGGCGATCTCGACGCCCTGTTCGTGCGCCTGCGGGAGCAGTCGCTCGGGGAGCGGGCGGCGCGCCTGCGCGCCTATGTCGGGCTGGAGGGCGATGCGGGCTTCGGCGCGGACACGGCGATGCCGGCCCGCCTCGTCGCCGCGATCCCGAAGGGTCCCGGCGATTTCGAGACGTTGCGCGATCTCGTGGGGCGCACCGCCTTCGCCGTCGTGTTCACGGCCCACCCGACCTTCGGCATGCCCAAAGCGGTGGCGGCCCTGATCGCGGCGGCCGCGAGCGAGGGCAGCGCGCCGGCGCGGGAACCGGTCATCGCCGAGGCGGCGGCGCTCTCGACGCGCCCCGATCCCGTCATCACCCTCGACGGCGAGTTCGAGCAGGCCTGCATCGCGGCCAATCACGGCCGCGCGGCGCTGGACGCCTTCAACGGCGCCCTCCTCGACGCCGCCCGGGAGCGCTGGCCGGATCGCTGGACCGAGCTCGTGCCGCGCCCCTTCGCCATCGCGAGCTGGGTCGGCTGCGACACGGACGGGCGCACCGACATCGGCTGGTGGGACACCCTGCGCTACCGGCTCGAATCCAAGCGGATGCAATTGGAGCGCGTCGCGCGCGAGTTGCCCGATATCCCCGCCACCCGGGTGGTGCGCGAGCTGACCGGGAACGCCCTCTCGGCGGTCAGCCGCCAGCTCGCCGTGGCGCCGCGCCTCGGCACGCAGCCCTCGCTCGAGGCCGTGCACCGCTTCGCGCTGGCGCTCATCATCGAGCGCGAGCGGGCCCAGACCGATGCGGGGGCGCTGCTCGCCGGCCTCGCCGCGGCGATCACGGCGACGGACGACGACGCCGACCGGCGCAGCATCGCGATCCTGCGCTTGGGGATCGCGACGCACGGGCTCTCGAACGCCCTGCCCCACTTCCGGCTCAACGCCTCGCAGATCCACAACGCGGTGCGCCGGGTGATCGACCTCGACGGCGAGCCGACGGATGCGGCCCAGCGGCGCTCGCACCTCGCCACGATCCACACGCTGCTCAACGACGTGCAGCCCGTCGCCGTCGATTTCGGGGCCCTCGCGGCCGAGCGCGCCTCGGCGGCACGCCTGATGATGACGATCGCGCAGATCCTCAAGCACGTCGACGGCACGCATCCCGTGCGCTTCCTGATCGCGGAGACCGAGACGGGCTACACCCTGCTCGCCGCCCTCTGGCTCGCGCGCCATTACGGGATCAGCGACAAGGTCGAGATCACGCCCCTCTTCGAGACGGCCTCGGCGCTGGAGCAGGGCATCCGCGTCCTCGACGACGCGCTGCGCAACCCGCATTGGCGCCAGTACCTGAAGCGGATCGGCCGCCTCGCCGTGCAGTTCGGCTACTCGGATTCCGGCCGCTACGTCGGCCAGCTCGCCGCGACCTTCTGGATCGAGCGGCTGCGCCTGCGCCTCACCGAGCTTCTCGTGCAGAACGATCTTGGGGGGGTCGAACTCGTCATCTTCGACACGCACGGCGAGTCGATCGGCCGGGGCGCCCACCCCTCCTCCCTGCGCGACCGCCTCGCCTATCTCGCGCCGGAGGATGCGCGCCGCCGCAACCGCGCGGCCGGCATCGGGGTGCGCCTCGAATCGAGCTTCCAGGGCTCGGACGGCTACCTGATGTTCGGGACCGCTCCCCTCGCCCGGGCCAGCGTCGCCCGGATCGCCGAGCACGTCTTCGCCCTCGACGTCGCGGACGACGACACATTCGCCGATTACGTGCTCTCCGACCCGCGGAGCGGGGCCGACGAGGCGGACGATCCCGTCTACGCCGAGGCCGACTTCGCCACGGAGTTCTTCACGGTGGTGCGCCAGGACATGGAGGCGCTCGTCGACGACCCGGGCTACGCGGCGCTGCTCGGCACCTTCGGCCCGAGCCTGATCGACCGGACGGGCTCGCGCCCCGTCGTCCGGCAGTCGGATTCGGGCGGCCCCGCCATGATCACGCATCCGCGCCAGATGCGGGCGATCCCGAACAACGCGATCCTGCACCAGCTCGGCTATCTCGCGAACTCGCTGCACGGGATGGGCCGCGCGGCGGGCCGGGCGCCGGACCTGTTCCGGGACATGCGGCGGGATTCCGTGCGCTTCTCCCGAGCCTTCCGCCTCGTCCAGCACGCGGCGAGCGTCGGCGACCTCGACGTGCTGCGCGCCTATATCGACACCCTCGATCCGGCGGTCTGGCTGGAGCGGGCGCGGCGCACGCAGCGCGACACGCGGCGCGAAGAGCTCGTGATCATCGCGGGCGCCCTCGACCGGCTCAATCTCGCCCCGAACCTGCGGCGCCTGTTCGGGCGCCTCACCACGGACTGGCTGAGCCTGCAGCAGGCCGCCCCCGATCTCGGCAAGATGTCGGTGCGCCTCACCCTGCTCCACGCGATCCGCCTCGCCCTGATCCACCGGATCTGGTTCCTGGCGGTCCACATCCCGGGCTTCCGCCCCCAGGCCGGCGTGACCCGAGAGCAGCTGCTCGAGCGCTTCCTGCGCCTCGACATCGACGGCTGCCTCACGCTGCTCGCCGAGATCTTCCCGATCACCCCGGATCCGACGCTCGGGCTGAATTTCGGCGAGCCGGCAGGCCCCCGCGACGTCGGCACCTACGAGGCCGAACATACCGGCCTGTTCGAGCCGATCGGCCGCATGTTCGCGCAGGTGCGCGAGATCTCGGGCATGATCCAGCACGAGGTCGGGGCGTTCGGGTAAGGCACGCGCAGGATCCGCGACGCGCCACCTCTCCCGCGCGGGCGCGGGGGACACGGCCTCTCCCGCGCGGGAGCGGGGGACACGGCGCGGCCGGCAGCCCTCACACCGCCGCCACCGTCAGCATCGTCCCGGTCATCCCCGTGACCCGGACCCGGCTGCCGGCCGGAAGATCGGGGCCGGTGATGCGCCAGAGGGTGTCGTCGAAACAGATCGTGCCCGTGCCGCCGACGATATCCGTCGTCAGCATACCCTCGCGCCCGATCAGGCCGCGATCCGCCCGGTTGAGGCCGGAGATCGGCCGCTTGGTGAGGCGGCTCGCCAGGGCCACGCTCACCACCGCGAGCCCGGCGAAGACGAGGAGCTGCGCCTGCCAGGGCAGCGTCACGAGGGCTGCCAGCAGCCCGGTCAGCAGCGCGGCGAGCCCGAGCCAGACCAGGAACACGCCCGGCAGCGCGAGTTCCGTGCCCATCAAGAGGAGGCCGGCGAGGATCCAGGCCCAGGCGGGTCCGATCTCGGCCGTGAGCTGGCTCAGCATCGGGGTGCTCACGTCTTCGGGACGGTGCCGGCGCTCGGCGGCAGCCCGGAGCGGGAGCGCGGCGGCGCCCCCTCCCCTCCGAACACGGCCCGCGTGATCTCGCCGATGCCGCCGAGGGTGCCCGCGAGCGCGGCCGCCTCGATCGGCACCACCACGACGCGCTGGTTCGGCGCGGTGGCGATGGCCCGCACCGCCTCCACGTACTTCTCGGCGACGAGGAAATTCGCCGCCGCGAGGTCGCCCTGGGCGATCGCCTCGCTCACCATAGCGGTCGCCTTCGCCTCGGCCTCGGCGCCGCGCTCGCGCGCCTCGGCATCGCGGAAGGCTGCTTCGCGCCGCCCCTCGGCCTCCAGGATCGTCGCCTCCTTGCGCCCCTGCGCCCGCAGGATCTCGGCCTGCTTCTGGCCTTCCGCCTCCAGGACCGAGGCGCGTTTCTCGCGCTCGGCCTTCATCTGGCGGGCCATGGCGCCCGCGAGATCGGCGGGCGGCACGATGTCCTTGATCTCGATGCGGGTCATCTTCACGCCCCAGGGCGAAGCAGCGGCATCCATCACCCGCAGCAGCCGCTCGTTGATCTCGTCCCGGTGCGAGAGGAGCTGGTCGAGGTCCATCGAGCCGACCACGGTGCGGATGTTCGTCATGGTCAGCGTCATCATCGCGACCTCGAGATTCGAGACCTCGTAGGAGGCGCGGGCCGCGTCGAGCACCTGGTAGAACACCACCGCGTCGATGGTGACGCCGGCATTGTCCCGCGTGAAGGCCTCCTGGCTCGGCACGTCGATGACCTGCTCCATGATGTTCACGCGCCGACCGATCCGCTCGACATACGGCACGATGAGCCCGAGCCCGGCCTCGAGGTTGCGCGCGTAGCGCCCGAACCGCTCCACCGTGTAGACGTGGCCCTGCGGCACGATGTTGATGCCGATGGCGAGCGTCACGATGACGAGCAGGGCGAGCGCCACCGCCACGGCGCTCAGGCCGATCGAGAGATCCATGCTCCGCCCCCCGGACATCCGCTCCTGTCGCGGGCCATTGAGGCGGAGGCGGCGCCGTTCCGCAAGGGGCGGTGCGAGGGGGAGGCGGGATGGCGCCTCAGCGCTTCCAGACGCCGAGACGCTCGCTGCGCGCGTGATCCTCGGCCGCGACGAGATCCGGCGTCGCCTCGGGCGAGGCCCGGCCGCCGCCGTTGAACAGGACGACTTCCGAGAGGTCCCTCCCCTCGACCTGGCAGAGCACGTTCTGGCTGCCCGTCACGGGCAGGCAGGTGACGGCGCGCCCGGCGAGATAGCGGGTGAGGTCGTCGGCCTGGCCGCCGCGCACCCACTCGACGCCGAACAGGCGCACCAGCTTGCCGCCGACGCGCAGGGTGGCGGTGTCGATCACCTCGGCGGGGCCGCTGATCTCGTTCGGGTTGGCGGGGGCCGTGTTTGCGGGCGCCTCGCCCGAGGCCGCCCGGCTCTCGGGCTCGGCGGAAGCCCCGGGTGCGGGCGCGGCCCCGCCCCCCGGATCGGTCGCGGATTCGGTGCGCGCGCCCGTGACGTTCGGGCCGGGACGATCCGGGCGGCTCGTCACGAGGACGGCCGCGCCGACCGCGAGGATCACGGCCGCGAGGCCGGCGGCGAGGTAGCGGCGGCGGCCCGTGCCGTCATCCGAGGCGAGGGCGTCGCCGAGCCGCTCGCGGGCGCGCTGCAGGCGCTCGCGCCACGCGCTGCCGGCCGGCTCCGGCGGTAGGGTCTCGGGCACGGCCTCACCGGTGGCCGAGAGCGGTTCGGCCTCGGTGCGCGCCGGCCGCTGGCTGTCGAGGCGCCCGCGAAGGGCGCCGAGCGAGGTCCCGAGGCGCGTGGCCAGGGCCCGCCCGCGCGCCGAGGAACTCGCGACGAGCGACTTCGCGAGGGCGGATTGCGTCTCGACGAAGCGGGCCGTCGCCGCCCGGACGTCGGAGCCCTCGGGATCGGCGGGAACGCCCGGCTCGGCGGCCCCCTCCCCCGCATTCCGGGCGGCGGAGAGGTCGGGCACGGGCTCCGGCAGGAACAGCGCGGGGTGGCGCCGCTTCAGGTCTGCCACGAGATCGTCGAGGCTCAAGGGTGCGTCGGCGGCGGAGCCGGCCCTGCCCTCCTCCGCGGGCTCGCGCAGCCGCGTCGCGCCGGTCCTCGGGTCGACGACCCGGTAGCCCGCCGCCGAGGGGTCCGGCTCCACGGCGGCCTGGGCCAGAAGCTCCAGGGTGCGCAGGGCCACCGGCTGCGGGCGCGCGGCCTCGATCGCGGCCCGGATGCGCCCGCGCAACCGCTCCCGCTCGTCGGCGGTGGGCAGGCTCGACGCGGATTCTGGCACCGGGCGCTCGTTCAAAACCTCTGCGGCCTCCGACACCGTCAACGCGGATCCTCGCTCATGGGTACCGGCCGCCTCATCCGCGGCCCGTCGCGGCGGGTCCCGCGCTGAGTGTGGCGCCGCGGCGCAGGACGCGGCTCGACTCGGAGACGATGACCGGCCGCCCGCCCGCGAAGCTGACTTCGAGCGTCAGGTCGGACACGCCCTGCGACAGCGCCCCCGTCCCCGGGTTCCGCGCCTGGAAACTGAAGACCGCGCTCACGACGCAGGTGGCGGCGGAAGCGTTGCAGGCCGTGCGCGTCGTGCCGGGCTGCAACTCGTAGCGCCGGTCGGGCCAGCGGCGCGCGAAGCGGCGCTTCTCCGCCACGAGGGCCGGCAGCGACATCAGGCGGCCGTGGAAGCGCACCTGCTCGGCGTAGAAGCGCGGCGCCGTCGCGGCAAGACCCGCGCCCGTGCCCGAGACGCTGTCGATGTAGTCGTCGGCGAGCCGGCGGGCCGACTCGGCCCAATCGCCGAACCGCGCATCCGTCGCGGGGGCCGGTGCGCCGGTCGGGGCGGGCGCCGGCGTCTCGGCCAGCCGCCGCGGAGGCGCGTGGCGGATGTGGGCGTGGTGGGTTTGCGGGCGGCGGCGCTCCGCGCGCTCGGTCCGGGCCGACCGGCGACGCTCGGCGCGGCGGCGGGGCGCCGCCTCGGCGGCCTCGGGCTCGACCTCCGGGCTCGCGGCCTGCGGCGCGGAGGCAGGGGGCGTCGCGGATCTGGGTGCCGCGCTCTCGGGCGCCGGCTTCGCGGCCTTGCTCGGCGGGTCGACCCAGCCCGGCTGCGCCCCGGCTTCGCCCGCGCAGAGCAGGGTGCCGAGCAGCGCGGCGGCGGAGACGGTAGGGAGAAGAGAGCGCATGCAGATCACCGGGTCGCGAGGCGACGGAGACGGGGTGCCGGAAGGTTCTGACCGGCCGGGCCGCTTCCCGAGCCGGGAGAAACGCCGCCGGAGGTGCGGAGGGTTCCACGAGGCGCGAGCCTGACGCCCGATGGCATGCCACGCGCCCGCCCACCGGAGCAAGGCTCCCGCGACGCTCTGCCCGTAATCCCGAGAATCCACGCGGCCCGCCGCGTATCGCCGGGGAAATCCACGTGCTCCGCCCCGTATCGTGATGCCGATCCCTGCATTTCCGCGGCGGCGCACCCTTGAGTTCGGGGCGCGGGCAACCAAGTTCGTGACAACCCGGGTCCGGGCCCCTCTGGCGGTCGAGGCGTCGACCGTGATGTCGGACCTCTTCCCTGCCTTTGCGTTGACGCGGCGCGAATGCACCGGAGAGCGCTCCTTGGCTGACCGTTCGAGACGTCTCCTGCCCCTGGAGCCCCGCCGATGAGCGCGGCCGCCCCGCCGCGCCGGGCGCTCCTCCTCGCCAATCCGAAGGCCCGCAACGGCGGCGCCGCCCTCGACGAGATCCGCGCGATCCTGCGCCGCGGCGGCATCGAGCCGTTCGAGCCGCCGGAGAACCCCGATTGCAGCGACACGATCCGGGCGCATGCCGGGACCTGCGACCTCGTCATCCTCGGCGGCGGCGACGGCACCATGAACGCGGGCGCCTCGGGGCTCGTGGATGCGGGCCTGCCCCTCGGCATCCTGCCGCTCGGCACCGCCAACGACCTCGCCCGCTCGCTGGGGCTGCCCCTCGATCCGGCCGCGGCGGCGCGCCTCATCACCACGGCCGAGCCGCGCCCGGTCGATCTCGGCTGGGTCAACGGCCACTACTATTTCAACGTCGCGAGCATCGGCTTCTCGGCGGAGCTCGCGGGCGACCTGACGGCCGAGTCGAAGAAGGCGTGGGGCACGCTCGGCTACGGCATCGCCGCGATCCGGGTCTTGCGCCGGGTGCGCCCCTTCACCGTGACGATCGAGCATGACGGCACCGTCGAGAAGGTGACGACGATCCAGGTCTCGGTCGGCAACGGGCGCCATTACGGCGGCGGCATGACGGTGGAGGAGGGGGCGGCGGTCGATGACGGCCTGCTCGACTTCTACAGCCTGGAGATCGCCCATTGGTGGCGGCTCATCACCCTGCTGCCGGCGCTCCGCAGGGGCACGCAGGGGCAGTCCAACGACGTGCGCGCCTTCAAGACCACCGAGATCGTGCTCAGGACGCGAAAGCCCCGCCCCGTGAACACGGACGGCGAGCTGACCACCCACACGCCGGCGCATTTCAAGGTGCTGCCGGGCGCCCTGCGCATCTTCGCGCCGCCCCCCTCCGAGCGGCCGGATGCCGCCGCGGGCGCGGCGAGCCGCCTCCTTCCCCTCTAGATTTTGGATCCCTCGCGCCGTGGACAGCTATCTTCAACTCGCCGCCGACCCCACCGTCTGGGCGGCGCTCGCCACCCTGATCGTGATGGAGGTCGTCCTCGGCGTCGACAACCTGATCTTCATCTCGATCCTGACGAACAAGCTGCCGGCCGAGCAGCAGCAGAAGGCCCGCCGCATCGGCATCGGCCTCGCCCTCGTCCTGCGGCTCGGGCTCCTCGGCACCGTCGCCTACATCGTCCACCTGACGCAGCCCGTCTTCGAGGTGTTCGGCAAGGGCTTCTCCTGGCGGGACATGATCCTCATCGGCGGCGGCCTGTTCCTGCTCTGGAAGGCCACCAAGGAGATCCACGAGAGCGTCGATCCGCACCCGGAGGAGGGGACGGGCGGCGCGTCCCTGAGCTTCGCCGCGGCGATCGGCCAGATCCTGATGCTCGATCTCGTCTTCTCGATCGACAGCATCATCACGGCGGTCGGCATGACCGAGCACGTGCCGGTCATGATGATCGCGGTCGTCGTCGCCGTGATCGTGATGCTGGTGGCCGCCGATCCGCTCTCGCGCTTCATTGCGGCCAACCCCACCGTGGTGATGCTGGCGCTCGGCTTCCTCATCATGATCGGCATGACGCTGATCGCGGAGGGTTTCGGCGCGCACGTGCCCAAGGGCTACATCTACACCGCCATGGCCTTCTCGGCGGCGGTGGAGGGCCTCAACATGCTGGCCCGCCGCCGCAAGCGGAGGAAGGCGGGCAGCGCGTCCGAACCGGCCGGGCAGGCCGTGCCGGTGCAGCGGCAGGCGAAGGCGTGACCCCTTCCGCCCCGCGCGGCGCGCGCCGCGCGGGGTCGGCGTCTCACCAGCGGTAGATCAGGCTGCCGATCACCGTGGCGGGAGCGCCGCGGTAGCAGAAGCCCGCCTGACAGTTGGTATAGTCGCGGTCGAAGATGTTGAAGGCGTTCACCTGTGCCCGGAAGCCCGCGTATTTCGGATCGAGCGCCGCGAAATCGTAGGCGATCAGCGCATCGAACAGCGTGACGGTGGGGTTGCGCACCGTGTTCTCGTCGTCGGCGAAGCTCGAACTCGCGTAGCGGATGCCGCCGCCGATCTGCAGGCCGTGCAGGGGCGAGGAGGGCGGGAACAGGTAGGTGCCGAACACCTTGATGGTGTCGCCCGGGATGCCCGACAGGGTGTTGCCGTCGATTGGCTGGCCGGTCACCAGCGAGGTCTGGCTCACGAACTGGAAGTTGAGGTGCGTGTAGGCGAGGGTGAGGTTCGTGCCCGGCGCGAGGTTGGCGATCAGCTCGCCCTCGAAGCCGCGGGAGCGGACCTCGCCCGTCGCCACCGTGAAGGCGAGATTGGCCGGGTCCTGGCGCAGGATGCTGGTCTGGACGATGTCGAAGCCCGCGAAGGCGGCGGTGATGTTGGTGCCGGGGACGGCGTATTTCACGCCCGCCTCGATCTGGTCGCCGGTGGCGGGCCTGAACGCCCGGCCGCTCGCATCCGCGCCGACCTGCGGCGTGAAGGTGGTGGCGTAGCTCGCATACGGCACGAGGCCCGGTGCCAGCGTGTAGTTCAGGCCGACGCGGCCGGTGAAGGCGGTGTCGTTCTGGGTGGTGGAGGGGCCGAGCGCCCCGGGCACGCCGCTCGCCGTCGTCTGCGAGACCCAGTCGTGCCGGCCCGTCAGCGTCAGGACGAAGCGGTCCCACTTCGCCTGCTCCTGCAGATAGAGGCCGACCTGATCCTGCGACTGGCGCGCCGCGAGCGTCAGGACCGGCCGCGGGATGAATTGCCGCCCGTAATTCAGGGTCGCGAGGTCGAGGTCGGGCGCGGTGCCGAAGCCGCCCACGCGGTCCCAGTCGAAGTGCAGGTAGTCGAGCCCGCCGAGCAGGGTGTGGGCGATCGGCCCGGTCTGGACATGGCCCTCGATCTGGTTGTCGAGGGCGACCGAGTGCAGGTTCTCGATGAACAGGCCCGTCGAGCGCTGCGCGGTCAGGCCCGTCACGGAATCGATCTGGACGTAGGGGAAATCGCCGTTGACGCCGTAATAGCGGAAATTCTGCCGGACGATCAGGTCGGGGCTGACCTTGTGCTCGAAGGCGTAGCCGATCCGGTATTGCTGCTGCGTGAAGGCGTTGAAGGCCCCGTCGCCCTGGTAGTAGCGCGACACCCGGAATCCGGGGAAGTTGTAGAAGGCCGAGGTGCCCGGCAGCTTCGAGTTCTGGAACTCGGTCAGCAGGGTGAAGGTGGTGTCGGCGGACGGCTTCCAGGTGAAGGCCGGCGCGATGTTGAAGCGGTCGTCGGTCGCGCCGGGCAGGAAGGTGTCGGACTGGCGAACGATCCCAGTGAGGCGGTAGGCCATCGTGCCGTCCGAACCCTCGACCGGGCCGCCGAAGTCGAAATTGCCCTGGAAGCGGTCGTAATTGCCGCCCTGGAACCAGAGTTCGCCGAAGCGGGCGAAGACGGGACGCTTCGTCGTCACGTCGACGATGCCGCCGGGAGAGCCGAGGCCGTAGAGGCCCGAGGCCGGCCCGCGCAGGATGGTGACGGCCTCCGTGCCGTAGGGCTCGATGCGCGGCACCGCGAGCCCGACCGCGGATTGGCGCAGGCCGTCGCGGAAGACGCCGTCGTAGGTTGCCGAGAAGCCGCGGATGTAGAAGGCGTCGAAGCGGGGATCGAAGCCGAACACGTCCGTCGACGTGCCCGGCGCGTAGGCCAGCGCCTGGTTGAGGTCCTGCACGTTGCGGTCGTTGAGTTGCTCGCGGGTGACCACGGTCACGGATTGCGGGGTCTCGATCAGCGGCGTGTTGGTCTTGGTCGCCGTCGGGCTCGCCTTCGCCGTGTAGCCGACGACCCCGCTCGGGCCGCCGCCACCGCCGCTCGTGGCCGCCCCATTGCCGATTCCGGGTCCCGGCTGCGGCACGCCGCTGCCCTCCACCGCGATCTGGTCGAGCTGCACGCTGCGTTCCTGTGCCGATGCGGAGCCGGCTCCGGCGGGTGGGGCGAGCGCGACGGTCGCGGCAAGACGAAGGGAGAGGGGACGAGCACGCATCGACAGAACCTCGGATGTCGCGCGCCTCACGCGCGGCTCACGAGACTTGCCTCGTCAAGCTTAAGCAATCAAGACAAAAAGACTGATCTGAAATTGGACTTAGAAAACTTACAAACTACAGCGCTGTACTGATATCATCCGAGACAATCACGGTCCGATCCAGCAGGCCGATCTGCCGGTTCTTCCCGGATGCCGGCTTGCCGAAGACCGCGCGGTCCTCACAGCTCCGGCATCCGCGAGGCCGCCTCCTCGCGCGCGCAATAGGCTTGGTCCGGCGCCGGGCCGCTGCCGGCCAGCGCCTTGCCGAGGTCGGCCCTCGCCCGCTCGAGATCGGCGCGGAAGGTCGCGTTGGCCTGAAGCGCCGCGACGATCGCAGCCCCGTTCGTGCGGCCGGCCTCCACGTCGCTCATCCAGTGCACGCCGCAGACGACGCGGCTCTCGCCATAGGCCCGTCCGCGCACGAGGATCGCGCTCGCCTTCTCGGGGACGAGGGAGGCCATGATCAGGGCGTAGGCCCAGCCCTGCGAGGCGTGGCCGGACGGGTAGCTGTAGCTGTCCGTGAGCTGCTGCGTCCGCTGCACGCAGATCGGCGCCTCGTTGCCGACGAAGGGGCGCAGGCGGCGGTAATGCACCTTGGGGCCGCGGGTGCCCCGCGCGATGTCGAGGCGGGCGCGCTCCAGGAGGGTCATCAGGGCGGGGACGCGGGCTTGGTCGAGCTTCGTGCCGAGCACGCAGGCGAAATTGTCGAGGATCGCGGCGGCGCCCTCCGCCACGTCGGCGGCGGCGAGTTCCCAGCGGGTCGTGCCCTTCAGCGCGCGAGTGGCGTTGAAGGCGGCGCGGTCGGCCGCCTCGGCGGCCGAGTGGCTCGCGGGCGGCGGCGGCAGGATCGCGACCGTGTCGGGCACCAGCGCGTCCGTCAGGTAGGGCTGGTGGGCGGGCTCCCGGGGCTTCAGCGTGTCGGCGCCGACGGACGGGGCCGCCTTCTCCTGTGCGGCAACGGGGTCCGGAAGGGCCGTCGCGGGGGCCAGCAGGGCGAGGGCGGCGAGGGCCGGCAGGAGACGGGGCATCGGGGGACCTTGGGGGCGGGAACGGCTCGGAGCGCGGGGTAGGGTGGCTCGGTGACGGGCGCGTGACGCGCTCAGGCGGCGCGGATCGCGGCGGCGACCTCGCCGGCATATTCCTCGTGCGGGCTCAAGGCCCCGGGCACCGTCGTCCTCGCGACGCGGCCGGTGGCGATCAGGGCATCCATCTCCGCTCCGGAGCGCCGGGGAGCGCGCTCGGGCCGCAGCACCTGGATCGGCGGTAGTTTGCCGTCAAACAAAGCCAGGAACCCCTCTCGGGTCTCGACGGGGTCGAGGGCGCCGGTCACGAAGGCGGCCGTTCCGAAGCGCCCGCCCGGCTGGCGGGTGATGGCGTGCTTGTCCGCGATGATTCCGGGCGTGACGTGGGCGGGGTCCGCGTAGACGTGGGCGCGCAGCATCCGGCCGATCACGGGCGGGCTGATGTTGATGCGGTAGAGCACGTCGCCGAGGAAGGGCGTCTCGACGAGGCGGCGCAGGCCCCGGAACAGGCCGCGCCGCTCCGGCCCCATCACGGTCGGCAGGGGGCCGCGCCACGTCGGCGCCACGAGGATCAGGCGTTGAAACCGGCCCGGATGGCGGCCGGCGGCCGCGACGAGGTAGGGGGCGGCATGGCCCGCGGCGATGCCGAGGGCGTAGGGGCCGGGCAGGCTCGCGAGCAGCGCGTCGAGGAAGGCGTGAAGGGTCTGCGGCGCCAGCGGCAGCCGCGCCCGCGGCTGGTCGCCGAAACCCGGCCAATCCGGGATCAGGCAGCGGAAATCGTGTCCGAGATCCTTGGCGAGCGCCCGCATCTCGGCGCGGGCCGAGATGGAGGAGAGGGCCGGCAGGAGCAGCGCCTCCGGCCCGTGGCCGACCACGTCGCAGGGCGTCGGGACCCTCCGCCCCGCGACGTCGAGGGACAGGGTACGGGTGGCGTGCGCCGGCTCGACCATCTCTCGCGCGTCCCTCGCTCGGGCTTCCTCCGGGCAGGCTCCGCCGAATCGCGTCGGCTCACCCGGCCCGGAACGATGTAGCGTGTTTCGTGGATCTCATCCGCGCGACACGTCGCGCCGCCGCGCGGGACCGCTCAGGTGCGCAGCAGCTCGTTGATGCCGGTCTTGGCCCGTGTGCCCGCGTCGACGCGCTTGACGATGACGACGCAGTAGAGGCTCGGACCGGGGCTGCCGTCGGGCAGGGGCTTGCCGGGCGTCGTGCCGGAGACGACCACGGAGTAGGGCGGCACGCGGCCGTAGAAGACCTCGCCCGTGGTGCGGTCGATGATCTTGGTCGAGGCGCCGATATAGACGCCCATCGAGAGCACGCTGCCCTCCCCGATGATCACGCCCTCGGCCACCTCGGCGCGGGCGCCGACGAAGCAATTGTCCTCGATGATGACGGGATTGGCCTGGAGCGGCTCCAGCACGCCCGCGATGCCGGCGCCGCCGGAGATGTGGCAATTCTCGCCGACCTGCGCGCAGGAGCCGATCGTCACCCAGGTATCGACCATGGTGCCGCGCCCGACATGGGCGCCGAGATTGATGAAGGAGGGCATCAGGACCGCGCCCGGCGCGATGAAGGAGCCGCGGCGCACGAAGCAGCCCGGCACCGCCCGGAAGCCGGCCTTCCGGAAGGCGGCCTCGTCCCAGCCCTCGAATTTCGAGGGCACCTTGTCCCACCAGGGCGCCCCGCCGGGGCCGCCCTGGATCGGCGCCATGTCGTTGAGGCGGAAGGAGAGCAGGACGGCCTTCTTGAGCCACTGGTTGACCTGCCACTCGCCCCCGACCTTCTCGGCGACGCGCGCTTGGCCGGAATCGAGCAGCGCCAGCGCCTCGTCCACGGCCTCGCGCACGGGTCCGCGCGTGCCCGTGTCGATGCCGGTGCGCTCCTCCCAGGCGGTTTCGATGGTCGTCGCGAGGTCGGCGTGGGACATGGGGCGTTCTCGGGGAGGCTCAGCGGAGGAATGTGGCCCGTGCTTACAAAAGCCCGTTCGGCCTGTCACCTCGGCGGAGCCGGGCTCAGAGCGCGTCGAGCCGGGCCCGAACCTGCTCCAGGCCCTGCATCAGCCCGCCGAGCTCCTCGGCCAGCGTGCCCTCGATCGCGGCGGCGGCGTCGGGGAACTCCTCCAGCACGCGGCGCATCAGGGTGGGGGTGATGCGCATGACCTCGGCCGGCGCGGCGGCACGGGCCTCGCTGGGGCGCTCGCCGCGCAGGAACAGGGCGAGCTGGCCGATCAGGGCCGAGCGGCCGGCCGCGACCGGCTCGGCGCCGGGCACGCGCGGCGCCAGCTCGATCACGCCGGACATCACCACGAAGCCCCCGTCGGCGGGCTCGCCCCGCGCGAACAGGAGATCGCCCGCGGCGAGGCTGCGCCGCTCCGCCGCGAAGGTGAGGAGGCGAAGAGCGTCCCGCCCCATCAGGCCGAACAGGGGCGCCGCGCCGAGGATCGCGATGTCGTCGTCGAGCGCCAACCCTCAAGCCCCGCCTCAAGCCCCCGGCACGATCCCGCCGCGGGGTTGTTTAGCCGAAGGTTGTGGCGCGCACCACGTTCGCGTCAGGCAAGGGTGCGGCGCGCACCACGTGCGCGTCAGGCAAGGTTGGGGCGCGCACCCCTGCGCGTCAGGGCAGCAGCTTGTAGCCGCCGCCCTCGGTCACCAGGATCGCCGCGGTCGCCGGGTTCGGCTCGATCTTCTGGCGCAGGCGGTAGATGTGCGTCTCGAGGGTGTGGGTGGTGACGTGGGCGTTGTAGCCCCAGACCTCGGCCAGCAGCGTGTCGCGCCCCACCACCTCGCGCCCCGCCCGGTAGAGGAAGCGCAGGATCGCGGTCTCCTTCTCGGTGAGCTTCAGCTTGGAGCCGCGCTCGCCGACGAGGAGCTTCGCGCCCGGCCGGAACGTGTAGGGGCCGATCTGGAAGATCGCGTCCTCGCTCGCCTCGTGCTGGCGCAGATGCGCCCGGATGCGGGCGAGCAGCACCGCGAACTTGAATGGCTTCGTCACGTAATCGTTGGCGCCCGCCTCCAGCCCCTCGACCGTATCCTCCTCGGAATCCTGGGCGGTGAGCATGATGACGGGGCCGCGATAGCCGTTGCGGCGCATGATCCGCACCGCCTCGCGGCCGTCCATGTCGGGCAGGCCCACATCCATGACGGCGAGGTCGATCCGGTCGTCCGCGACGCGGTTGACCGCGCCGGTCGCGTCGGCCTCGCTCACCACGATGAACTCGTCGTAGAGATCGAGCTGCTCGGTCAGCGTTTCGCGAAGGGTCGCGTCGTCGTCGCAGATGAGAAGGCGATGGGGGTTCGGCATCGTCCGTGGGACTCTTCAAACAGGGCGCAGGCTTCTCCGAAGCCGGGTATCGCCGGGTCCGGCCGGCCGTTCGTCGGAACCGAGGATATCGGAAAGGGTTCGGGCGGCAGAAAGGGGCAAAGGGGCGCGGTGAGCGTTCGGGCGCCCGGCCGCGTAACCCGGGCATACGCATCAAAATAATGCGGATTTCGCGAGTGGGAATTGGTTTGCGCACAATTATACAGCATTTTCCGTCGCGCCGTCAGGCGATCTTGCCGGTCTCATTCCCTTTGCCGGCTTCGCGAAGGAACAAGGTGATGAGGCTCGCAGGACGGCTCGGAGAAGGCCGGTGAGGCGAACGACCCTGTCCCGCATCCGGGTGCGGCCCGTCATCGGGGACCGCGCCCGCGGGCACCTCGTGGCCGGCTCGTCCGTCATCCCCTGCGCCCTGGGCCGCTCCGGGCTCACCCGGGCGAAACGGGAGGGCGACGGCGCCTCGCCGGTCGCGTGCCTGCGCCTGCGCGGCGGCTTCTACCGGCCCGATCATTTCGGGGCACGCCCCGCGACGCCGCTCGCCCTGCGCCCGACGGGGCGCCGCGACGGCTGGTGCGACGACCCGCGCGACCGCCGCTACAACAGGCCGATCCCGCTGCCCGCCCCCGGCGTCAGCGCCGAGGAGCTCTGGCGGGCGGACGGCCTCTACGATCTCGTCGTCGATCTCGACTGGAACCGCGGGCCGATCCGGCCGGGCCGCGGCTCGGCGATCTTCCTCCACGTCGCCCGCCCCGGCTACGGGCCGACCGAGGGCTGCGTGGCGCTCAAACGCGCTGATCTCGTGCGCCTCCTCCGCCGGCTCGGGCCCCGCACGCGGATCCAGATCGGCTGAAGCCGTTCAGTTAGCCGGCGCAGCAGATGGCCTGAGAGCCACCGAGGGGCGGGGACGGCCGACGACGAGGATCAGGGAGGCGGCGACGAGGCAGAGGGCTCCCGCCACGAAGAAGGCCGGCAGGTAGCTCGACAGCTCGGAGCGGGACAGGCCGGCTCCGTAAGCGGCGGCCGCCGCGCCGAGCTGATGCCCGGCGAAGACCCAGCCGAAGACGAGGTTCGCCCGCGCCCGACCGAACCGTGCGGCCGTGAGCTTCACCGTCGGCGGCACCGTGGCGATCCAGTCGAGCCCGTAGAACACGGCGAAGACGGACAGGCCCGCGAAGGAGAAATCCGTGAAGGGCAGGGCCAGGAGCGAGAGTCCGCGCAACCCGTAGTACCAGAAGAGCAGCCAGCGGTTGTCGTAGCGGTCCGACAGCCACCCCGAGGCCACGGTGCCCGCGAAATCGAACACGCCCATCGCCGCGAGAACGCTCGCCGCCTCGACCGGCCGCAGGCCGAAATCGGCGCAGAGCGGCACGAAATGGGTCTGGATCAGGCCGTTCGTGCTCGCGCCGCAGATGAAGAAGGTGGCGAACAGGATCCAGAAGACCCGGGTGCGGGCCGCCTCGCGCAGGGCGTCGAGGGCGCCCGCTGGCGGCGCGGCGGCCGGTGCGGCGCTGCCCGCTTGCACGGTCTCTCCGTAGGGCGCGAGGCCGATCTCCTCCGGGCTGTCGCGCATCAGCAGGAAGACGGCGAGCGCCGCCAGCGCGAGGAGGCCGCAGATGAGGAGGAGGGCGGCCCGCCAGCCCTGCGCCTCGGTGAGCCCGGCGAGCAGCGGCAGGACGATGAGCTGCCCGGTGGCCGAGCTCGCGGTGAGAAGGCCGACGACGAGGCCGCGCCGGCGCGAGAACCAGCGGGTCGCGACCGTCGCGCCGAGCACCAGGGCCGTCAGGCCCGTGCCGAGCCCGACGCCGACGCCCCACAAGAGGACGAGTTGCCAGACCCGCTCCATGGCGAGGGAGGCGATCAGGCTGCTGCCGATCAGGCCGAGGGCCGCGAGCACGATGCGGCGCGGGCCGTACCGGTTCATCAGGGAGGCCGCGAACGGCCCCATCAGGCCGAACAGGACGAGCCGGAGCGCCAGCGCCGACGAGATCTCGGCCGTGCTCCAGCCGAATTCCTTCTGGAGCGGCAGGATGAGGACGCCGGGCGCGCCCACGGCCCCGGCCGTCACGAGCATCGTGAGGAAGGTGACGCCCGCGACCACCCAGCCATAATGGATGTTGCGTGCAGCGAGGCGGCGGGGCAGCGCGTTCAAGGAGAGGGAGAGGCTCATAGGGTGCGGCCGCGCGTCGGGCTTCGGTGCACTCGCCTGAATCGGCGAGAAAGCTGCATATGCACTCTTTACACGGGGCTGCCAATTGGTCACGAGCAGTGACCGACTGATAATGCAATGAAGGGTTGCATAGATGGACGACCGGCCGACGCTCACGCCCTGCCACTGCCTCGCGGTCCGGCAGGCGGCGCGGCAAGTCACGCAACTCTATGACCGGCACCTCGCGCCGACCGGTCTGCGCGCGACCCAGTTCGCCCTCCTCTCAACCCTCGCGCGCCTCGGCTCCCTGGCCGTGCACGAACTCGCCGCGCATCTCGTGATGGATCGCACGGCGACGGGCCGCGCCCTGCGCCCGCTGGAGCGGGACGGGCTGGTGCGCATCGCACCCGGGCGGGATGCCCGGACGCGTGCCCTCAGCCTGACGCAGGCGGGCCTCGCGCGGCTCGAGGCGGCGCGGCCCCTGTGGGAGCAGGCGCAATCCGCCTTCGAGTCGGATTACGGGGCGGCCGAGGCCGACCGGCTTCGCCGCGCGCTCGGGCGCGTGGTCGGTCGCGACGCGACGGAGGAGGGTGCGGCGGCCTGAGAGCGGGATCGCCGCGCAGGGTTTCGAGAACCGGGCGGCCGCGCGGGTCGGCCCTCCCTGTCTGCGAACGGGCGGTGATCTACGGCTTTGGCCGTCCCCCGAAGATGGCGGTGCCGACGCGCACATGGGTCGCGCCCATCTGGATCGCGGCCGGGTAGTCGGCGCTCATCCCCATCGAGAGGATCGGCAGGTTGTGGCGCGCGGCGATCCGGGCGAGCAGCGCGAAATGCGCAGAGGGCGGATCCTCGGCCGGCGGGATGCACATCAGCCCGTTGATGGCGAGCCCGTGCGTGTCGCGGCACTCGGCGAGCAGCACGTCGACCTCGGACGGTGAGACGCCGCCCTTCTGCGGTTCGTCGCCGGTATTGACTTGGATGAGGAGCTTCGGGGCGCGGCCCGCGCGCGCGATCTCCTTGGCGAGCGCCGCCGCGAGCGAGAGCCGGTCGAGGGAGTGGATCACGTCGAACAGGGCCACCGCCTCGCGGGCCTTGTTCGATTGGAGCGGCCCGATCAGGTGCAGTTCGGCATCCGGATAGGCTTCGCGGAGCCCGGGCCACTTGGCCCGCGCTTCCTGCACGTAGTTCTCCCCGAAGAGCCGCTGGCCCGCTTCGAGGGCCGGCCGGATGCCCTCCGCCCCGATCGTCTTCGAGACCGCGATCAGGTGGATTCCCGCGGGATCGCGCTCCGAATCCTCGGCTGCCCGGCGGATGCCCGCCCGCACCGCGTCGAGCCCGGCCACGATCTCGGCGCGCCGCGCAGGGGAGGCGGCATCGGGCAGGACGTCGCTTTCCGGGTCGCTCATGGGGTCGCTCATGGGGTCGCTCATGGGGTCGCTCATGGGGTCGCTCATGGGGTCGCTCATGGGGTCGCTCATGGGGTCGCTCATGGGCTCACGCGTCTCGACGAATTCGGGATCGAGGCCGGGAGGTATCACCGGGGCCGCCGAGGGCAAGGGGGCGGGCAGGGGAGGGATGACGGATTGGTTGACCGCGCACCGTCCTCCTGTGGTAGTCCGGCCCCCTGCAACGCCCGCCAAGGGGCTGGCGCCGCATCCGTTTCCGCCCTCTCCCGCATCGAGACCTGGCGCCCCCGCATGACGAACGCCGCGACCCCGTCCACCGCTCCGGAGCGCTACAACGCCAAGGAGTCCGAGCCGCGCTGGCGGAAGGCCTGGGACGAGGCTCGCCTCTTCGAGACGAAGAACGACGATCCGCGCCCGAAATACTACGTGCTGGAGATGTTCCCCTACCCGTCGGGGCGCATCCATATGGGCCACGTGCGCAATTACGCGATGGGCGACGTGGTGGCCCGCTACAAGCGCGCGAAGGGCTTCAACGTGCTCCACCCGATGGGCTGGGACGCGTTCGGCCTGCCGGCCGAGAACGCCGCGATGGAGAGGGGCGTCAACCCGCGGGACTGGACCTATGCCAACATCGCGGCGATGCGGGCGCAATTGCAGTCGATGGGCCTGTCCCTCGACTGGAGCCGGGAGATCGCCACCTGCGACCCCGACTATTACAAGCATCAGCAGCGGATGTTCCTGGACTTCCTGAAGGCCGGTCTCGTCACGCGCCGCACCGCCAAGGTGAACTGGGACCCGGTCGATCACACGGTGCTCGCCAACGAGCAGGTGATCGACGGGCGCGGCTGGCGCTCAGGTGCGTTGGTGGAGAGCCGCGAACTCACGCAGTGGTTCTTCAAGATCACGGATTTCGCGGACGACCTCCTCTCGGCCCTCGATCGTCTCGAGCGCTGGCCCGAGAAGGTCCGGCTGATGCAGAAGAACTGGATCGGCCGCTCGGAGGGTCTGGAGGTGCGCTTCCGCCTCGCCGAGCCGCCGGCAGGCGCCGATGAGACGGTCACGGTCTACACGACGCGTCCCGACACCCTGTTCGGCGCGAAGTTCCTGGCGATCGCCGGCGACCACCCCCTCGCGGCGACGCTCGCTGCCGGGAACCCGGAGTTGCAGAGCTTCATCGAGGAGTGCCGCCGCACCGGCACGGCGCAGGCCGCGATCGATACGGCGGAGAAGCTCGGCTTCGACACCGGCCTGAAGGTCCGCCACCCTCTCGACCCGGACTGGCTCCTGCCGATCTACGTCGCGAATTTCGTGCTGATGGAATACGGCACCGGCGCGGTGTTCGGCTGCCCGGCCCACGACCAGCGCGATCTCGACTTCGCGAACAAGTACGGCCTCGGCAACACGCCCGTCGTCTGCCCCGAGGGGCAGGATCCGGGAAGCTTCGTGATCACCGACGTCGCCTATGACGGGGAGGGGCGCCTCATCAATTCGCGCTTCCTCGACGGGATGACGACCGAAGCGGCCTTCGCGGCCGTCGCCGATCGTCTGGAAGGCGAGGAACTCGGCGGCGCGCCGGTGGCGCGCCGGAAGGTGCAGTTCCGCCTCCGCGACTGGGGCGTCTCGCGCCAGCGCTACTGGGGCTGCCCGATCCCGATCATCCACTGCGAGTCCTGCGGACCCGTGCCGGTGCCGGTCGAGGACCTGCCGGTGAAGCTGCCCGACGAAGTCTCGTTCGACGTTCCCGGCAATCCGCTGGAGCGGGATGCCGCGTGGCGCACCGTGCCGTGCCCGCAATGCGGAGCTCCCGCCCGGCGCGAGACCGACACCATGGACACGTTCGTCGACTCGTCCTGGTACTACGCGCGCTTCACGGCGCCCTGGCTCACGGACGCGCCGACCGATCGCGAGGCGGTCGATCACTGGCTCGCCGTCGACCAGTATATCGGCGGCATCGAGCATGCGATCCTGCACCTGCTCTACGCCCGCTTCTTCATGCGCGCGATGAAGGCGACGGAGTGGTCCGGCGTGTCGGAGCCCTTCGCCGGCCTCTTCACCCAGGGCATGGTCGTCCATGAGACCTACAAGGACGAGGCCGGTGCCTGGGTGCAGCCGGCCGACATCCGCCTCGTCAGCGAGGGCGGGGAGCGCCGCGCGTTTCACGTGAAAACCGACGCACCCGTCTCGATCGGCCCGATCGAGAAGATGTCGAAGTCGAAGAAGAACGTGGTCGATCCCGACGACATCATCGCGAGCTACGGGGCCGACACGGCCCGCTGGTTCATGCTCTCCGACTCGCCGCCCGAGCGGGACGTGATCTGGACCGAGGAGGGCGTGCAGGGTGCGGCCCGCTTCGTCCAGCGGGTCTGGCGCCTCGTCAACGGGGCGGCCGTCGCGCAAGGGCAGGACGGTGCCGCGGATGCCCTCCTCCGCAAGGCCGCCCACAAGGCCCTCGCCGCGGTCGAGGAGGATGTGGAGCGGCTGCGCTTCAACCGCTGCGTGGCGCATGTCTACACGCTTGCCAACGCCCTGGAGGAGGGCCTGCGCGCCTCCGCCTCCGCCGCGGCGGCCGCGGAGGCGGCGGCTATCCTCGTGCAGCTCATCGCCCCGATGATGCCGCACCTCGCCGAGAGTTGCTGGAGCCTGCTCGGGCGTTCGGGCCTCGTGGCGGAGGCCGGTTGGCCCGCGTTCGACCGCGCTCTCCTCGTCGAGGACGAGATTACCCTGCCCGTCCAGATCAACGGCAAGAAGCGGGCGGACGTGACCGTGCCGCGGGATGCCGACACGGCCGCCGTCGAGGCGGCCACGCTCGCTCTGGAACCGGTGCAGCGCGCCCTCGAGGGACGCGCGCCCCGCAAGGTCATCGTGGTCCCGGGCCGGATCGTGAATCTCGTGGTCTGAGGGCGGTTCGCCCCGCTGTCGCCCTGAAGGAGTCGTAAAGCTTGCGCCTTCATAAATGGGTGACGCGTTGGCCCGCCTCGGCGTAAGAGGCGGGACCGGATTCAAGCGGGGCAGCGGCGGGCGATGATGCGTGGGGCTCGGGCCGAGATGAAGCGTGGGATCGCCGCCAGAGCGGCGCGGCTCGCCCTCGCGGGCGCGCTTGCCGTGAACCTTTCGGCCTGCTTCCGCCCCCTCTACGGGCCGACCGCCTCGGGCGAGCCGATGGGCGCCCTGCTCGCCTCGATCCAGGTCGACGACATCGCGATGGCGCAGGGCCAGGAGCGCATCGGGCATTATCTCCGCAGCGAGTTGATCTTCGATCTCGACGGATCGGGCCAGCCCGCCGCGAAGCGCTACCGCCTCAAGATGCAGGGCAGCGAGACGGTGCAGACGCCGATCGTCTCCTCGCAGACGGGGCGCGCCGAGTCCGGCACCATCATCGCCAACGTCAAATACGCCCTCGAATCCCTCGACGGCACCCGCATCATCACCGAGGGCGTCGCGACCTCGACCGCCACCTACGACCGCTCGGTCCAGCGCTTCGCCTCCCTGCGGGCCGCACGCGACGCCGAGATCCGCCTCGCCAAGGTGCTCGCCGACCAGATCAAGACCCGCATCGCCTCGGTGATGGCGGCCAAGCCTTGACGGCGGTCAAGGCGGTCGATGTCGAGGGCCTGATCCGGCGCGGGCCCGATCCGAAGATCCCGGTCATCCTCGTCTACGGTCCCGATACCGGCCTCGTCGGCGAGCGCGCGAAGCGCCTGGCCGAGGCCGCGGTCGCCGATCCCGACGACCCGTTCGCCCTCGTGAAGATCGACGGCGACGTTCTCGCCTCCGATCCCGGCCGCCTGATCGACGAGGCCGGCACGGTCGGCCTCTTCGGGGACCGGCGCACGATCTGGGTGAAGGCCGGCAGCCGCAACTACGCCCCTGCCGTCGAGGCCGTCCTCAAGAGCGAGATCACCGGAACCCGGATCGTCGTCGAAGGGGGAGATCTCGGAAAATCCGCGCCGCTTCGCACGCTCTGCGAGCGCTCGGCCCGGGCGCTCGCCCTGCCCTGCTACCCGGACGACGAGCGGGCGCTCGCCGAGCTCGTCCGCCAGACCCTTCAGGACAGGGGCCTCAAGATCGCCTCGGACGCGCGCGACCTCCTCGTGGCGAGCCTCGGCGGGGATCGGCGCGCCAGCCTGTCCGAGATCGAGAAGCTGGCGCTCTACGCATCCGGCCAGGAGGCGGTCACCAGCGACGACGTCGAGGCTATCGTGAGCGACGTCGCGGGCAGCGTGCTCAACACCCTGATCGATGCTGCCTTCACCGGGCGCGGCGGCGAGGTCGAGCGGGACTTCCGCCGCTTCCGCCACGAGGGGCTCGACGGCTCGGTGATCCTCGGCGCGGCCCTGCGCCACGCGCTCACGCTCCTTGCCACGCGCCTCGCCGGAGAGGGCAAGAGCCCGAGCCTGATGGCGGCGGGCTGGCGCGGCCTGCATTTCCGCAGGCGGGCGGATGTCGAGGCGCAGCTCGCGCGCTGGTCGCCGGCCGCCCTCCGCCAGGCCGTGCAGATCCTGCAGGAGGCCGTGCTCGCCTCCCGCCGGGCGGGTCCGGATCTCGCCCATGCCCACGCCTCGGCCGCGCTCCTGCGCATCGCGGGCGGATCGCGCCGCCGGGGGTAGGGCGGAGCGCCGGGCGGGAGCTACGCCGCTCCTGGTGACGCGTGCTATCGGTTCCGGGCAAGCGGCGCGGATCGACCCGCTCTCCGGAGGATGCCATGCCTCACTTCACCTCCCGCCGCAGCCTGTTCGCTGCGCTCGGCGCGGGCGCCGCCGGCCTCCTGCCGCGGGGTGCGCGAGCCGCGACGCCCGCCGAGGGCGAGGCCGAGATCTGCGTCCTGACCCCCCAATCGATCGAGGGGCCGTTCTATCGCGACCCCCGACTCGTGCGTACCGACATCACCGAGGGGCGGCCCGGCGTACCCCTGCGGATGCGCCTGCGCATCGTGGAGGCGGGCTCCTGCCGGCCCGTGCCGGGCGCCCGTGTCGACATCTGGCATTGCGACGCGCAGGGGCTCTATTCAGGCTATCCGGGGCAGGGGGATTCGCGCAGCCTCGACACGTCCGGGCGAACGTTTCTGCGCGGCAGCCAGAGTACGGATGCGGCCGGGTGGGTCGGCTTCGAGACGATCTATCCCGGCTGGTATGCGGGCCGGGCCACGCACATCCACGTCAAGGTCTTCCTCGACGCCCGCACGATGCTGACGGGGCAGATCTACTTTCCCGACGCGCTCAACGAGTTCCTCTACACGCAGGTGCCCGCCTATCAGGGCCGCCGGGCCGAGCGCTTCATCGTCAACGCCAATGACGGGATCGCCAACGAGGAGGATCCGCAGCGCCGCGCCTTCTGCGCCGTGAAGGAGGAGGCGGAGCGCTACGTGGCGAGCCTCACCCTCGGCGTCGACCGCAGCCGGGACGCGCGGGGCGGGGAGCGGCGCGAGAGCCGGGGCGGGCGCCTTGAGCGCCCGGAGCCAGGGCCGGGCGGCGGCCCACCGCCCGCCATGCGGCGCCCTGCCCGCCTGACCATGAAGGATCGTCTCTCCGCCCTGGTGCCGGGCCTGAGGCGCGAGCCGTAGAATTCAGCCGACTGCCCCGTCGAGCCGGCGCCGCAGCGCCTCGAGCTCGTCCGGGCTGCCGTAGCGGATGCGAATCTCGCCGACCCCGTCCGCCTTCGCCTTGACCACGACGCCGAGGCCGAGGGCACGGGTCAGGCTCTGCTCCAGGGAGCGAAGGGCGGCGTCCTTCTCGGGGCCGCGGCGGGGCCGGCCTGGACGGGGCTCGTCGCTCTCCGGCACCTCGGCGGAGGCGAGCGCCTCGACCTCGCGCACGGAGAGACCCTCCGCCACGATGCGCCGTGCCACGCCCTCGGGATCGCGCACGCCGAGGAGCGCGCGGGCGTGGCCCGCCGTGATCTCGCCCGCCGTCACCCGGTCCTGGATGGTCGGTGCCAGTTGCAGCAGGCGCAGGGTGTTGGCGAGGTGGCTGCGGCTCTTGCCGAGGATGTCGGCGAGTTCCCGCTGGCTGTAGGCAAACTCGCTCATCAGCCGCTCGTAGCCCGCGGCCTCCTCGATGGCGTTGAGGTCGGTGCGCTGGACGTTCTCGAGGATCGCGTATTCGAGCGAGGTCTTGTCGTCGATCTCGACGACGACGACCGGCACGTCGGTGAGGCCGGCGCGCTGGGCCGCGCGCCAGCGCCGCTCGCCCGCCACGATCTCGTAGGTGCCGGGCACGTTCGCCAGCGCCCGCACCACGATCGGCTGAATGACGCCGCGGGTCCGGATCGAGGCCGAGAGCTCCTCAAGATCCGATTCCTGGAAGCGGCGGCGAGGATTGCGCGGGTTCGGCCGCAGGAACTCCACCGCGACCTTGCGCTGGCTCTCCGGGCGGGCGCCGTCCGCGCCGTCCTGCCCGAAATCCCCGATCAGGGCCGCGAGGCCGCGCCCCAGGCGGGGGCGTGCCGAGTCGTCCGCCATCGCTGCCACTCGCTGAACTCCGTTACGCTGTTCGATACGCTGAAGGCGGGCCGCCTCATGCCGCCACGGGCATGCGGCCTTCCCGCTGGATGACCTCGGAGGCGAGGCGCAGATAGGCCTGCGAGCCCGCGCATTTCAGGTCGTAGAGCAGGACCGGCTTCCCGTGCGACGGCGCCTCGGACACGCGCACGTTGCGGGGGATCATGGTCTCGTAGACCTTCTCGCCCATGAAGCCGCGCACATCCGCGACTACCTGCGCCGAGAGATTGTTGCGCGGGTCGAACATGGTCAGCACGATGCCCTGGATGGTCAGGCGCGGGTTAAGGGCGCCGCGGACCTGCTCGACCGTGCGCAGGAGCTGGCTGAGGCCCTCGAGCGCGAAGAACTCGCATTGCAGCGGCACCAGGACCGCGTCGGCGGCCGCGAGCGCGTTGATGGTCAGGAGGTTCAGGGAGGGCGGGCAATCGATCAGGACGTAGGTGACGGCCTCCGTGCTGGTGCCCGGCGCGTTGATGTCCTTGAGGACGTTGCGCAGGCGGTGCGAGCGGTCGGCGGAGCTCGCCATCTCCAGTTCGAGCCCGAGCAGGTCCATGGTCGAGGGCGCCACCGAGAGGCGCGGCACCGCGGTCGGGATCACGGCCTGGGACAGGGCCGCGTCGCCGGCGAGCACGTGGTAGGTCGAGACGCGCCGCTGGCGCCGGTCGATGCCCAGCCCGGTCGAGGCGTTGCCCTGCGGGTCGAGGTCGAACACCAGCACGGTCTCGCCGATGGCGGCCAGCGCGGTGCCGAGATTGATCGCCGTCGTCGTCTTGCCGACGCCGCCCTTCTGGTTGGCGAGGGCCAGGATCCGCAGCGGACGCTTGGTCTCGGCGGCGGGAGAAGGAGTGTCGCTCGTCATGGCTCCACGCGGTCGAGGGCGGTGACGCGGACGATCCGCGCCGCCGAGTCGGTCTGGCTCGGCAGCAGATCGTAAACGAATCTCCACCGCCGCGCAGCTTCGGTCAATTCCGCCCCGACCTCCCGGCCCTTCGGAAACAGGCCGGTGGTGCCTGATTTCAACACCGGCTCCGTCCAGGCGAGGAGCTGGTCGAGGGAGGCGAGCGCCCGCGCACAGACGATCTCAACCCCCTGATGATCGCCGATCACCACCTCGATCCGGGCGTTGCGGACCCGGGCCGGGGCGCCGGTCACGCGGATCGCCTCGGTCAGGAAGGCGCATTTGCGCGCGTTGCTCTCCACGAGATCGACCCGAAATCCCGGCCGCCCGGCGCCTGCTATGGCCAGGATCAGGCCGGGAATGCCGGCGCCCGAACCGAGATCGAGCCACGTCCTCGCCTCCGGCGCCAGGGCGAGAAGTTGCAGGGCGTCGGCGACGTGCCGTGTCCAGACCTCGGCGAGGGTCGCGGGTCCGACGAGGTTCTTCACACCCTGCCAGCGCCGGAGCTGCGCCACGTAGAGATCGAGCCGCTCGGCTGTTTCACGTGAAACACCGGCCGCCGCGAGGACGCGATCCCGGTCCGACATCATCGCGTGGCCGCGTCGCGGCCGCCTCGGCGCGCATGAGCCGCGAGCAGGGTGAGGGCGGCCGGGGTGACGCCCTCGATGCGCGCCGCCTGACCGAGCGTGCCGGGCCGCACGGCCTCGAGCTTCGCGCGCATCTCGTTCGAGAGCCCGGCGATGCCCGCGTAATCGAGGCGAGGGGGCAGGGCCACGGCCTCGTCGCGCCGGAAGGCGGCGATGTCGGCCTGCTGGCGGTCGAGATAGACGGCGTAGGTTGCATCCGTCCGGAGCCGGTCCGCGACCTGCGGCCGGACCTGCCCGAGTTCCGGCCAGACCGCGGCGAGCCGCGCCCAGTCGATCTCGGAATAGGACAGGAGCTGGAAAGCCGTACGGCGAATGCCGTCGCGATTGAGGCTGATGCCGTGGCGACGGGCCTCGTCCGGCGTCAGGCTCAAACCGTCGAGCCGCGCGCGCACGATCTGCAATTCGCCCTGCGTCGCCTCGAAATGGGCGGCCCTCCGGGAGCCGACGCAGCCATAGGCCAGACCGCGCGGGGTGAGCCGCTCGTCGGCATTGTCGACGCGCAGCGACAGCCGGTATTCCGAGCGCGAGGTGAACATGCGGTAGGGCTCGCTCACCCCATGGGTGACGAGATCGTCGATCATCACGCCGAGATAGGATTCGGCCCGGTCGAAGAGCGCGGGCGCGCTCCCGCCGGCCGAGCGGGCCGCGTTGAGGCCAGCGACGAGCCCCTGCGCCGCCGCCTCCTCGTAGCCGGTGGTGCCGTTGATCTGCCCGGCGAGGAACAGCCCGGGCAGGCGTTTCGTCTGCAAGCTCGCCTCGAGCTCGCGCGGGTCGACGTAATCGTACTCGATGGCGTAGCCCGGCCGCACGATCGCGGCGCGCTCCAGCCCGGGGATCAGGGCGATGAGATCGCGCTGCACGCTGTCCGGCAGGGCGGTCGAGATGCCGTTCGGGTAGACGGTGGGATCGTCGAGCCCTTCCGGCTCCAGGAAGATCTGGTGGCCCTCGCGGTCGCCGAAGCGCACCACCTTGTCCTCGATCGAGGGGCAATAGCGCGGCCCGCGGCTCGCGATGCCCCCCGAATACATCGGCGAGCGATGAAGGTTCGCGCGGATCAGGTCATGGGCGGCGAGTGTCGTCCGGGTGATGCCGCAGCGGATCTGCGGCGTGGTGATGCGCTCCGTCAGCGTCGAGAAGGGAACCGGCTCCGCATCGGCCTCCTGCATCTCCAGGCTCGCCCAATCGATGGTACGGCCGTCGAGGCGCGGCGGCGTCCCCGTCTTGAGGCGGCCCAAGCCGAAGCCGAGACGGTCGAGGGTGGCGGCAAGCCCGAGGGCCGGCGCCTCGCCGACACGGCCTGCCGGCACCTGGACCTCGCCGATATGGATGAGCCCGCGCAGGAACGTGCCGGTGGTGATCACGACGGCACCGCAGGGGAGGGTGCGCCCGTCGGCGAGCGTCACGCCGGCCACGCGGCCCTGCGCCACGACGAGATCCTCGCAGGCGCCCGCCACCACGTCGAGACCGCCTGTCTCCGCCACCGCCGCCTGCATCGCGGCCGCGTAGAGCTTGCGGTCGGCCTGCGTGCGGGGGCCGCGCACGGCGGGACCCTTGCGCCGGTTGAGCAACCGGAACTGGATACCGCTCGCATCCGCCACGCGCCCCATCAGCCCGTCGAGGGCGTCGACCTCCCGGACGAGATGACCCTTGCCGAGGCCCCCGATCGCCGGGTTGCAGGACATGGCGCCGATCGTTGTCGGATCGTGGGTGACGAGGGCGGTGCGGGCGCCGAACCGTGCGGAGGCCGCGGCCGCCTCGACGCCGGCATGGCCGCCGCCGACGACGATGACGTCGTAGGATGGGGAAGAGAATGCGCGCATGGGCGGTGATTACGCGCCGCGCGGGATTTCCGTCAACGCGACGGGCCGGATCGATCGGAGCGCCCCCACCTCTCCCGTTCGGGAAAGGTCGAGCCCGCGGGACGCGGACCGGGTGAGGGGGCCTAGGTTTTCGGAGAGGTCGCACCCCTCACGCGAACCCTCACCCGAACGGGAAAGGGCGCGCGCCGTGGCGCGCACGATGGCGATGTATCTCGCTAAGTCATTGTTTTGATTGTTTTTTCGGCGGACTTCGTCACTTTCCGATGCAGAAGCCGGAGAACAGCCGGTCGAGCATCTCCTCGACGCCGACATGGCCGCCGACCTCGCCGAGGGCGCGCACCGCGAGGCGCAGATCCTCCGCCACGAGTTCCGGCAGGGGGGCACCGGCCACCACCCGGTCGAGGCTCTCGACGCAGCGCGCGAGCGCCGCACGGTGCCGCTCGCGGGTGATGAGGGCGTCGCCGCCGCCGAGCGCACCGCGCGCTGCCGCCTCGATCGCGTCGAGCAGGCGGTCGAGGCCCTGCCCCGTCAGCGCCGAGACGGACAGGCCGGGACCGCCCGGCTCCGCCAGATCCGCCTTGGTGGTCACGGCGAGCCCCGACGGCCCGGGATCCGCCGACGGGGGCGCGTCCGCGGCCGAGAGGTGCAGCACGAGGTCGGCGCTCGCCATGCGCGCTCGCGTGCGCCGGATGCCCTCGGCCTCGACGCAATCCTCCGTCTCGCGCAGGCCCGCCGTATCGACGAGGATCACGGGCAGGCCGCCGAGATCGCAGCGGACCTCGATCGCATCGCGAGTGGTACCCGGCACGTCGGAGACGATCGCCGCCTCGCGGCGGCTGAGCGCGTTGAGGAGGGTGGATTTCCCCGCATTCGGCGGCCCGGCGAGAACCACGTGGAAGCCCTCGCGCAGCCGCTCGCCGCGGCGATCGTCGCGCAGGGCGGCGGAGATCTCGTCGCGCAGGTCGGCCGCCTTGCCGATCAGGGCAGCGTCGAGGCCCGCCTCGTCGACATCGCCCTCGTCGGAGAAGTCGAGCGCCGCCTCGGCGCCCGCGAGGCACGCGATCGCCCGGGTCCGCCACGCGGCGACCTGACGGCCGAGCGCCCCGTCGAGCTGGCGGAGCGCCTGGCGCCGCTGCGCCTCGGTCTCCGCGTCGATCAGGTCGCCGATGCCCTCGGCCTCGGTGAGGCCGAGGCGCCCGTTGAAGACGGCGCGGCGGGTGAAGGCACCGGGCTCGGCGGCCCGGCAGCCGGGGAAGGCGGAGAGGGCCCGGATCACACCCGCGCGCACGGCGAGACCGCCGTGGAGATGGAGTTCCGCCATGTCCTCGCCGGTATAGGTCGCCGGGCCGGGCAGCCACGCGACGAGGGCGCGGTCGAGGACCTCGCCCGTCTGCGGGTCGCGCAGGGTCCTGAGGCTGAGGCGGCGCGGCGGCGGGCAGGCACCCGCGAGCGCGGCGAGAAGCGGCTCGCAGACCGGGCCGGTCAGCCGGATGACGGCGATCGCCGCGCGGCCGAAGCCGCTCGCGGGGGCGAAGAGGGTGGAGGGGCTCGCCATGCGGGCGCGCGTCCGGCGAGGGGGGCCGCGCGCGGGCGCGGCCCCTCGCGGCTCAGGTGTTCATGGAGTCGAAGAAGTCGCCGTTGCTCTTCGTCTGGCGCAGCTTGTCGAGCAGGAACTCGATCGCGTCGGTGACGCCCATCGGGTTGAGGATGCGGCGCAGCACGTAGGTCTTCTTGAGCGCGTCCGGCGGCACCAGGAGCTCCTCCTTGCGGGTGCCGGAGCGGGTGATGTCGATGGCCGGGAAGATCCGCTTGTCGGAGACCTTCCGGTCCAGGATGATCTCGGAATTGCCCGTGCCCTTGAACTCCTCGAAGATCACCTCGTCCATGCGCGAGCCGGTGTCGATCAGCGCGGTCGCGATGATGGTGAGCGAGCCGCCCTCCTCGATGTTGCGGGCCGCGCCGAAGAAGCGCTTCGGGCGCTGCAGGGCGTTGGCGTCGACGCCGCCCGTCAGCACCTTGCCGGAGGAGGGCACCACCGTGTTGTAGGCGCGCCCGAGGCGCGTGATCGAGTCGAGCAGGATGACGACGTCGCGCCCGTGCTCCACGAGACGCTTGGCCTTCTCGATCACCATCTCGGCCACCTGCACGTGGCGGGTCGCCGGCTCGTCGAAGGTCGAGGCGATGACCTCGCCCTTCACGGAGCGCTGCATGTCCGTCACCTCCTCGGGGCGCTCGTCGATGAGCAGCACGATGAGGTAGCACTCGGGGTGGTTGAGGGTGATCGACTGCGCGATGTTCTGCATCAGCACGGTCTTGCCCGTGCGGGGCGGCGCCACGATGAGCGCGCGCTGGCCTTTGCCGATCGGCGCGACGATGTCGATGATGCGCGGCGAGAAGTCCTTCCGGGTCGGGTTGTCCAGTTCGAGCTTGAACCGCTTCGTGGGGAAGAGCGGCGTCAGGTTGTCGAAATGGACCTTGTGCTTGATCTTCTCCGGGTTCTCGAAGTTGATCGTGTTCACCTTCAGGAGGGCGAAGTAGCGCTCGCCGTCCTTGGGCCCCCGGATCGGGCCTTCGACGGTGTCGCCGGTGCGCAGGCCGAAGCGGCGGATCTGGGTCGGCGAGATGTAGATGTCGTCCGGACCCGGCAGGTAGTTCGAGTCGTTCGAGCGCAGGAAGCCGAAGCCGTCCTGCAGCACCTCGACGGTGCCGGAGCCGATGATCTCGACCTCCTTGGCAGCGAGCTGCTTCAGGATGGCGAACATCAACTCCTGCTTGCGCATGGTCGAGGCGTTCTCGACCTCGACCTCCTCGGCGAAGGCGATCAGGTCGGTCGGCGTTTTCGACTTCAGATCCTGCAGCTTGATCTCGCGCATGCCGTCGAGTTCGGCAGCAATGATGCTGCCCTCGGTCGGCAGGTCCGCGGTGGCGAGGACATCGGGGGTTTGCGTCATGTGGACTGTAAAACCGGCAAAGGGGGACGGTGACGGGACGGGAATGGTGCTTCGCGCCGGGCGCCGCGGGGGCGCCAACAAGTCAGGTCACGCAGGTTCTGGTGGCCCCGGGCATCGACTTGGCTGAGCCCTCACGGCTCATGGATGCGGTACGGCGCTTATAGGAGGGCACCTGTCCATACCGCGTTTCCGGTCCCGGCTCAAGTCCCGTACGGCGCCGCTGTCCCGGACCAGACGGTGGGGCCGGCCCCCGGGGCGCGGAGGGCCGCTCAACGGCGGCGCAACCGGACGTAGAGGGCCCCGGCCCCGCCATGGTGGCGCGAGGCCTCCTCGAAGCCGAGGACGATGCCGCGCAGCTCCGAGCCGCGCAGCCAGTGGGGCACGCTCCGGCGCAGCACGCCGCGCTCGGAGAAGGCGTCGTCGAACGTGGGACCGCCCTTGCCCGTCACGACGAGGACGTGGGCGTGCCCGGCCGCCCGGCAGCGCATCAGGAAGCCGACGAGGGCGGCGTGCGCCTCGGCCTGGTAGAGCCCGTGCAGGTCGATCCGTGCCTCGACGGGCAGCGTGCCGCGCTTGAGGCCGAGGCGGGCGCGCCGCTCCAGGCCGCTCGGCGGGGGAGCCGGCGGCGGCACGGGCGCCTGATAGGGCGGCATCGTGGGCGCGGCGATCCGGGCCTGAGCCTTGGTTACGGGTTTGGCTCCGGGCTTGGCTGCGGCCTTCGAGGCGGGCTTCAGCGTCGCCTTCAGCGTCGGGTTGGCCGCGGCTTTGGCCGCGCGCGGCGCGGCGGGCGCGGCCTCCGGCTCGGGAGGCTTCGGCCGCGCCCGGCCGCGCAAGGGGGTCACGAGCCGGGCGATCTCGTTCCAGAGGCGGCTCTCCGCCTCGGTGAGCGCGCGGGTTCGCCGGGGCGGTCTCATGCGGGCGCCCGCATCTCAGCGCCCCCCGGCCGCGGGCTTCGGCAGCAGCACCACGAAGCCGACCGCGTCGCGCAGGTTCCCGGCCGCCACGCCCGCCGCGCCGCCGGTGCCGAGATAGAGGTCGCCCCGCGCCGGCCCGACGATGGCCGAGCCCGTATCGGCCGCGACGACGAGCCGGCCGGCCTCGGCCCCGCCGCTCGGCAGCCGGCCCTCCAGCCAGAAGGGCAGGCCGTAGCGCCAGAGGTTGGCGTCGACCGCGAGGCTGCGGCCGGGCGCGAGCGGCGCGCCGGCGGCCCCGGGCGGCCCGAGGGCGGGATCCTCCACCTCCGCGAGGCGGAAGAAGATGTAGGAGGCGTTCTTCCGCATCAGGCGGCGGCCCTCCGCCGGGTTGTCCCGCAGCCACGCCGTCCAGCGGGCGAGCGTCAGGCCCTCCAGCGGCAGGTGCCCCTCCGCCACGATCAGCTTGCCGACCGAGGTGTAGGGGCGGCCGTTGCGCCCGTCGTAGAGCACCCGCACCGAGCGCCCGTCGGGCAGGCGCACCCGGCCCGAGCCCTGCACCTGCAGCACGAACAGGTCGACCGCGTCGCGCAGGTAGAGGAGGGGCCTGCCCCGCTCGGCCAAGGCCCCGTCCTCGATCGCGGCCCGGTCCGGATAGGGCTCGAGGCGATCCCCGACGGCGCGGGCGGCGCGCAGCGCCGGGTCGAGGCCGGGCCGGGTCTCGCCGGGTTCGAAGGTGACGAGGTCGTCGGGCCGGGCGAGGACCGGGGCCGTGTGGTCCGCGTCCCGCGTGAGCGAGCCCGCGAGCTCCGGCTCGAAATAGCCGGTGAGGAAGCCGAGGCGCCGCTCCGGGTTCGCCCCGTCGGCCGGCCGCACCACCCGGTAGGCGTCGAAGCGGGCCGCGAAGAAGGCGCCGGCCCCCTCCGCGGACACGCCCTCGGCCGCCCGGCAGGCGGAGGCGAGATCCTCGAGGGCACCCGCCACCGTGGGCAGTTGCGGCGGCGGCGCCCCGGCGCAGGTCCGGCGGAAGGCGTCGAGGGCGGCCGCCGCATCGGTGCCGGGGAAGCCGGGCAGGCTCGCGGGCAGGACGGGCTCCAGCACGGCCTCGCCGACGCGCAACGGCCCGGCCGCGTGGGGGGCCGGGCCGGGCAGGGCGAGCATCAGGAGCGAGGCGGCGAGCGCGGCCGCTCGGGCCGCGCGATGTCCTACCGGTCGGGCGCGCACGGCATCAGCAGGGTCAGGTGCCGGCCTCGGTGGCGACGAGCTGCCAGTTCGGGTCGCGGCTGCCGAGGGTGCGGGCGAAGGTCCAGACATCGGGCACCTCGACCACGGTCTCGGCGCTGCCGTCGACGACGGCCCCTTCGGCGTTCCGGGTCGCCGTGATCAGGTTGGAGAGGAAGCGCACGGTGATCTGGGCGACGCGGTTGCGCACGTCGACGGCGACGATCTCGGCCTTGTCGATCGAGACGAAGGTGGTCTCGACCGTCTGGCGCTCGCGCTCGCGCTCGCCGATCGCCCGCTCGAACCCCTCGCCGACCTCCCGGGAGAGGAGGGTCCGCAGCGTCTTGCGGTCGCCCTTGGCGAAGGCGATCACGATCGTCTCGTAGGCGGACTTGGCGCCGTCGACGAAGGCGCGCGGGTCGAAGGCCGGCTCGATCTGCACCACCTGCTCCAGGCCGCGGGCGACGGCGGAGCCGGGCTCGGCGATGCCGCGCCAGTCCCGCGCCTCGGCGACGGCGGCCTGGCCGCGGTCGGCGGCCTGCGCCCGGTCGGCGCCGGGCAGGCGCACGACGTTGTCGCCCTCCTGGCGCCCGGCCGGCGGCTCGGTGCGGCTGCGGTCGAGCGGCTTGAAGGGCGAGCGCTCCGTGCCCGTCTTCTGGCCGAGGACCGAGCGCAGGCGCCAGATCACGAAGACGGCCAGAGCCAGGAAGATCAGGGTCGTAAGGTCGAAGGTATCCTGCATCACCGATCCGATGGTGGCCGCGCCGCCTGCCAGAGGCTCCGCCGGGTCCGCCGCGTTGTTCCCCATGCCTGCCATGAGGCACCCGGAGCAAGGCGGCGGTGAGGCGGCCTGTCGAGGGATTGCTTCATGTCGGGCTCCGAGAGCACCCCGCAGAGACCCCCCGTTTCACGGAAGCCCCCGGCCCGCAACGGCGGATCCGGGAGTTTCGCGAGAGGCTCTTAACGGACCCCCGCGCAAGGATCGAGCCGAACGTCGACGGCACGATCCGCGATGGAGGGCATATGGGGCGCCGTCGCGGAGGGTTCCAGGCAGCCGCGCCAGCGATCTGAGCCGCCTCGCGGGAAGGGGCGGCGCCCCGGCGGCGCGGCCGTACGGTTCCCGTCCCCCGCCCCCCGTCTGAGGCCGACCGGCTTGCTTGTTCCAGCGAGGCGGCCGTGTTAGCGCGCTGCCGCGCCGGGTTCGCGGATCGGGGCGTCCGGGCACGCGGCACCTCCCGCCACCCGTGCGCGACGGCCCCGGGATCGCGGGCGTCCCAGAGACGACTTTCGAGGAGGATGACACGCCATGGCCGACTCTCCGGCACCGAACGGCAACGGTGGCGCCACGGCGCAGGCCGAGAACGCGCCCGCGATCAACGCGCTGGCCCAGTACGCCAAGGACCTCTCGTTCGAGAACCCGAACGCGCCGCGCTCGCTCCAGCCCCAGGAAGGCCAGGGCCCGCAGATCAACATCCAGGTCAACGTCAACGCCCAGCAGATCGCCGAGGCCGATTTCGAGGTCGAGCTGACGCTGGAGGGCGACGCGAAGATCAACAACGAGGTGCTGTTCGCCTTCGACCTGAAGTACGCCGGCATCTTCCGCATGCGCAACATCCCGCAGGACCAGCTGCATCCGGCGGTGATGATCGAGTGCCCGCGCCTGCTCTTCCCCTTCGCGCGGCAGATCGTCGCCGAGGCCGTGCGCAACGGCGGCTTCCCGCCCCTCTACATCGATCCGATCGATTTCGTCGGCCTCTACCGCCAGAAGGCTCTGGAGGCGCAGGCCCAGCAGGCCGGCGGCCCGCTCGACGCCTGAGCCGCCCCGCGGCACCCGACCCGATCGCGCTCCGTCTCCCCGGCTCCGTCCCCCTCTCCCGTTCGGGAAAGGGTCGGGGCGAGGGGTGCGACCCCTCCGGAAACCTCGCATTCCTCATCCGGTCCGCGTCCCGCGGGCTCGGCCTCTCCCGTTCGGGAGAGGCGGGGCATCCGAGCCGGGGAAAATTGCCGCGCTCGGGATCCCTCGAGGCAGGCTTGCGCATTGAAGGGACCTCGGCGGCGCCCTCGGCCCGCCCCCGCCAGCGCCCGGATCCATGAACGCCACAACGCATCTCGGCCTCATCAACGTCTTCATCGGTGACATCCAGGGCGGGCTCGGGCCGTTCCTCGGCACGTGGCTCGCGGAGACCGGATCGTGGAGCCCGGCGCGGATCGGCTTCGTGACCACCCTGGTCGGCGTCGGCACCCTGTTCCTCAGCGGACCCTTCGGCGCCCTCGTCGACCGGCTCGGGCGCCCGCGCCTCCTGATCTGCGCCGCCTGCGCGGCGATCCTCGCCGGGACCCTGCTCCTGCTGCCGGCCCGGGCCTTCGCCACCGTGTTCGCGGCCCAGTTCATCGCCGCGGCGGGGGGCACCCTGCTCCTGCCCGCCGTCACCGCGCTGACCCTCGGCATCGTCGGCAAGGACAGGTTCCCGCAGCAGCAGGGCCGGAACCAGGCCTACAACCATGTCGGCATCCTGATCGCGGCCGGCCTCATCAGCGTCGGCACCCCCTATCTCGGGCCGGCGGTGGCCTTCTGGGTGCTCGGCGTCATGGCGGTGCTCGCCATCGTCGCCACCGCGACGACGCCCGGCCACTGCTACAACGAGCGCCGGGCGGTCGGCTGGAAGGAGGACGATCCGGACGACCATCCGGCCCGGGCGGGCACCCGCAGCGTGCTCTCGAACCGCAAGCTGATGGTACTGGCCCTGGCGCTCGCCCTGTTCAACCTCGGCAACGGCGGCATGCTGACCCTGCTCGGCCAGAAGCTCGTCGCCACCGCCGACGACGCCACGAGCTGGACCGCCCGCTACGTCATGGTGGCGCAGCTCGTGATGATCCCGGTCGCCCTGTTCGCCGGCTCGCTCGCCGACAAGCGCGGGCGCCGCAAGCTCCTCCTCGTGGCCATCGCGGTGCTGCCCGTGCGCGCCGCGCTCTCGGGCTTCATCGACGATCCGCTCTGGCTGATCTCGGCCGAGATCCTCGACGGCGTCGCCTCGGGCATCGTCGGCGTCGCGGTCCCGGTCGTGGTCGCCGACCTCACCTGGGGCTCGGGCCGCACCCAGACGGCGCTCGGCACCGTCAACGCCGTGCAGGGCATCGGCGGGGCGCTCTCCGCCTGGTACGGCGGCCTCGCCCAGTCCTTCCTCGGCTGGACGGGCGCCTTCCTCGCCCTCGGCGCCCCGGCCCTCGTCGCCCTCGCCCTCGTGATCTGGCTCGACACCACCACCGAGCCGGGCCGGCGCAGCCGCCGCCGCGAGGCCCGGGCCGCCCTGCAGGCGGCCTGACCCCGCGGGAACCGGCGCCCGGCGCACCGGTTCCCCGTGCGGTTCGAACGCAGGGGAGCGCCGATGCGGCAGGACGCGACCGGACGCACCGTCACGGCCCACGAGCCGCGCGAGACGCCCTGGCTCAGCGTGGTGCTCGGCTACGGGCCGATGCTGCCCTTCCTCGCGGGTGCCGCCGCCGCCTGGACCCTGGGCGGCGACCTCGCGCGCGGGGCCGCGACGCTGACCCTGCTCTGGGCCTCGGCCATCCTGCTGTTCCTGTCGGGCGTGCGCCGGGGCGTCTCCTTCCGCACCGAGGGCGGGCCGACCGCGATGCAGATCGGCACCATGATGCTCCTGTTCGGCCTCGGCTTCTCGGCCCTCGTCGCGACGGTCCTGGGGCGGGAGACGGGCGCGCTCGCCCTGCTCATCCTCGGCTACGCGGCGATCACGGTGCTCGATCCGATCGCGGCGGCGCGCGGCGAGGCACCCCTGTTCTTCCGGCGGCTGCGCCCGCTGCAGATCCCGCTCGGGCTCGCCGGCCTTCTCGCCCTGCTCACCCTGAAGCTCTCCGGCGGATAGGCCCGGGCGCGCCCGGCGGGAGGCGCCCCCTCTCCCGTCCGGGAGAGGGCGGGGGTGAGGGGTGTGACCTCTCCGGAAAGACCTGATCCCTCACCCCGTCCGCGTGCCGCGGACTCGACCTCTCCCGAACGGGAGAGGTGGGCGGCGGGCAGCCTGCGCTTGCCGCCTCCTCCCGCGCGCGTTAGAGCCCGGCGGGTCATTCCGGACGCGAGCACGAAGCGAACGCAAGCCATGTCCAAGGCGGAGAAGGTCAAGGCCGAGACGGTCAAGGCCGACACCCTCAAGCCGCGCCTGCCCCGCGGCCTCCTCGACCGGCGCGCGGACGCGATCGCGGCGCAGGGGCGGATGCTGGAGGTGATCCGCGACACCTTCACGCTCTACGGCTTCGAGGCGCTGGAGACGCCCTTCATCGAGTACACCGAGGCGCTCGGCAAGTTCCTGCCCGATCTCGACCGGCCGAACGAGGGCGTGTTCTCGTTCCAGGACGACGACGAATCCTGGCTGTCGCTGCGCTACGACCTCACCGCGCCGCTCGCCCGCTTCGTGGCCGAGAATTTCGACGCGATCCCGAAGCCCTACCGGAGCTTCCGCAACGGCTACGTCTTCCGCAACGAGAAGCCGGGGCCGGGACGCTTCCGCCAGTTCATGCAGTTCGATGCCGACATCGTCGGCGCGGGCTCCGTCGCGGCCGATGCCGAGATCTGCATGATGGCCGCCGACACCCTCGACCGGCTCGGGCTGAAGGGCCAGTACCTGATCAAGGTGAACAACCGGAAGGTGCTCGACGGGATGATGGAGGCGATCGGGCTCGCCGGTCCCGATCAGGCCGGGCGCCGCCTCACCGTGCTGCGCGCCATCGACAAGCTCGACCGCCTCGGCCCCGACGGGGTGCGCCTCCTGCTCGGCCCCGGCCGCAAGGACGAGAGCGGCGACTTCACCAAGGGCGCGGGGCTCGACGAGGCCGCGATCGAGCGCATCCTCGCCTACGTCTCGTTCCAGGCCTCCCCCAGCGACGGCGGCGACCGGGTGCATTTCTGGGAGCAGTTCTTCCGCTCCTGGAGCGACGTGGTCGGCGAATCCGAGACGGGGCGCGAGGGCATCGCGGAACTCCACGCCATCATGCGGCTCTGCGCGGCGGCCGGCTACGGCCACGACCAGATCCGGGCGGACCCGAGCGTGGTGCGCGGCCTCGAATACTATACCGGCCCCGTCTACGAGGCGGAGCTGACCTTCCCCGTCACCAACGAGGAGGGGCAGGTGGTGCGCTTCGGCTCGGTGGCGGGCGGCGGGCGCTACGACGGGCTCGTCGGGCGCTTCCGGTCCGAGCCCGTGCCGGCCACCGGCTTCTCGATCGGCGTGTCGCGCCTGTTCTCGGCGCTGCAGCTCGTGAAGAGCCCGCTGGTTCAGGGCGCGGAGAGCCCCGGCCCCGTCGTGGTCCTCGTCCTCGACCGGGAATGCATCGCCGAATACCAGCGCCTCGTCGCCGCCCTGCGCGGGGCCGGCATCCGGGCCGAGCTCTATCTCGGCGGCGCCGGCATGAAGGCGCAGATGAAATACGCCGACCGCCGGCGCGCGCCGGTCGCCGTCATCCAGGGCTCGAACGAGCGCGAGGCCGGCGAGGTCCAGATCAAGGACCTGATCGAGGGCGCCCGGGCCGCCGAGGGCATCGCCAGCAACGCCGAGTGGAAGGCGGCGCGCCCGGCGCAATTCTCGGTGCCGGAGGGCGAGATGGTCGAGCGCGTGCGCGAGGTGCTGGCCCGCCACTTCCCGCAGCCGGGGGGCTGAGGGGCCGGCTTTTACCGTCCGCGCCATCATCTCAAGGGGTTGCGGGGGCCAAGTGTCGCCAAGTGCGGCCCCGGTTGCTAGAGAGCCGGGCGACATCGAGCGGGACCCATCATGATGCGAGCGGAGGCAGGCGGCCCGGCGGGCACCGACGAGGCCAAGACGCGGCTCTCGGCGCGGCTCTCGGCGCATCTCTCCGCGGCGGGCTACCGTCCGGTGACGCCGCCGGTGCTGCAGCCCGTCGAGCCCTTCCTCGAACTCTCCGGCGAGGACATCCGCCGCCGCATCTTCGTCACTCAGGACGAGGCGGGCACGGAGCTCTGCCTGCGGCCCGAATTCACCATCCCCGTCTGCCGCCTGCACCGGGCGCTCGCGGACGGGCAGGTCGCCGATTACAGCTATCTCGGCCCCGTCTTCCGCCTGGGCGGCCACGAGCCCGACGAGTTCCTGCAGGCCGGCATCGAGTCGATCGGGCGGACCGACACGCCGGCCGCCGATGCCGAGGTGCTGGGCCTCGCCCTCGAGGGGCTCGCGCTGCTCGGCCGCCCCGAGGCGGAGGTGCGGCTCGGCGACATGGGGCTCACCGTGGCGCTTCTCGACGGGCTCGGCGTGCCGCCGGCCGCCAAGCGCCGCACGCTGCGGGCGCTCGCCGCCGGCCGCGGCCTCGACGGGGTGATGAACACGGCCCAGAGCGAGGACCGGCACGCGGGGCTCCTCGCCACCATCCAGGGCCAGGACCCCAAGGGCGTGCGCGCCTTCGTGGAGGACGTGCTCTCGATCGCCGGCATCTCGGCGGTGGGCGGGCGCAGCGCGGGCGAGATCGCCGAGCGCTTCCTCGCCAAGGCCGCCGCGCAGGCGAATGGCGGGGCCGGCCTCAACGCCGAGAACCGGGCGGTGATCGAGCGCTACCGGGCGATCTCGGGCGATCCGGACGCGGCGGCGCGCGACCTGCGGGCGCTCGCCGACGAGGCCGGGCTCCTGCGCCAGCCCGCCTTCGCGGCCGCGCTCGCCCTGTTCGAGGAGCGCACCGGCTTCATGGCGGCGCGCGGCCTGCCGGTGGAGCGCTTCCGCTTCGCGGGGAGCTTCGCGCGCAACCTCGACTATTATACGGGCTTCATCTTCGAGGTGACGGCGCCCGCCGAGGGCGATCGGCCCGGCCCCGCCCTCGTCGGCGGCGGCCGCTACGACGGGCTCCTCAGCCATCTCGGCAGCCCGGCGCCGCTCCCGGCCGTCGGCTGCGCCTTCTGGCTCGACCGCGCCGCCCGCAACGCCCCTTCCAGCGAGACCCCCGATGCCTGAGACCGATGGGGCCCTCGTCCTCGCCGTGCCCTCGAAGGGCCGGCTGCAGGAGAACGCCGCCGCCTTCTTCGCCCGGGCCGGCCTGAAGCTCGCGCAAGGGGCCGGCGCACGCGATTATCGCGGCCGGCTCGTCGGCGTGCCCGGCGTCGAGGTGCGCTACCTCTCGGCCTCCGAGATCGCGGGCCAGCTCGCGAGCGGGGCGGCCCATCTCGGCATCACCGGCGAGGACCTGATCCGCGAGACGCTGCCGGACGATCGCGGACGGGTCGAGCTCCTGACGCCGCTCGGCTTCGGGCAGGCGACGGTGGTGGTGGCGGTGCCCCAGGCCTGGATCGACGTGCGCGCCATGGGCGACCTCGACGAGGTGGCGGCCGAGATGCGCGCCCATCACGGACGGCGGCTTCGCATCGCCACGAAATACGTGAACCTGACCCGCCGCTTCTTCGCCGAGAAGGGCGTCGCCGATTACCGCATCGTCGAGAGCCTCGGCGCCACCGAGGGCGCGCCGGCCGCGGGCTCGGCCGAGATCGTTGTGGACATCACGACGACGGGGGCCACGCTCCAGGCGAACGCCCTCAAGATCCTCGACGACGGCATCATCCTGCGCTCGGAGGCGAACCTCGTCGCCTCGCTGCGCGCCGCCTGGGGCGAGAGCCAGCGGACGGCTCTGCGCGCCGTGCTCGGCCGCATCGCCGCCGAGGAGCGCGCCCGCACCACCCGCGAGGTCCGGGCGGGGCTCCCGGAGAGCGGGTCGATCGACCTCGCGACGATCGCGGGGCTCCACGAGGCGGAGCTGCCCTACGGCGCCCCGCGAGGCCCGGACGGCGAGATCGTGCTGCGCTGCCCGGCCGACGCGGTCTTCGCGCTCTCGGACGCCTTGGTCGAGGCCGGCGCCCGCTCCGTCACGGTGCGCCGCATCGACTACGCCTTCGCGGGCGAGAACCCCCTGGCGGAGCGCCTGCTGGCGCGGCTGTGAGGGGGGCCCTATCGGCTCTCAGGCTCGGTCTTCAGGCTCGGTCTTGGCACGGGGACGACGCCCGGCCGCCTTGGCGCTGCGGCCTGCTCTCGCCTTCGCCGCCGTCACGTCTCCGAGACGCTCGAGGCGGACCGGCGCGTGCGCGGGAAGGCGCACGATCAGATCGAGTTGGCCGCCGATCGCCTCCACGTAGCTCCGCAGGGTCGACAGATACAGGTCGGCCTGCTTCTCGATCTTGGAGACCGAGGGCTGCTTGATCTGCAGCGCCGACGCGATCTCGGCCTGCGCGCGGCCGGCCAGGCGACGCAACTCGCCGAGGCTTTCGACCTCGTCCTTCAAGCGCTGAAATCGGGCTTCGACGGCGCCGCGCCGCTCCTCGGGCAGCGCGGCGATCACGTCATCGAGATTGCGGCCCATCGCCGTCTCCCTTCGCTTCCGCCAAGCCGTCGAGATGGGCTTGGTAGCGCCCGTCGGCCTTGGCGATCAGGATCTTGTAGAATCGTTTCTCGCCGATCCCCGCCTTGTCGCCGGCGACGAGCAGGATCGCCTTCCGCCGCGGATCGAACGCGAAGGCCACGCGCCAGACCCCGTCGTCGGCGGAGAAGCGCAACTCCTTCATGTTCGCGAAGGAGGACCCGTTCAGCGTATCGACGTGCGGGCGACCGAGCTGCGGCCCGAACACGGCGAGGAGCTTGGCCGATGCCAGCAATTCGTCCTGCACCGGCCGCGGCAACGTCTCGAACTCCGCATCGAACGCGTCGCCCAGGACGACATCCCAATCCATATATAGCCTTTAAGCTATGTTCGTCCAAGTGACGATCCGACCGCTGACGCCCGCTCACGGCCCCTGCTTGGCGAATTCCGAGAAGACCGCCCGCAGGGTCTTCAGCCGGCCCGCATAGGCCTCGCGCAGGCAGCCGGGGTCGGCGCCGCAGGCGCGGCGCTCGGTGAGCCAGGCTTCCTGGTCGTCCCGCAGCTTGCCCCGCCCGCCCATGGGCAGCAGCTCCTTCAGGATCGCGAAGCGCACCGCCATCTCGACGTCGAGGTCGTTGAGCGCCCGGTCGGCGCAGATCGCCGTCTCGTCGGCGGCCTGCACGCCCTCGCAGGGGAAGCTCGCCGCGCGGGCGGGACTGGCGGCGAGCAGGAGGGGGAGGGCGAGGCCGGCGGCCGGGACGCGGAGCATGGCGGGTCTCCTCTCGGGGCGCGGGCGCGACCCCGTCGTCAGGGGGTCCCGGCCGCATCCCTCCGAGTGTCCACCATCAGGCGCCCGGTTTCACCACCGCCAGGATCACGATCACGATCATCAGGAGCGTCGGCACCTCGTTGACGATCCGGTAGAAGCGGGGCGCGCGCCGGTTCCGGTCGGCCGCGAAGTCCCGGACCATGCGGGCGAACCAGCCGTGCATCCCCGACATCATGAGCACCAGGGCGAACTTCGCCTGCAGCCAGCCCGAGGCGTAGAAGCCGCTCATCCAGGCGAGGCTCAGCCCGAGGATCCAGGTCGCGATCATGGCGGGCGTCATGATCGCCTTGAGGAGGCGGCGCTCCATCACCTTGAAGGTCTCGGATTGCGCGCCCGAGCCCGGCGGCAGCGAGGCGTGGTAGACGAAGAGCCGGGGCAGGTAGAGCATCGCCGCCATCCAGGCGATCAGCGCGATGACGTGGCCGGCCTTGATCCAGGCGTAGAGCATCGGCTCAGGCGCCCCGCAGGCGGGCGAGCATCCGCTCCACATGGGCGACGGGCGTCTGCGGCGTGATGCCGTGGCCGAGGTTGAAGATGTGCGGCAGGCCGCGGGTCGCCGCGAGAATCGCGTCGACCGCGGCGTCGAGCGCCTCCCCACCCTCGATCAGCACGTCCGGATGCAGGTTTCCCTGCGTCACGATGCTCGCCGGCAGGCGTTGGCGCAGGGCAGCGAGGTCCACCGCCCAATCGACGCCGACGGCGTCAGCGCCCGTCTCCGGCACGACGCGGGCATGGCCGTCGAGGCCCGAGCCGCGGGCGAAGACGATGACCTTTGCATCCGGCACCTCGGCCCGGATGCCTTCGATCATCCGGGCGATCGGCCGGAACGACCAGCGGGCGAGGGCATCCTCGCCGCCGCCGCCGCTCGGCAGGGTGCCGGCGTGGTTGCCCGAGGCCGGCAAGGTGCCGGCATGGTTGCCCGAGGCCGGCAAGGTGCCGGCATGGTTGCCCGAGGCCGGCAAGGTGCCGGCATGGGACTCGAAGATCTGCACGGCGTCGGCCCCGGCGCGGAGCTGGCGCACGAGGTACTCGGTCTGCACGGCGACGAGCCGGTCGATCAGCGCGTCGACGAGGGCCGTGTCGCTCTCCGCGAGCGCCCGGGCGGGGGCGAGGTCGGGCGTGCCGCGGCCTCCGATCATGTAGCTTGCCACCGTCCAGGGCGCGCCGCAGAAGCCCAGCAGCGTCGTCTCGGCGGGCAGCTCCCGGCGCAGCCGCGCGACGGTCTCGAAGACGGGCGCGAGGTGCTCGAACACGGCCGGGTCGTCGGCCGCCCGCAGCCGCTCGAACTCCGCCCGCCCGCGCAACGGATCGAGGCGCGGCCCCTCCCCTTCGACGAAGCGCACGTCCTGCCCGAGGGCGTGGGGCACGACGAGGATGTCCGAGAACAGGATCGACGCCTCGAAGCCGAAGCGGCGGATCGGCTGCAGCGTCACTTCGACGGCGAAGTCGGGGCTGTAGCAGAGGTCGAGGAAGGAGCCGGCCTCCGCCCGCGTCTCGCGGTATTCGGGCAGGTAGCGCCCGGCCTGGCGCATCATCCAGGCGGGCGGCGGCGAGACCGCCTCGCCCGAGAGCACGCGCAGGACCTTGCGGTCCACTGGGTTCACCTCGGCCATCTCGCCTCCCCCCGCATCCCTCTCCGCGTCGATCCGCGGGAGGCGCTGTCCGTCCGAAAACCTCTCGGGTCCGAAGACCTCTCGGGTCCGAAGACCTCTTGGGCCCGAAAACCTCTCGGGTCCAAGACCCCCTCGGGTCCGGACATCGGTCGGGATGGACCCGTCGCACGGTCGCGACGCGTCCATCCCCACCCCGGCCCTCTTCAAAGAAAGAGAGATTCTAGGACTCTGTTTTTTCTCTTGGCGGCTGGATCGCGGGATCGCAACCGCGTCCACAGGCCGTCCCCGCCGCGACGGCGTTAAGAGGGCTTTAACAGATCCGATCTAATGTCGGCGATAGGGCAGTCTCGCCAGCGGCTTGGATCGCGGGGCGGGCCGATGCGCCGACGGATGTCCCGGATTCTCCCATCGGGGCCGATTCCGCGCGCCCTCATGACGCGCTGTTGACGGCGGAGTCGATGACTTCGGTGCCGCCCGCGCTGGACCGTGGCGGCGGGCCGTCTTATCCACACTCATCGACTCCCTGACGGCGCGCGGTGGACAAGGCCCGATCCATGCCTCTTCGGTCCCTGCCTCTGCTTCGCCCGGAGGAGACACGGACCGGATGAGCCGCAGCTACTTTCACCTCCACCTCGTCTCGGACTCGACGGGCGAGACGCTGATCAATGTCGGGCGCGCCGCCGCCGCCCAGTACGAGGGCGTCTCGGCGATCGAGCACGTCTACCCGCTGGTGCGCTCGGCCGCGCAGCTGGAGCGGGTCATCTCCGAGATCGAGGCGGCGCCGGGCCTCGTCCTGTTCACGCTGGTCGCGCACGAGCTCGTCGACCGGCTGGAGGCCGCCTGCCGGGAATCCGGCTCGCCCTGCCTGTCCGTGCTGCAGCCCGTGCACGCCCTGCTGCAATCCTATCTCGGCGCGCAGACCAATGCCCGGCCGGGCGCGCAGCACATGCTGAACGCGGAGTATTTCAAGCGCATCGACGCGATGAACTTCACGCTCGCCCACGACGACGGCAACCTGCCGGACAATCTCGAGGAGGCCGACGTCGTCCTGATCGGGGTGAGCCGCACCTCGAAGACGCCGACCTCGATCTACCTCGCCAATCGCGGGCTGAAGACCACCAACATCCCCCTCGTGCCGGGCATGCCGCTGCCGCCGGCGCTCGAGCAGGTGCGGCGGCCCCTGGTGGTCGGCCTCATCGCCAGCCCCGAGCGCATCGTGCAGATCCGCCAGAACCGGCTCCTCAGCCTGAAGGCGGACGATTCCTCCCTCTACGTCGACCGCGACGCCGTGGCCGACGAGGTCGCCACCTCGCGCCGCCTCTGCGCCAAGCACCGCTGGCCGACGATCGACGTCACCCGCCGCTCGATCGAGGAGACGGCCGCGGCCATCCTCGACCTCTACCGCGAGCACCGGCTGCGCTTCATCGCGAGCTGAGGGGAGGCGCGAGGTAACCCCCTCTCCCGTTCGGGAGAGGGTTGGGGTGAGGGATGCGCCGCATCCGGACACGTCGCACCCCTCGCCCGGTGCGCTGCCGCGAAACCGGCCTTTCCCGGACGGGAGAGGTGGGGCCGCCCCTTTCCGCGCCGACGCGCGGCTCGATCGCGGCTGCCGCACCTCCGAAGGCCGGTCTCAAATGATGTTGTCGTGCGGACCCGCACATCAGTATCCCTGATGCCGGCCGCCGCCGGGATCAGTCACGGCACGGCCTTATTCGCTCCCGAACACTGGTCCGGCCCGACACGAAGGAGCCTCAGACCATGAGCCCGATCCTGAACGACGCGCCGGCCGCGCCCGCCCTCGCCTTCCGGCAGGCGGTGCCGACCCATGGCTGCGGCGGCTTCCCCAAGGCGCTGCGCGACGTCACCGAGGCCCGCCGCGCGGTCGAGCGCGAGCGCCTGCCGCTGATCCGCTCGAATGCCGGCTGGCTCGCGGTCTACAATCGCCTCCTCGTCGCCCAGGCGAGCGGCAGCGAGGCCGATATCGAGGCGGCGCGGGGCGCCCTCGCCGAGGCGCTCGAGGCCGATTCGACGCCGCACCGGGCCGCCTGACCGCCCGAACCTTGCGGGGCCGGCCCCATCGGTGACACATCCGGGCGATGGATCGCGCCGCCACCGCCTGGGCCCTCCCCGCCCCGCTCCTCCTCGCCTCGACGAGCCCGACGCGGCGCCTGCTCCTGGAGAGCGCGGCGCTCCCCGTCGAGACCGAGAGCCCCGGCGTCGACGAGCGCGCCGTCGAGCGGGAGGCCGCTCGCCTCGCGCCGGCCGAGCTCGCGGGGCGCCTCGCCGCGGCGAAATGCGCCGCGGTGGCCGCCCGTCACCCGGACCGGATCGTCGTCGGCGCCGATCAGGTGCTCGACCTCGACGGCGAGGTCTTCCACAAGCCCGCCGACCCGGCGGCCGCCCGCGCCCAGCTCGGCCGCCTCGCCGGGCGCAGCCACGCCCTCCACGCGGCGGTGGCGATCGGGGCGGATGGGCGCGTCGCCGAGAGCTTCGTCGAGACGGCCCGCCTGACGCTGCGCCCCCTCGATGCCGCGGCGATCGCGGCCTATGTGGAGCTCGCCGGCGCGGCCCGCGTGACCGCGAGCGTCGGCGCCTACCAGCTCGAGGGGCTCGGCATCCACCTGTTCTCGGAGATCGCGGGCGACCACAGCACGATCCTCGGCCTGCCGCTCCTGCCCCTCCTCGCCCGCCTGCGCGCCCGCGGGTGCCTGCGCCTGTGACCGTGAGCCCGCTTCGAGGATCCCGGACGTGACCGGACGCCCAAACGAACCCGGCCTGACCGGCCCTGATCGCGATCAACGCGGGACGGCGTCGAATCGTGATCCCTGCGATCACGATCATGATCGCGATCACCACAACCACAAGCATGATCACGGGCATGGCCACGGCCACGGGCATGGTCATGCGCCGACGAGTTTCGGGCGGGCCTTCGCCATCGGCATCGGCCTGAACGCGGCCTTCGTCGCGATCGAGGCGGGCTACGGCTTCGCCGCCAACGCCATGTCCCTGGTGGCCGATGCGGGGCACAACCTGTCCGACGTTCTCGGCCTCCTCGTCGCCTGGGTCGCCTCCGTGCTGGTCCGGCGCCGGGCCAGCGCGCGCTACACCTACGGGTTGCGCGGCTCCTCGATCCTGGCGGCCCTCTTCAACGCCGTCTTCCTCCTCGTCGCCACCGGGGCGATCCTCTGGGAGGCGCTCGCCCGCCTCCTCCACCCCGAGCCCGTGGCCGGCGTGACCGTGATGGTGGTGGCCGCCATCGGCATCCTCGTGAACGGGTGCACGGCGTGGTTGTTCGCGTCGGGAGCCAAGGGCGACATCAACATCCGCGGCGCCTTCCTGCACATGGCCGCCGACGCCGCCGTCTCGGCCGGCGTCGTCGCGGCCGGCCTCCTGATCTGGCTCACCGGGCTCGACTGGATCGACCCCCTCGTCAGCCTCGCCATCGCCGGGCTGATCGTCTGGGCCTCCTGGGGCCTGCTCACCGAGAGCGTCGCCATGGCGCTCTCGGCCGTGCCCCCCGGGATCGAGCCGGAGCGGGTGCGCGACTACCTGCGCGTGCAGCCCGGCGTCGCCGACCTGCACGACCTCCACATCTGGCCGATGAGCACCACCGAGGTGGCGCTGACGGCACACCTTGTGATGGTGGAGGGCCATCCCGGCAACGGCTTCCTGCGGCAGGTCGCGGAGGAGTTGCAAACCCGCTTCGGCATCGCCCACGCCACCCTCCAGATCGAGGAGGCGGGCGGCCCGCCCTGCCCGATCGCGCAGGATTGCGCCGTGTGATAGGCCCCCTCCCGCCCCCTCGCCCCGGAACCCGCGGTCCCGCATGAAGAAGGCCTTCGTCGTCGGCCACCCGATCGCCCATTCGCGCTCGCCGCTGATCCACAACCACTGGCTCGGAATCCACGGCATCGCCGGCTCCTACGAGCGCCTCGACGTCGCCCCCGACGCCTTCCCCGATTTCCTGCGCGCCCTGCCCGATTCGGGATTTGCGGGCGGCAACGTCACGATCCCCCACAAGGAGGCGGCCTTCCGCCTCGCCGACGCGCTGACGCCGCGAGCCGAGCGGATCGGCGCCGTCAACACCCTGATCGTGGGCGCGGACGGGCGGATCCGGGGCGACAACACCGACGCGCCGGGCTTCATCGCCCATCTCGACCAGAGCCTCGGCGCCGACTGGCCGGAGCGGACGGGCGGCACCGCCCTGGTGCTGGGTGCCGGGGGCGCCGCCCGCGCCATCGTCGTCGGCCTCGCCGAGCGCGGCCTCGGGCGCATCCTCATCGCCAATCGGACGCCGGAGCGCGCCGCCGCCCTCGTCGGGCTCGCCCCCGGCGCGGCGGAGGCGGTCGCCTGGGAGGACCTGCCGGGCCGCCTCTCCGGGACGGGGCTTCTCGTGAACACCACCTCGCTCGGCATGACCGGCCACCCGCCGCTCGACGTCGACCTCGCCCCCCTCCCCGGCCGGGCGGCGGTCGCCGACATCGTCTACGCGCCGCTGGAGACCCCGCTTCTGGCTGCGGCCCGCGCCCGGGGCCTCGCCGCCGTCGACGGCCTCGGGATGCTGCTGCACCAGGCGGTGCCCGGCTTCGCGGCGTGGTTCGGGGTGCGGCCGGCGGTCACCGAGGCCCTGCGCGCCCGCATCGTCGCGGACCTGCGGCCCGCATGAGCGCGAAGGCGCCCCGCGGCCGGCCCTTCGTCCTCGGGCTCACGGGCTCGATCGGCATGGGCAAATCCGCCACCGCCGCGATATTCGCGGAATGCGGCGTGCCGGTCCACGACGCGGATGCCGCGGTCCACGCCCTCTACGGGCCGGGCGGTGCCGCCGGCCCCGCGATCGGCCAGGCCTTCCCGGGCACGCTCGGCCCGGACGGCGCCGTCGACCGGGCGGCCCTGCGCGCCGCGGTGATCGGCCATCCGGAGCGGCTCGCACGGCTCGAATCCATCGTGCATCCCCTCGTCCGCGAGGCGGAGACCGCCTTCCTGCGCCGACACGCGGACGCGCCCCTCGTCCTCCTCGACATCCCCCTCCTCTACGAGACGGACGGCGCCGCGCGCTGCGACGCCGTCCTGGTGGTGACGGCGCCTCCCGAGGTGCAGCGCGCCCGCGTCCTCGCCCGTCCCGGATTGTCGGAGGCGGATTTCGAGGCGATCCGGGCCAAGCAGATGCCCGACGCCGAGAAGCGGGCCCGGGCCGATTTCGTCATCGACACCAGCCTCGGCTTCGCTCACGCGAAGAAAGATGTGGAACGAATCATTGACCAAGTGGAGAGAGTCACATCCGCCGGATGAGGTCTTCCCGGTTCAAGACACACTGCTCTGCGGGCAAAGATTTACGATTCGTCAACGGCGTCCTCGCCAGGATCAGGATTTAATCCCGGCTTAGGCATGGCGCTCAAGAATCGGCTCCACCTCCATGGAGCTGATTCTCTATGTCGAAACGTCTCGAGGCGATGCGCGCCAACCCGAAGGGTGGATGGACGATCGCCGACGTGGAAGCGGCCTGCGCGGAGTTCGGGATCCTGTGCAAGCCTGCACGCGGATCGCACTATCGGATTGGTCATCCGTCTCAGACCACGAAATTGACCATCCCGGCCAAACGGCCCATCAAGCCCGTCTACATTCGCGACCTTGTCCGGTTCATCGATCAAGTCAGAGCCGCGTCATGAGCCATCTTGCCTACCCGGTCGTGATCACGCCGCTCGCCGATGACGACGGCGGGGGCTTCGCGGCGACCGTGCCCGATCTGCCCGGTTGCCTATCGGACGGCGAGACCCCCGAGGAGGCCCTGCACAACGTGCTTGACGCCATCCAGTCCTGGATCGAGATGGCGCGGGAACTGGGGCATCCGGTTCCGGAGCCGTCACGCAGGCGCGAGCGCGCTGCGGGTTAACTCCAGCTTAGCCGTTCCGCCGCTCCTCTTGGGGGGCATCGCTGTCATCCCCGAGAGCCCCCATGCTGCGCGAGATCGTCCTCGACACCGAGACTACCGGCACCGACGCCAAGGGGGGCGACCGGCTGATCGAGATCGGCTGCGTCGAACTCCTCAACCACATCCAGACCGGCCGCACTTTCCACCGCTATATCAACCCGCAGCGGGCGGTGTCCGAGGGCGCCTTCGCGGTCCACGGCCTCTCGGACGCCTTTCTCGTCGACAAGCCCGTCTTCGCCGAAATCGTGGACGAGTTCCGCGCCTTCTGCGGCGACAGCCGACTCGTGATCCACAACGCGCCCTTCGACGTCGGCTTCATCAACGCGGAATTCGCGCGCCTCGGCGCCGCCGCGCCGCCGGCCATCGATCTGGAGGCGGTCGTTGACACCCTGATCATGGCCCGGCGCAAGCATCCGGGCGCGGCCAACAACCTCGACGCCCTCTGCAACCGCTACGGCATCGACACGACGCGGCGCACCAAGCACGGGGCGCTCCTCGACGCGCAGATCCTGGCCGAGGTCTACATCGAGCTCCTCGGGGGCAAGCAGACGAGCCTCGGCCTCGGCGTGGTCGAGGTGCAAGAGGCGGTCGCCGTCGAGGAGGAGGGCGGCGAGCCGGTGCCCGTCGGCCTGCGCAAGGTCCGCCCCCGCCTCACACCGGAGGAGCAGGGGCGCCACGAGGCCTTCCTGGCAAGCCTCGGCGCCATCGCGATCTGGCGCGACTACATCGGCGAGGAGGGCAGCGCCTGACGGCTTTTTTGCGTCGCAGCAAATAATTCATTGCATCGCACAAAAAACGGCCCATATACCATCCACACGGATGGTCGATGGATGGACCCGTCACAGCGATGCTCGATCTGATACCCCGCCCACGCCCAGCCGCCCGCACGGCCGAGAGCGAGAAGATCACGATCAATCTCGGATTCGTCGATCTCGGCCACATCGACCTCCTCGTCACGGAGAGGGTCTACGGCAACCGGAGCGACTTCATCCGCACGGCGATCCGCCGCGAGATCGAGCGCCATGCCGAGATTACCCGGCAGTCGGTCGCCCGCAAGAGCGTCGAGGTCGGGCTCCGGCCGATCCGCCGCACCGAGCTCGAAGAGGCGCGCGCGGCGGGCCGCACCCTCGACATCCGCGTCCTGGGCCTCGCCAGCATCGAGCCCGACGTCACCCCCGATCTCGCCCGCGAGACCATCGCCTCCCTCGAAGTGCTGGGCAGCCTCCAGGCGAGCCCCGCCGTGAAGGCCGCCCTCGCAGACCGGCTGCGCTGAGGGCGCCGTTCCGTCCGGCGCGAGGCTCGACCCCCGCGTCGCCCCTCCCCGTTTCCACGAAAGCCCGCCCATGACCGAACATGCAGCCCGGATGCAGGTGCGTCTCGCCGACATGCTGGAAGCCACCCGGCTCACGGGCGCCGGCCGTCTCGACGAGGCCACCGCCCTGATCCAGCGCAACCTGCGCGAGCGGCCGGCTCCGGCGCCGGCCCCGGAGATGAAGCGCATCGAGCCGCCGACGATCGACCTCGTGGCCGAGCGCGTCGGCGAGGGGACCCGTCCGGAGGCGCCTCGCGCCGGGACGACGGCCGCCGACGAACCCGCCGCGGCCGGGCCGTGGGTCGATGGCGACCTGCTCGGCGATGGTGCGCATCCGGCGATCATCCCGGAGCGCCTGCGCGAGGTGCTGCGCGGCCTCGGGCGCGGCGTCGCACCGGTTCTGAACGGATTGAATCTCGCGCCGGGCTCGCTTCCCGGGATGGGCACCGGCCGCCCGACACCGCCGCCCGCGGCCGGGGACGGGCAGTTCGTGGCCCGATCCTTCTCGAGTCCGGCCGGCGCGCGCGACTACAAGCTGTTCATCCCGAGCCGTCCGGCGGCCGGCGCCTGCCTCGTCGTGATGCTGCACGGCTGCACGCAGTCGCCCGACGATTTCGCGGCCGGCACCAACATGAACGTCCTGGCCGAGACGGAGGGGTTCTACGTCGCCTACCCGGCCCAGAGCGCGCGGGCGAACGGCCAGCGCTGCTGGAACTGGTTCCAGCCCGGCGACCAGGGCCGGGAGGCCGGCGAGGCGGCGATCATCGCAGGCCTGACCCGGGCGATCCTGGACGAGTGCCCGATCGATCCGAAGCGCGTCTACATCGCTGGCCTCTCGGCGGGCGGGGCGGCCGCGGCCAACATCGCGCAGGCCTATCCCGATCTCTACGCCGCGGTGGGGGTGCATTCGGGCCTCGCCGCCGGCTGCGCGCGCGACCTCTCCTCGGCGCTCATGGCCATGCAGGTCGGCGCGCCCGGCCAGAACGCCCCGACGGGTTTCGGCGCCCCGGCCGAGGGCCTGCGCGTGCCGACCATCGTGTTCCACGGCGACGAGGACGGCACGGTGAGCCCGCGCAACGCCGATCAGGTCCTGGCCCAGGCGGGAGCCGGCTCGCTGCACGCCGAGAGCCGGTCCGTCCACAGCGACGGGCGCTCGTACACCCGCACCCGCTACGCGGATGCGGCGGGCCGGGTCGTGGTGGAGGATTGGCGGGTGCGCGGCCTCGGCCATGCGTGGTCGGGCGGCTCCGCGGCGGGCAGCTACACCGATCCGCAGGGACCCGACGCCTCGCGCGCCATGCTCGACTTCTTCGCCGCGCACCCGCTGCGGGGCGTCGACGCCTGATCTAGACCTGCAGATTGTCGATGAGCCGCGTGCGGCCGAGATAGGCTGCCGCGAGCACCCGCGCCGGGCCCTCGACGCGGGCGAGGGGCGCCAGGGTCTCCGCGTCGCAGATCGCGAGATACTGGACCGGCGCGAAACCGGCCGCCTCGAGGTCGGCCCGGCCGCGGGCGAGAAGCGGCTCCGTCTCGCCCCCGCTTCTGGCCGCGGCGGCGATCTCCGCCAGCACCGCGTGGAGCCGCGGCGCCCGCGCCCGCTCCTCGGGCGAGAGGTAGCGGTTGCGGGAGGAGAGGGCGAGGCCGTCCGCCTCGCGCACCGTTGGCACGCCGCGGATCTCGAAGGGCAGGTCGAGGTCGCGCACCGCGCGGCGGATCACCTGCAATTGCTGGAAATCCTTCTCGCCGAACAGCGCGATGTCGGGCCGCACTTGGTTGAGGAGCTTCGTCACCACCGTCGCGACGCCCGAGAAATGGCCTGGACGATAGGCGCCGCACAGGCCCTCCGTGAGGTCTGCGACCTCGATCCGCGTCGAGAAGCCGGGCGGGTACATGGTCTCGACGGCGGGCGTCCAGGCCGCGTCGCAGCCGGCCCCGGCCAGGAGCCGGAGATCGGCCTCGACGTCCCGCGGGTAGCGCGAGAAATCCTCGTTCGGGCCGAACTGGGTCGGATTGACGAAGATGCTCGCCACCGCGCGCTGCCCGATCTCGCGGGCATGGGCGATCAGGGCGAGGTGGCCCGCATGCAGCGCGCCCATGGTCGGCACCAGCACGACGCGCTCGCCGGCCTGCCGCCACGCCGCCACCTGCGCGCGGAGCGGCGCGAGTTCCGCGAGACGCCGGCAGACCGGAGGAGGGGGCGGGGATTCGGGCACGGCGGAGGGCTCCGGCAGGACAGGCCGGCAGGACTTAAGGGCCGGCTCGTTCCGGCGCCAGAGCCATCAGGGGCAATAGGGCAGGAGCGGGCGGCCGTAAGGGTCGTCGATGCCGGGCGGCGGGGTCAGGCCGTAGTAGCTCGGGCGCGAGAGGCCGTAGGCCGAACCGACGTAACTCGGGTCGCCCGGCGCGTTGGTCGGCACCGGGACCCGGCGGGGCCGGCAGCCGAAGAGGCGCGGGCGGGGCGGTACCAGCACGACGGCCTCGTCCGAACCGTCGCCCCGGGGGAAGTAGCGCGGCGCGGACGGCCCGGGCTGAGGGACGGGCGGGGCCTCGATCAGGTCCGCGGCGGCGGCCCCCGCACAGGCGAGGAGCAGCAGGGCGGCCGTCAGGCCGGCGCGTCGCGCCCCCGCATCCGCCCGTCCCGCCATGCCGCCCTCCCACGAACGCGCCACCCTGACCGGGTCAGGGTAAACGGATCGTCAACCCGCGATCAGGTCAGCGGGGTAATGCGGGCCTGAAGCACGGCGACGAGGTCGGCCGGCCTCACCCGCACCTGCAGGCCGCGGCCGCCGCCGTTGAGGTAGATCGCGTCGTGCCCCGCCGAGAGGGCGGCCTCGTCGATCAGCACGGGCAGGCGCCGCTTCTGCCCGAGGGGGCTGATGCCGCCGACATGGTAGCCCGTGATCCGCTCCGCCTCCGCGGGCTTCAGCATCGCGGCCGATTTCGCCCCGCAGGCGGCGGCGAGCCGCTTCAGGCTGATCTCCCGGTCGGAGGACACCAGCACGCAGACGGGCTTCCCGTCGGCCTCCGCCATCAGGGTCTTGAGGATCCGGTCCGGCGGGATGCCGAGAGCCTCGGCGGCCTGGAGCCCGATGCGCGGCGCCTCCGGATCGTAGGCGTAGGCGTGCACGCTGTAGGCGATGCCGGCCCGGTCGAGGGCCTGTGTCGCGCGGGTGGCCTTCGACATCGAGAACCTCCTCAGAAGGTCGCGGCCACGAGCCGCCCGACCTCGGCATGGGCGGCGTCCCGCTCCTCCGCCGTGCTCACGGAGCCCGTGAGGTAGATGGCGGCCACGAGGGGCGCCCGGTGGGGCGGCCGCAGGATCGCGACGACGTTGGCGGTGGCGTTGTCGCCGCTGCCCGTCTTGTCGCCGACCGCCCAATCCGGCGGCAAGCCGGCGCGCAGCCGCTTCAGTCCCGTCCGGGCCGCGACCATCCAGCCCTCGAGCCGCGCCCGGCTCGCGGGCGAGAGGACGTCCCCGATCAGCAGCCGCTCGAGATCCTCGGCCATCGCCGCGGGGCTCGTCGTGTCCCGCGGGTCGCCGGGAATGGCGGTGTTGAGGGTCGGCTCCGTCCGGTCGAGGCGGGTCGTCCCGTCGCCGATCCCGCGCAGCCAGGCGGTGAGGGCAGGGGGGCCGCCGAGCGCCTGCAGCATCAGGTTCGCCGCCGTGTTGTCGCTGACGACGATGGCCGCCGCGCAGAGGTCGGCGAGGCTCATCGTGCCGGAATCCCGGCCGGCCTCCCGCAGGGCGCCCCCCGTCGCCGGCGCGTGGCTGTCGAGGTCGGCGGCCGTGAAGGACATCGTGCGCTCCAGGCGCTCGCGGCCCGCATCGACCCGGGCCAGGATCGCGGCGGCGGCGAGCACCTTGAAGGTGCTGCACAGCGGGAAGCGTGCGTCGGCCTGGTGGAGGAGGGCGCGGCCGGAGCCGGTGTCGCGCACGGCGACGCCGAGGCGCCCCCCGAGCCGGTCCTCGATCATCCGCAGGCTCTGCCGTGCCCCGGAAACCGCGTCCGAGGCGCGGGGGGAGCGGGATGCGGCGGCCAGCGCAGCCGCGGCGAAGCCGGCCCGGAGGGCGGTGCGGCGGGTCGGGGTGAGCAAGGGCTGCCTCGGGGCGGAGCGTACGGGGGCGGCCAGGAGCCGGGCAAGCTTGGCCGAATCGGGGCGGGACTTCTCGCGGAGGCGTTCTCTGCCTCAGGGCGGAGCCGGCACGCCGTCGAGGGGTTTCAGCGGATCCGACTCCGGAGCGCCGCCCCGCTGCCGGACCGGCCGGGAGAGACGAGCGGCGAGGCGGCGGAGGTCGGGCGCGGGGCTGCCGCCCGGTGCGTAGACCGCCCGGTCGAGGGCGGCGAGGGCCGTGGCCGTCTCCGGCTGTCCCTGCCAGATCGGAGCGAGCCCGGGCTCGGCCTGCAGGCCCTGCCCCAGCGCGGAGCGGAACGCGGTGGCGTCGCCCGCCGCCGCCGCCCGCCTGAGGGCTCGCCGGCTCGGGGCGCCGAGGCGCAGCCGGGCCCCCCCGCCGACGCCGTAGCCGAGGAGCGCGAGGCCGAGGCCGAAGGCGGCGAGCCCCGCCGCCGCGATCGCGTAGGGTGAGGCGAAGGCCGCGCGGGGCGCCTCGCCCTCGCGGTCGGGCAGGCCGCCGCCGATCTGGCGGGCGGGGATCTCGGCCTCCCGCATGGTCCGCGAGACCGTGTCGAACCAGGAGATCGTGATGGCGTTCAGCGGGATGATCTCGTCGATCGCCGGCTTCACGTCCCATTGGTAGGTCGCCCGCGCCACCGGCCCCTGCGGCGTGATGATCGTCTCGCGGTTCACGGGGCCCGCGAAGGTGAGGATGCCGCGGGTGCGCATGACCGGGCGGGGCGGCAGGCCCTCGGCGACCATGCCCTGCGCCTCGACGGTGACGATCCGGCGGGCCGATTCGCCGACTTTCAGGGTCTCCGGGTCCGGGCTCCAGGAATCGGTGATCGAGACGTCGCGCGCCGGCAGCCACCAGGGCTCCTTGGCGTCGGGGCCGCCGGCGCCCTTCCAGGTCGCGACGGGCAGGGAGATCGGGGCGGACCGGACATCCACCACCTTACGCACGCCCGCATCGCTGAGGGTGAGGCGATGCACGAACGGATCGAGGGTGAAGTCGCCGGCATGATGCGGGAAGATCGCGATCACCCGGTCGAAGGCGATGGCGCTCTGCCCGTCGGGGAGCTTCGTGCGGGACCAGATATCGCGGCCGAGCTGCGTCCAGCTGAAATTGGCGAGCGTCGGCTGCACCACCTCCTCCAGCAGGATCTGCTGCTTGTAGACCCCGTGGATGCGCAGCAGCACCATCTCGCGCGCGAACGGGTCCGCATTGCCGTTGCGCTCCGGCGTGACGGTGAGCGTCAGGTCGCCGGGCTCGATCTCGGCGCGGGCCGGCCCGGCGGCCAGCGCGCAGAGCAGCGTCAGGGCCAGGAGAAGGCGGTTCACCACGGGTTGCTCCCCGCCGGCATGGCGGTGCCGGCCTCGATGCGCCGGGCCTGCTCGGCCTTGAGGCGCAGCTTCAGGTAGCGGCCCGGATCGTCCGGCAGCGTGCGCAGCCAGAGCCGGTCGGGCCGGATCTCGTGGGCCTCGAAGCTCTTCGTGACCCGGCGGGCCTCGCGCTCGGGCGCCGCCGCAACCATGGCCGAGCCGCCGCCCTTTCGCCCGCGCCCGGCCGCGTCGCCCACCGAGCCGCGGGCCTGCCCCTCGCCGGATTCGAGCGATTGCTGCTCGGCCTTGCCGCGCCGGGAGACCGCGCTGTTGCCGGGGATCGAGGCGCTGGAGCTCGATTCCTTGTTGCCGGCCAGGCCCTCGCCGCTCGACGTGGCCTGGATGTCGTCGTTCTGGTCCTGGTTGGCGGTGTTGTTGTAGCGGGCGCCGTACTGCGCCGAGGCGTTGGCGATGCCGCCCCCCTTGCCGCGGTCGATCTCCTCGGCGAGGAGGCGGCTGATGAGCGAGCGGTTCGCCTGGGCGTCCGCGTCGCGCGGGTTGAACTGCAGGGCGGCGTCGTAGGCCGCGACGGCGCCCGCGAAATCGCCCTGGCGGGCGAGCGCGTTGCCGAGGTTGTAGGAATTGCGCCGGCCGCCGTCGCGGAAGATGGCGGCGGCTTCCCCGTACTGGCCGGCCTCGTAGAGGGCCGGCCCGCGCCAGGCCGGATCGCTGATCACGCGGGCGGCGAGATCGGGCAGGCCGATTCCCATCAGCAGCCGCCCGAACCCGGTGCGGGGCTCCGAGACGAGGGTGAGGCCGAAGATGCCCGCACCCGCGAGAGCGAGGCCGCCGATCCGGGCCGAGCGGCGCCAGGATCGGGGAAACGCGACGGGACGGGGAAGGTGCAGGGCGGATCCAGCCGGCATCGGACGCTCCTCGTCAGGCGCTTCTGCGGAACAGGAGGAGGGCGGGCAGCAGCGCGGCCAGCAGCAGCCAGCGCCCGAGATCGGCGTAGGCGAGCACGGTGTAGCCGCCGGCGGCGAGGTGCTGCGCCGTGCTGGCACCGACCGCGTCGAGGACGGAGGCCGGGGCGCCCACATCCGCGACGAGGCCGCCGCCCGTGCCGACCACGCCGTCGAGGGCCGCCCGGTCGGGCTTCGGCGAGCCCGGCGGCAGCGCCTTGTCCGCCGGCACGAACAGGCCGTGCAGGCGCCAGCCCTTGTCTCGCAGCGCCCGCGCCTCGCGCGACGCCGCCTCGCCGATGCCGTCGCCGTCGGTGATGAGAACGATGTCGGCGGACACCACGGCAGCTTCGCTCAGGGTGCGGCGGGCGAGGGCGAGTCCGCGCTCCGGATGGCTGCCGCGGTCCGGCACCGTATCGGCGTCGAGAGCGAAGAGGGTGGTGGCGAGGCTGTCTCGGTCGGTCGTCGGCGGGGCGGCGAGGTAGGCGTCGCCCGCGTAGACGACGACCGCGACGGAGCGGGTGCCCGTCGCGTCCGCGATTCCCTGCGCCGCCTGCCGCACGGCCTTGAGGTCGCCGCCCTCCGATACGGACCGCGAGAGGTCGATCACGATCACCGTGGAATCGAGGTTGCGGAAGGTCGCGGAATCCGGCCGCTCCACCGCCGGCCCGGTCAGGGCCAGCGCGATGATCCCGGCCGCGACGGCCGCCGCGAGGTTCGCCTGCCGGCGCCCGCCGAGCACCGCGCCGCGGCGGGCGAGCGCCGCCATCAGGGCGGGGTCGACCACCCGGGTCCAGTCGCCGAGCGGGGCCGAGCGCCACGCGGCGCGGAGCGCGAGCAGCGCGACGAGGGGGATCGCGGCGAGCCACCAGGGCCGCAGGATCGCGAGTTCGGCGAGGCTCATGCGGCCCTCCGCGTCGCGAGGAGGGCGGCAGCGCAGAGGAGCGCCAGAGCGGCCGGCCAGGGCCAAAGGTCGCGCCGCAGGGGCAGGGGCGGGGCCTGCGCACGCCCGCCCTCCAGCGCGTCGATGGCGTTCGCGACCCCGATCAGGTCGTCGGTGGTCTTCACGCGGAAGGCCTTGCCGCCGCTGATCGTCGCCATGTCGCGCAGGGTCTCGGCATCGACCACGTCCTGCTCGCCCTCGGCGTTGGCGAGGTCGCGGGGTCCGAGCGCGATCGTGTAGACCTTCACCCCGAGGTCGCGGGCGAGTTCCGCCACGTCGCGGGGCGTGGTCTGGCCCGCGTTGTTGGTGCCGTCCGAGAGCAGGATCGCGACCTTGGCGGTCCTCGGCCCCTCGACCTCGCCCTCCGGGCCCTGGGGGGCGAGGCGCTTCAGGGCGAGGCCGAGCCCGTCGCCGATGCCGGTGGAGCGCCCGACGAGGCCGATCGTCGCCTCCTCCAGCGCGTGCGCGACGGTGGCGGTGTCGAAGCTCGGGCTCGCCGCGACGTAGGAATCGTTGGCGAAGATCACGAGGCCGATCCGGTCTCCGGCCCGGCGGCGGATGAAGTCGGCGCCGACGCGCTTGACCGCCTCCAGCCGGCTCACGGTCTGGCCGTCGAGGTCGAAGTCGCGCCGCTCCATCGAGCCGGACAGGTCCATCGCGATCATGATGTCGCGGCCGGAAGCCGGCAGCGCCGTCGCCGAGAGGACGAGGCGGGGGCCGGCCAGCGCCGCGACGAGGGCGGCCCAGAGGATCGCGATGAGGACGAGGCGGGTACGCCCCCGGGCGGCGATGCCGGCGCCGGCCCGCGCCTGGGCCACGACCGAGGCCGGCACGCACAGCGCGCCGCTCCCGCCGGCCGTCTCGGCGGGCAGAAGGCGGGCGGCCAGAAGCGGCAGCGGCAGGAGGAGGAGCGCGAGCGGGCTCGCCAGGTCGAACGAGGAGGCGAGGGCGCTGAGCCAACCGGGCATGGCGTCAGGTCCTGATCCGCGCGAGGAGGCGGGCGAGTTCGGCGTCGATCGCCTCGACGTCCGGCGTCGCGCGGCGGCCGTAGAGCCCGTCGACGAGGACGCGGCCCGCGCCTTTGCCGAAGAAGTCGGTGGCGAAGATCCGGTCGAGCCGGGCCGCCCAATCGGCGCCGCGCAGGTCCGCCACGCCATCCCCGTCGAGGGTGCGCGCGGTGCGCCGCAGGAGCCTCGCCTGCGCGACGAGGCGCGCCTCGGGCTCCAGCCCCCGCGCCGCCTGCAGGTCCCGCAGGGCCGCGCGTCGTACCGTGCTGCCGCGACGGGCTCGCCAGTACCGGATGGCGCCGACGAGGAGGGCGGCGGTGAAGCCGAGGATGATCGCGGCGACGACCTCGCCCTGGATCGCGCCCGCGGCGTTCGCGGGCAGGTGCAGGCCGCGCAGGTCGGCGAGGCTCGGGGCGGTCTCGGCGGCGGGCGTCACGGCGCCTCTCCCTCACAGGACCGCATCGAGGCGCTCCATCAGGGGAGCGTAGACCTCCGGCCCCGCCTCGACGTCGAGGCGCAGGCCCTCGATGCCGCGGCGGGCATACTCGGCGAGGCGCGCCGCGCTCACGGCCTCGGCATTCCGCGCATTCCCCTCGAGGGTGCCACGCCGCCCGTCCGCCGTGGCGAAGGGATAGTAGCCGGCGGGCCGCTCGCGCTCGAAGGCGTCGCTGACGAGGAGGAGGCGGATCGAGAGGCGCTCGGCCAGCACGGTGAGGAGCCGGTCGAAATCCGGTCCCGGCGCGTCGAGGGCACTCGCGATGACGAGGTGGCCGCCGGACGGAAGCAGGCTCGCGGCGAGCGTCAGAAGCGGATCGAGGGGCGGGTCGTCGCCACCCGCCTCGAGGGCACGGGCATGGGCCAGGGCGAGCGCGCCCGTCACGGCGGTCATCGCCCGCTCGCCGCCGGCCGGCCGCAGGGCGGCGGGCTCGCCCGCGCTGCCGACCACGAGGCCGACGCGCCCCCCGTCGCCGACGATCCGCCAGCCGAGGAGCGCCAGCGCCTCGGCCGCCGCGACCGAGCGCAGGGCGCGCCGCGTGCCGAACAGCATCGAGGGCCGGAAATCGGCGAGCAGCACCACGGCGCGGTCGCGCTCGTCGTGGTGGGTGCGCACATGCAGGATGCCGGTGCGGGCGGTGGCGTTGCGGTCGATGTGGCGCATGTCGTCGCCCTCGGACCACAGGCGCACGTCGTCGGGCTCCGAGCCGCGCCCGCGCCGCTTCGTGACGATGCCGCCGGGCAGGCCGGCCAGCGTCCGCGTCGCCGGGGAGACGCCGCGGCGGGCGAGGTGGCGCAGGCCCATCAGCGCCTCGCCGGAGAGCCGCACGCCGGGATGGTCGGAGAACGCGCCCGGCGAAGCCTGCGAGGCGGCCACGGTCAGAGCGCCCGCACGCGCCGGACCAGACCCTCGACGATGCCGCGGGCGGTCTGGCCCTCGGCGGCGGCGCGCCATGTGAGGCCGATGCGGTGGCTCAGGGCATCCACGGCGAGGTCGGCCACGTCCTCCGGGATGACGTGGTCGCGCCCGTGCAGATAGGCCCGCGCCTTGCCGGCCACCATCAGCGCCAGCGTGCCGCGCGGGGAGGCGGGGTGCTCGATCGCCGCGCGGAGGTCCGGCGCGGCCGCATCCGTGCGGGTGCCGGCCACGAGGCGCACGAGGTAGTCCTTCAGGGCCGGCGAGACGTAGATTCCGAGCGCCGCCTCGCGGGCCGCCCGCACCTCCTCCAGGGTCAGCTTCACCGGCATCGCCTCGGCGTGGTGGTTCAATTCGCCCTCGACGAGGTCGAGGATGCGCCGCTCGGACGCCTCGTCGGGCATGTCGACGACGACGTGCAGGAGGAAGCGGTCGAGCTGGGCCTCGGGCAGGGGGAAGGTGCCCGCGTGCTCGATCGGGTTCTGGGTCGCCACCACCATGAAGGGGTCCGGCAGGGGGTGGGTGTGGCCCGCCACCGTGATCTGGCCCTCGGCCATCGCCTCGAGAAGCGCCGACTGCACCTTGGGGGGCGCGCGGTTCACCTCGTCGACGAGGATCAGCGAGTGGAACAGGGGGCCGGCCAGGAACTCGAAGGTGCCGCTGTCCTGGCGCCACACCGTCGTGCCCGTGAGGTCGGCCGGCATCAGGTCCGGCGTGCACTGGACGCGGGCGAAGGAGCCGTCGAGCCCGTCCGACAGGCGCTTGACCGCGCGGGTCTTGGCGAGCCCCGGCGCACCCTCCACGAGGATATGGCCGCCGGTGAGGAGGCCGATCAGCAGGCGCTCGACGAGACCGGTGCAGCCGATCAGGCCGTGCTCCAGCCCGTCGCGCAGGGCGAGGATGCGGGCGCGCAACGCCGCGTCGGCCGTGCCCTGGGCAGCGGCGGGGCGCTCGGCAAGGGTGGTGCCGCTCATGAGCGCGCACCCGCCGCAGGGACCGGAACCTGCATCCGAAACTTCTCCTTGCACGTCTCCCCACGGGCTCTTAGGCGGCCCATAGACTTGCGGAAGGGTGTGCCCGCAGGCCGGGGCGGGCGTCAATCCCGCGGGCAATCGAATGGCGCATCCCGGTCAATTTGCCCGAGGGGGCGGCCCGCTTTCCATCCGTCACGGTTCCGTCATCGAGCGCCGACATGGAGGCCGGATGAGCACGCTCCTCGCCGGGCCGTTCCCGGAATCCCTGAACTCCGCGATCAGCCTGATCGTCGCCTTCGTCCTCGGCACCCTGATCGGGGCGGAGCGGCAGTACCGGCAGCGAACGGCGGGCCTGCGCACGAACGTCCTCGTGGCGGTGGGAGCCGCCGCCTTCGTCGATCTCGGGATGCGGCTCGAGGGCGCCGCCGGCGGCACCCGCACGGTGGCCTACGTGATCTCCGGCGTCGGCTTCCTGGGGGCGGGCGTGATCATGAAGGAGGGCATGAACGTGCGCGGCCTCAACACCGCCGCGACCCTCTGGTGCTCGGCCGCGGTCGGCGCCTTCGCCGGGGCCGACCTGCCCCTCGAGGCCCTGTTCGTCACCGTCTCGGTCCTCGCCGGCAACACGCTGCTGCGCCCCCTCGTCAACGCCATCAACCGCGCGCCCATCGACGAGAGCGCCACGGAGGCGACCTACGAGGTCCAGGTGACGACGGCGCCGGAGGAGGCCGGCCCGGCCCGGGACCTCCTCGTGGAGCGCCTGGAGGCGGCGAGCTACCCCGTCGGAGGCATCGAGGTGGTGGAGCGCGGCGAGGACGCGGTCGAGGTGGTGGCCACCCTCGTCGCCACGGCGGTGGAGGGGGCGGAACTCGACGCGGTGACGGCGGCGCTGGCCCGGGCGCCGGGGATCCGCCACGCCACCTGGTCGGTTCAGACGGCGGATTGAGGCGGGTGCGCGTCCGCACGGCGCGGTCCTCACCCGCCTTTCCGGCAGGGGCACACGCCCCAACCTGCCCCGCCATCGGGCCGGCGGCCGGCCCGGGCGGCCTCGTCAGGAGATCTGCACCATGTCCGACACTCAGAAGAGCGCGCTCATCGTCGGGGCCTCGCGCGGCCTCGGCCTCGGCCTTGCCGGGGCCTTCGCGAAGCGCGGCTGGCGCGTAACGGCGACGCAGCGCTCGCCCTCCCCGGGCCTGGCCGCGCTCGCCTCGGATTCCGTGCGCGTCGAGACCGTCGACATCGACGACGACGCGGCGGTCCGCGCGCTCCGCGAGCGCCTGGGATCCGAGACCTTCGACCTCATCTTCGTCGTGGCGGGCGTGGCCACGCAGGCCCACGAGCCGATTCACGCCGTGCCGCGCGACGTGGCGGCGAAGGTCTACCTCACCAACGCGGTGAGTCCGATCCGCTTCTCGGAGACCTTCGCCGACGCGCTGCGCCCCGCCGGGACGCTCGCGCTGATGAGCTCCATCCTCGGCAGCGTCTCGCTCAACGAGGATGGCGGCTGGGAGAGCTACCGGGCGAGCAAGGCGGCTCTGAACACCTATGCCCGCAGCTTCGAGATCCGGCACCGCGACGCGGGCTTCGGCGTCCTCGTGATGCATCCGGGCTGGGTCCGCACCGAGATGGGCGGCGCGGAGGCGGATATCGACGTGGAGACGAGCGTCGCCGGCATGGTCTCGGTCATCGAGGACCGGCTCGGCCGCACGGGCATCGCCTATCTCGACTACCGGGGCGAGACCCTGGCCTGGTAGGCCTCAGCGCCGCCCGTCGAAGGGCGGGCGGCCGCGACGCTCCACCACCACCGGCGCCCGTGTGCGGCGCTCCACGATGACGGTGCGCGGCGCGCGCGACGGGGTGGCCGGGCTCAGCAGGCGCTCCGGGGCCCGGTCGTAGCGGGGTTCCGGCTTGCGCTCGGCAGTGAGCACGTGAGGGCGGATCTCGTCCGGCGGCAGGCCGATCAGGCCGGCCGCGATCTCCACCTGCTGCTCCAGATCGTCGGCGAGGTCCTGCGCGGCGGAGACGGCCTCGGCGATCGTCGGCGGCTCCCGGCGCACGCGGATCGGCGGCAGATCGGCCTGGGATTTCGAGGTCTTCTTCACGGCTCGGCTCACGGTCGTCATCGCGCGAACATAGTCCATCGCACGGATTTGTGCACTGCATCAGAACGCGATGCTCTCGCCCGTGCAGTGCAACGGCCGGTGCCGAAGCAGGATGCATTCCAGCCGCCGGCCTCCGCCAACGCATAGGATAAGGTTTGGGCGCTCACGGCCACGCCTGCGGCGCGAGGCCGCGGGCGCGGGCGCGGTTGCGGAGGATCCGCCCGCCGCGATACGGCTAGCGCCATGACGCACCCGGCTCCTCCCCGCGATCCGCGCCTGACCCCGGCCCGGCCGGACCTCGCCGATGTCGCCCTGCGGGGACTCGTCGAGGCGGCCAGCTACGTCGAAGGGGTCCCGCACCGGGTCAGTGCACCCTCGGCCCCCTTGCGCCGGGCGCCAAGCAGCGATTCCGGCATCGACACCGAGGCGGTGATGGGCGACGCGGTGAGCGTCTACGAGGTCAAGGACGGCTTCGCCTACGTCCAGCTCCGCCACGACGGCTATGTCGGCTACCTGCCGGCGGACGCTCTCGGCCGCGCCGAGCCGGAACCGACCCACCGGGTGCGGGCTTTGCGCACCTTCCTCTATCCGGCGCCGGATCTGAAGCGTCCGAACCGGGGCCATCTCGGCCTCGGCGCCGCGATGAGTGCGGAGGGGCAGGAGGGCGAGTACCTGCGGCTCGAAAGCGGCCTCTACGTCTTCGCGCCCCATTGCGAGCCCATCGCGTGGCGGGAGCCCGACTTCGCCGTGACCGCCGAGCGGCTCGTCGGCACGCCCTATCTCTGGGGCGGCCGCACCAGTCTCGGCCTCGACTGCTCGGGGCTCGTGCAACTCGCCCTCGAACTCGCCGGCCTGCCCTGCCCCCGGGACGCCGACCAGCAGGAGCGTGCCCTCGGCCAACCGCTTCCCCCCGGCGATCTCGGCTCCCTGCGCCGGGGCGACCTCGTGTTCTGGCGCGGCCATGTCGGGCTGATGCTCGACGGCGAGCGGCTGATTCACGCCAACGGCCACCACATGGCGGTCGCGGTCGAGCCGCTCGCCGTCGCCGTCGCCCGGATCCGCGAGAAGAGCTACGGGCCCGTCACGAGCCTGCGCCGGCTCACCCCTTCAGCCGGCTCTTGATCCGGTAGATCAGGCCGTCGCGCACGTCGCGGTAGCCGTCGAGGCGCTGCTCGCGGCTGCCCTCCTGCAGGATGGTCGGGTCCGGCGTCGGCCAGTACTCGACATCCGCCGCCAGCGTCCGGGTCAATTCGAGGGCCGCGTGGTGGGCCTCCGGGGCCAGGGTCACGATCAGGTCGAAGTTGAGGCCCTCCCACTCCTCGAGCTGCTCGAGGGTGCGCGGCCTGTGGCGGGCGGCGTCGATGCCGATCTCGTCGAGGGCGGCGATCATGAAGGGGTCGGCCGGCTCGCCCGAGCGCACCCCCGCCGACTGGATGTAGATCGACTTGCCGAAATAGTGACGCGCGATCGCCTCCGCCGCGAGGGAGCGCACGGCGTTGTAGTTGCACATGAACAGGGCGGACTGCACCCGTTTCTTCTTCGGCGTGATCCCGTCCATCGCGGGTTCGGCCTCAGGCCCGGGCGACGCGCGGATCTCGCCGCGGGTCTGGCGTGCTCACGCGGCTCAGCCCTTCCAGTGCAGGGCGAAGATGAGGGTGAAGAGGCGGCGCGCCGTGTCGTGGTCGAGCTCGACCTTGCCCTCCAGGCGCTGCTTCAGGGTCTCCGACGCCTCGTTGTGCAGGCCGCGCCGGCCCATGTCGATCGCCTCGATCTGGGTCGGCGAGGCGGTGCGGATGGCGTTGTAGTAGCTCTCGCAGATCATCTCGTAATCGCGGATCACCCGCCGGAAGGGCGTGAGCGAGAGCAGGTGGGTGATGACGGGCTCACCCGCGGGCGTCGCGATCGCGAAGGAGAGCTTGTTCTCGACCAGGCCGAGGGTCAGCGCGTAGGGCCCCTCCCGGCCGGGGATCGCGAAATGATTCTCCTCCAGGATGTCGAAGATCGCGATGGCGCGCTCGTGCTCCTGGTCCGGATTGCCGCGGCCGATCGAACCTTCGTCGAGGGCGACGGCCGCCAGCCGGTTCGCGCCCTTCGCCTCCCCCTTCGCCTCGCTGGCCATGCGGACGCTTCCCCCCTCCGCGCCGGTCGTCGTGCCGGCAGCTCAGGATCCCGGTCCCGCCGCTTCAGCCCGGCGTCGCGGTTCCCGCGCTCGCTGGTATCACAGGTTCAGGCGGATCGCGACGGAGCGGGCATGGCCCTCCAGCCCCTCCGAGCGTCCGAGCGCGATGGCCGCCGGCCCGATCGCCCGAAGCGCCTGCGCGTCGCAGCGCAGGATCGTGGTGCGCTTCATGAAATCGAGGACGCCGAGGCCCGAGGAGAACCGGGCCGAGCGGGCGGTCGGCAGCACGTGGTTCGGGCCGCCGACATAGTCGCCGATCGCCTCCGGCGTGTGCGAGCCGAGGAAGATCGCGCCCGCATTGCGCACCTTGGCGGCGAGCGCCTCCGCGTTCTCCGTCTCGATCTCCAAGTGCTCCGGCGCCAGCCGGTCGACGAGGGGCACCGCCTCCTCGAAGTCGCGCACCCGGATGATCGCGCCGTAATCGCGCCAGCTCGCCCGGGCGATCTCGGCCCGCGGCAGGGTCGCCAGCGCCCGCTCGACGGCTCCCTCGGCGGCCTCGGCGAGGTCGGCGCTGTCCGTGATCAGGATCGCCTGGGCGGCGGTGTCGTGCTCGGCCTGGGCGAGGAGATCGGCCGCGATCCAGTCCGGGTTGGCGTGGCCATCCGCGAGGATCAGCACCTCGGAGGGGCCGGCGATCATGTCGATCCCGACCTGCCCGAACACCCGGCGCTTGGCCGCCGCGACCCAGGCATTGCCGGGGCCGACGATCTTGGCGACAGGCGCGATCGTCTCGGTTCCGTAGGCGAGGGCGGCCACGGCCTGCGCGCCGCCGACGCGGTAGATCTCGTCGATGCCCGACACGCGGGCGGCGGCGAGCACGAGGGGGTTGAGCTGGCCGTCCGGCGTCGGCACCACCATGACGATGCGCGGCACGCCGGCGACGCGGGCCGGCACCGCGTTCATCAGAACCGAGGAGGGATAGCTCGCGGTGCCGCCCGGCACGTAGAGGCCGACCGATTCGAGCGCCGTCCAGCGCCAGCCCGCGGTGACGCCGAGCGCGTCGGTGGCGAGGTGGTCATCCGGCACCTGCGCCCGGTGAAACGCCTCGATCCGCTCTGCGGCGAGCGTCAGGGCGTCGAGGGCCTCGGCCGGGCAGGCGTCGAGGGCGGCGTCGACCTCCTCGGCCGTCACCGCGAGGCGCGCGGGGGAGAAGTCCTCCCCGAGCCGGTCGAAGCGGCGGGTGTAGTCGACGAGGGCCGCGTCGCCGCCCGCGGTCACGCCCGCAATGATGCCGCGGACGGTCTCGTCGACATCCTCCGAGATCTCGCGCTTGACGGTGAGGAGCCGCGCGAAGGCCTGCGCGAAATCGGGTTGGGTGCTGTCGAGGCGGATCATCGGGCGTGCGGCCAATCGGGCGAGGTGTCGGGGTCAGGGTGTCGGCGCGCCGAGGACGGGCGCGCCGCCGGCGGCGTGGACCGGCCGCGCGTCCGCCTCCCAGACGGGTCCGAGATCCTTCATGCGCACCTCGACGCACTCGACGTCGAGGCGGATGGCGGCGCCGCCCGCGAAGACGAGGGTCACGGTGCCGGAGGGCGCGTCGCCGGGCTCGAAGGTGACGGCGAGCAGGCTCAGGGCCGCGTCCGAATCCTGTCCCGGCGCGATGCCGCGGGTGCGCACGCCGAGCACCCGCTCGAAATGCACGCCCGCGAGCCGGCGGCGCGGCGGCTCGCCCTCGGGCGCCGACCAGTCGAAGCGGCGCACCACGAGGACGAAGCGGTGCTCGGCGGCGAGATAGGTCAGGTCGCCCGCCCGCAGGATCGCGTCCTGCAGGTGGGCCGAGATGACGGTGAGATCCTCGGGGTCGAGGGCGGCGAGCTTCAGGAGCTCCATGGCTTGGCTGCGGTACTCTTCGGCGCGAAGGAGGTCGCGCGCTGGAACAGGGCTGGCCGGTAGGTAGCGGCGCACTCCCCGTCCGGCAACCGCCGCCCGCTCAGGTCCGGACGCGGCGGATCTCGGCCCCGCAGCGCCCGAGCTTGGCCTCCAGCGCCTCGAAACCGCGGTCGAGATGGTAGACCCGGTTGATCTGCGTCTCGCCCTCGGCCGCGAGTCCCGCGATGACGAGGGAGACGGAGGCGCGCAGATCGGTGGCCATCACGGGCGCGCCCTTCAGGCGCTCCACGCCCTCGACGACGGCGAGGTCGCCCTCGAGCCGGATCTTGGCGCCGAGACGGGCCAGCTCCTGCACGTGCATGAAGCGGTTCTCGAAGATCGTCTCGCGGATGTGCGAACGGCCCTTGGCGAGGGTCATCAGCGCCATGAACTGGGCCTGGAGATCGGTCGGGAAGCCGGGGAAGGGATCGGTCGTCACGTCGACGGCGGCGATGCCCGCCCCGTTGCGGCGGATGCGGATGCCCTTGTCCGTCGAGGTCACCTCCGTGCCGGTCGTCGCCAGCACGTCGAGGGCGGAGTGCAGGAGGTCGGCGCGGGTGTCCTCCAGCGTCACGTCGCCGCCGGTCATGGCCACCGCCATGGCGTAGGTGCCGGTCTCGATCCGGTCGGGCAGGACCTCGTGGCGGGCGCCGTGCAGGCGCGAGACGCCCTCGACCACGATGCGCGGCGTGCCCGCGCCCTCGATCCGGGCGCCCATCTTGATCAGGCACTCGGCGAGGTCGACGACCTCGGGCTCGCGGGCGGCGTTCTCGATCACCGTGGTGCCGTAGGCGAGGGCCGCCCCCATCAGGGCGACGTGGGTGCCGCCGACCGTGACCTTGGGGAAGCTGATCTCGCCGCCGCGCAGGCCGTTCTTCGTCTTGGCGACGACGTAGCCGCCGTCGATCTCGATCTGCGCGCCGAGCTTCTCCAGGGCCATGATCAGCAGGTCGACGGGCCGCGTGCCGATGGCGCAGCCGCCCGGCAGCGAGACCTTGGCCTCGCCGAAGCGGGCGAGCAGCGGGGCCACCACCCAGAAGCTCGCGCGCATGGTCGAGACGAGGTCGTAGGGCGCCGTGGTGTCGATGACGTTCGAGGCGGTCAGCCGGACGGTCTGCCCGGTCTCGGTCGTCTGCCCCGGGCGCTTGCCGACCACCATGTGGTCGACGCCGTGGTTGCCGAGGATGCGCGAGAGCGAGGCGATGTCGGCGAGCCGCGGCACGTTGACGAGCTCAAGCGTCTCCCCCGTCAGCAGGCTCGCGATCATCAGGGGCAGGGCCGCGTTCTTCGCGCCGGAGATCGGGATCACGCCGTTGAGCGGCGTGCCGCCGGTGATGTGGATGCGGTCCATTCCAGTCCTCTCGCGCGCCCGCGGCCCGTCCTCGGGCTCCGTCTCGTGCGCCGTCATTCCCCTGAAGGGCACCGCGTCGTGTGCGCGCCCGGTGCGTTACGGCCCCGTATAGGCGAGTTTTGGCGGAATCGGGACGGATTCGACGAAGCGATCGCGCGCCGTCTCAGCGCCGCCCGCCCGGCTCCTGCGCCGGGTCGTTCGGCGCGGGGTCCTTCGGCGCGAGTTCCGGATCGGCGCACCCTCCGTCGACGCCTCCTCCCGCCCGCCCGCGCCCCTGCGCCTTGCGGCGGCGCAGGTTGTCCCGCAGCGCGGCCTTGAGCCGCTCCGCCCGTTCGCTGTCGTTGCGCGTGCTCATGCTCTGACGCCCTCGAACCGATCTTAACCGGAAAGCCTCGCGCGACCCATCGTCGCCAGACCGGCTCCGCCCTTTGCCCGTCGATGCCGAACGGTGCAAAGCAGCAATGCCGCAACGCACCTTGAACCGATTCCAAATCCGCCTGTATCTTCTCCTCGGAGACCGCCGCTCAAGACGGTCGTAAGGAAACACCCTCACCTGATGCGGGATCGGGTTGGGCCTTGAGTCCCAAGGCCACCCCCTCGCGGGCTCGGACGAGCGGGCCCTCCTCGACGATTCCGCCCCGGGCCGCCATGGGACTTGAGCCATGGAGCCCCGGTCAGCCACGCGAAGGACGAGCCCTTGAACCGGATGCCCGCGCACACGACGCTCACCGACACGAATTCCGCGCCAGGCAACAGGACCGATTACGAGGGCCATTTCCGCGCCGCGCTCGACAGGCTGCACGGCGAGCGCCGCTACCGCGTCTTCGCCGACATCGAGCGCATCGCCGGCCGCTTCCCCACCGCCCACTGGCGCAAGCCCGACGGATCGGCGCGCGAGATCACGGTCTGGTGCTCGAACGACTATCTCGGCATGGGCCAGCACCCGGAGGTCGTGGGCGCCATGACCCGCACGGCCGAGCGCTGCGGCGTCGGCGCGGGCGGCACCCGCAACATCGCGGGCAACAACTCGCCCCTCGTCGACCTCGAGCGCGAGCTCGCCGACCTGCACGGCAAGGAGGCGGGCCTCGTCTTCACCTCGGGCTACGTCTCGAACCAGGCCGGCATCTCGACGATCGCCAAGCTCATCCCGAACTGCCTGATCCTGTCGGACGCCTACAACCACAACTCGATGATCGAGGGGGTGCGCCACTCGGGTTGCGAGAAGCGCGTCTTCCGCCACAACGACCTCGCGCATCTCGAGGCATTGCTGATCGAGGCCGGCGACCGGCCGAAGCTGATCGTGTTCGAGAGCGTCTACTCGATGGACGGGGACGTGGCGCCGATCGCCAGGATCTGCGACCTCGCCGACCGCTACGGCGCCATGACCTACCTCGACGAGGTGCACGCGGTCGGCCTCTACGGCGAGCGCGGCGCGGGCATCGCCGAGCGTGACGGGGTGATGCACCGGGTCGACGTGATCGAGGGCACGCTCGCCAAGGGCTTCGGCTGCGTCGGCGGCTACATCACGGGCTCCGCCATCCTCTGCGACGCGGTGCGCAGTCACGCGGCGGGCTTCATCTTCACGACCGCCCTGCCGCCCGCCATCGCCGCCGCCGCCCGGGCCTCGGTGCGCTACCTGAAGCGCTCGCAGACCGAGCGGGCGGCCCACCAGCGCCAAGCCGCCCGCACCAAGGCGGCCCTGGAGGCGGCGGGCCTGCCGGTACTGCACACCGAGACGCACATCGTGCCGGTGATGGTGGGCGATGCCGAGCTCTGCAAGGCGGCGGCCGACCATCTGCTCGAGCGCCATGCCATCTACATCCAGCCGATCAACTACCCGACCGTGCCGCGCGGCACCGAGCGGCTGCGCATCACGCCCTCGCCCTTCCACGACGAGGCGAGCATCGCCCGGCTGACGGCGGCGCTGGCCGAGACCTGGGACACGCTCGACCTGCCGCGGGCCGGCACCGTCTTCGTCGAGGCCGCGGAGTAGCCCGTCAGATCTCCAGCACCATCCCGTCCTCGGCCGCGACGTAGCGGCCGGCGGGGTCGTTCGCGATCATCTCCGGGCTCATATGCGTGAGCACGAGACGCTTCGGCCGGATCTCGGGCATCCGCGCCGCGAGGGCCGCCCAGCTCAGATGGAATCTCACCGGCCGCTCCACCGTGTAGCCCTCCGCGATCAGGAGGTCGGCCTCGTGGCCGAGCGGGATCAGGTCTTCGACCCACTCGGTGTCGCCGGTGTAGCTCAGGACCTTGCCGCCCGCCTCGATCCGCAGGCCGTGGGACGGCGCACCCGAGGGGTGGCACACGGCGAAGGGCGTCACCGCGATGCCGCCCAAAACGTCCTGCCGGCCGGCCTCGATCTCGACCACATCCACCGCGAAGGCCCGTTGCGCCGTGCTGGAGCCGGGAAACAGCGCCTCCATGGCCGCTTTCAGCCGCTCGCCCGTTCCCGCCGGCCCCGCGATCACCAGGGGCTTCGTTCGCCGGCTCACGAACTGAGCATCGAGGATCAGCCAGGGCAGGCCACCGAAATGGTCGCCGTGGAGATGGGTCAGGAACACCGTGTCGATCCCGTTCGGATCGACGCCGAAACGGCGCATGGCGATGAGGCTCGAGGCGCCGCAATCGATGAGGAAGCCGGGCCCGGCCCAGCTCACGTGGAAGCAGGTGTGGAAGCGCCCGCCGGAGCCGAAGGCGTCTCCGCATCCGAGAATCAGAAGCCGCATCGGTTCGGTCTCCTCGCGCGTGCCCGGCCGTGCCGCATTGCCTCCGGGCCCCGGATAGGCTGTGACTCGGCCGCAACGAATCAACGGGGGCGCGGAGCATGTCGGGTGGTCACGGGGCGGTCGAGGGATCGAACAGGCGCGTCGCGCTGCTCATCTCGGTCCTGGCGCTGTTCCTCGCCTTCAGCGAGACGCTGGGCAAGGCGGCGCAGACGGACGCCCTCGGCGCCAACATCGAGGCCTCGAATCTCTGGGCCTATTTCCAGGCCCGCACCATCCGCGGCACGGTGGTGAAGACGACCGACGAACTGGCGGCCCTGCTGCCGCCCGGCACGAGCGCCGAGGCCGTCCAGGCCAAGCGCGCGGAATGGGCCAAGACCCTGGCCCGCTGGGAATCCGAGCCTTCGACGGGCGAAGGCCGCAAGGAACTGGCCGCGAAGGCGCAGTCCGCGCAGGAGAAGCGGGACTTGGCGCTCGAGCGCTACCACCATTACGAATTGGCCTCGGCCGCGTTCCAGATCGGCATCGTGCTGGCCTCGGCGGAGGTGATCACGGGCGTGGTCGCCCTCGTCTTCGCGGGCGGCCTGCTCGGGCTCGCGGGCATGACGCTGCTGGGCTTCGGCTATCTCGCGCCGCACGCCCTGCACCTGTTCCACTGAGGGACCCCTCACGCGAGATTTGATCGGCCTATCGGGTGCTGACCCGTCGCCCGCGGCCGTCGCGCTCTATCTCCCCGGGATGGTCACGGCGGGGAGGTCGGGGATGGCCGAGGCTTCGCAGAACGAGGGCCGCCTGACGCGGGTGTCGGCGGTCATCTTCCAGCATACCGAGCACGCGATCTACGCCGTCCTTGGCCTGCTCCTCGCCGCGACCGCGATCCTCGCCCTCATCGACGCGGCCGGCCTGACCTTCGAGGCCATCCACGCCCTGGGCAAGGCGCCCCAGCTCCTGGAGGTGGTCGACCGGCTGCTGTTCCTGCTGATGCTCGTCGAGATCCTGCATACGGTGCGGGTCTCGATGCGCTCCGGACGGCTCACCTGCGAGCCCTTCCTCATCGTCGGGCTGATCGCCTCGATCCGGCGGGTGCTGGTGATCACCCTGCAATCCTCGGAGATCATGCACGCCAAGGAATGGACCGCCGAGAAGGAGGCCCTGTTCCGGGCCTCCATGATCGAGCTCGGCGTGCTCGCCGGCCTGATCATCACGATGGTGATCTCGATCTTCCTCCTTCACCGCGCCCGCGACGACGACCGTCCGGCGGGCGAGGAGGAGCCGGGGCCGGAGACGAGAGACGCCTGACTTCGCGGCGTGCCCGCCTCTCGGCGGCTCTACTTAACGGGCTCTTTGCCGGGCTCCTTGCCCGGCTCCTCGCTCGGGCTGTCGATCGTGCAGGAGACGGCCTGGACCGCCTCGTTGGCCGCCGCGCGCTGGCTCGGCAGAGCCGCGATCACCCGGACCGTGACGAAGCCCTGGCGCTCGGGCGCGACGATGCGGACGTCGCGGCTCGGCTCGTTGTCGTCCTCGTTGGCGAGCGCCTCGTCGTACTGGCTGCGGGTCAGGATCACGAGGTCGAGGGCGCCGCGCACGGCGGCCTGATCGGTGACCGCGTAGAAGGCGCCGCGTCGCCCGTGCGCGGCGAGCGAGAGCATCTGCGCGCCGGTGCGGGCCGAGACGCGCATGGGGCCGTCGTCGAGGTCGTAGGCGCAGACGCCGAGGGCCACGGCCGGGTCCGGGGTCGGCAGCCACCCCTCGGCCGGGGCCGGATCGTCGGCGGTCGAGAGCGCGTAGAGGCGCTGCGGATGGTCGAGGCTCTCGCTGCCCCGCGCCCGCGAGAGCGCGTCCGTATCCGACAGGAGCGGGATCGCCAGAACCGTGACGATGTGGACGAGGCCGGCGAGGACGAGGCCGCAGAGCGTCGCGTAGAGAAAGCGGATCCTCATGCGCCGCAGCCCAGGCGCGTGATGGCGGGCAGCGTCTCGCGGTCGAGCGAGCCGGTCCCGGCCGCGACCGGCGTGTCGTAGAGGCGCAGGGCGAGGCGGATCGGCCCCGACGAACCGGGGGCCGGGAGCCAGTTCCCGGGCCGGGCCCCGGGGGCGAGGGCGATCACGAAACGCCCGTCGCGCTCGCGCAGGATCTCGGTCGAGGTGAAGCCGCCGCGCAGGGCCGGCCGGCCCGGCTCCGCCGCGCCGCGGCCCGTGACCGTCAGCGTCCAGGCCCGCGCCGGCGGCGTGTGGCCGGCGATGCTGTAGCTGCAGCCGGCCTCGAGCGCGCGGCCTTCGTCGTCCGTCGTCGCGGAGAGCAGCAGCCCCTCGCCGACCGCGAGCGGGATCTCGCCCCGGCGCGCGTTGACGGCCCGGGCATAGGGGTCGGCATTGGCGGCGCCCGCCCGCGGCCACGCCGTCCAGGGACCGACGGTGACGCCGCCGAACGGGTAACGGCCCCGCGTCGCCCAGTCGGCGCTGACGAGCCCGAGCCCGGCGCCGAGGCCGAGGGCGTAGAGCACGAGCCCGACCCGCGAGGTCTTGCGCAGGAAGTCGCGCACGGCGCCCGCTGCCCGCCCGCCGAGGCCCGCCGCCCCGGCCTGCGCGCGCGGACCGCCCGAGTGTCTCTCCGCCAAACTCGTCACGACCATTGCCTCAGCGGGTCTCGATGCGGCTGGCCGCCGGGCGCACGCCCTCGGCGAGGCTGCCGGAGGTCCCCGGAGCGGGATCCGCGGCCGCCGCCGGCTTGAAGCCGGGTTTCTGGCCCCCCGAACCCGCGACGGCGGGCTCGACCGAGCGGAACAATCCGTTGAGGCCGCCGATCACCTCGAAGGAGCGGCGCGAGAGCTTGCCCGCCGCACTGGCTCCGCCGCCCGCGGGCGCGGCCGGATTGCTGCTCACCTGCGCGGCCGGGCGGGCGCCGTCCCGGAGGCCCGGCATCACCTTCAGCTCGATGCCCTGGTGGGCGCTCTCCATCACGTCGTGCCAGAGCATGGCTGGCAGCGAGCCGCCGGTCATCTTGTTCGACGGGCTGTGGTCGTCGTTGCCGACCCAGACCGCACCGACGTAATTGCCCGTGTAGCCGACGAACCATGCGTCGCGGTAGGCGTTCGTGGTGCCGGTCTTGCCCGCCACCTTGACGCCCTCGATCTGGGCGCGCCGGGCCGTGCCCTCCTCCACCACCTTGTTCAGCATGAAGTTCATGTCGGCCACGACCTGGGTCGAGAGCACCTGCTCGGGCTTCTCGTCGTCGTGGCGGTAGATCACCTCGCCGGAGGAGTTCCGCACCTCCATCGCCGCGTAGGGCTTGGCCCGCCGCCCGCCATTGGCGAACACCGCGTAGCCCGCGGCCTGATCGATCACCGTCACCTCGGCCGAACCGATCGGCAGGGAGACGGAATCGGTCAGCGGCGTGGTGATGCCCATCTTGTGGGCGGTCTCGATGATCTTGGCGCGGCCCGCCTTCGCGGCCCGGGCCTCGTGGGAGATGCCCATCGCCTTGCCGAGCGCGATCGAGATCTGGATCGGGATCGTGTTGATCGACTTCGTCACCGCGACCGTGAGGTTCGTCGCCCCCGCGTAGGAGCGGCCGTAATTCTGCGGGCACCAATTGCCGATGCAGACCGGGCGGTCGACCACCTTCGTCTCGGGCCGGTACTGCCCGGAGGCGAGCGCCGCGGCATAGACGTAGGGCTTGAAGGAGGAGCCGGGCTGGCGCAGCGCGTCGGTGGCGCGGTTGAACTGGCTCTCGCCGTAATCGGCGCCGCCGACCATGGCACGGAGCGCCCCGTCCGGGTCGAGGATGACCATCGCCGTCTCGTCGACGTCGTACTGGTCCCCGTACTGGCGCAGCACGTTCTCGACCACTTGGTCGGCCCGCTTCTGGATGCCGATGTCGAGGGGCGTCTTCACGGTCAGCACGCGGTCGTTGCGCAAGCGGCCGGCATCCGCCAAGCCCTTGATCTCGTTGAAGGCCCAATCGAGGTAGTAGTCGGCCGTGATGTCGCGCTGGCGCGTCACCGGGGTCGCGGGGTTGCGCAGGGCGGTCTGGATCTGGCCTTCCGTGACGAAGCCCGCCTCCACCATGTTGTGCAACACGTCGCCGGCGCGGGCGCGGGCGGCCGGCAGGTTGACGTGCGGCGCGTACTTCGTCGGCGCCTTGAACAGGCCGGCGAGCATCGCCGCCTCGGCGAGGCTGATGTCCTTGAGCGGCTTGCCGAAATAATAGTCGGCCGCGGCCACCGCCCCGAAGGTGCCGCCGCCCATGTAGGCGCGGTCGAGATAGAGCTTCAGGATCTCGTTCTTGGAGAGGTGGCTCTCGAGCCACAGCGCCAGGAAGGCCTCGTTGACCTTGCGCTCCAGCGAGCGCTCGTTGGTCAGGAACAGGTTCTTGGCGAGCTGCTGCGTGATCGAGGAGCCGCCCTGCGTGCCGCCGCCGCCGCGCGAGTTGTTGACGAGGGCGCGCGCCGTGCCGATCGGGTCGATGCCCCAGTGCTCGTAGAAGCGCCGGTCCTCCGTCGAGACCAGCGCCTTGATCATGATGTCGGGAAAGTCGTCGAGCTTGAGCGAATCGTCGTGCTTGATGCCCCGCCGCCCGACCTCGGTGCCGTAGCGGTCGAGGAAGGTGACGGCGAGGTCCTGCTGCTTCAGCCAGTTGTCGCTCGTCAGGTTGAAGGCGGGCTGCGCGAGCGCCAGCATCAGGATGGCGCCGCCCGTGCCGAGCGTGACGCCCTCGCTGGTCAGATCGAGCGCGACGCGCTTCCAGCCGCGCACCGAGAACACGCTCATGCGCTCCTGGAAGCGCTCGTAGGCCTCGCCCGTCGAGCGGCCGCTGTCGTAGAGGCTCGCATTGACCCAGGCGTCGAAGGCGAGGGCCGCGTGCTTGACGCGCGTCAGGAGCGTTTTGGCGTTCGGCAGGCGCACGGCGTGGTCCGGTTCCTCGGGCACCGCAGGGTCCGACGCCGGTCGGCACGGCGCCCCGCTCCATCTCTACCAAGCCCCGGGCCCGTCCGCGAGGCTTACCGATGCGCCACGGTCGATTTCTGCGGGTGCGTCCTCAACGCGCGAGGCGGCGGGATCGCCGCACGGCGACGCGGCAGGATTCCGTTAACCTTGATCCCGGATTGGGGCGCGGCGGTGGCGGAGATGGCCCATCCGGCCTCGCTTGCACCGGCCGCGGCCTTGCGGCAGAGCAGGCCGGCGTGCCGGCCCGCGACGGGCGGCCGGGCGCTAGACCTCGGAACGCACAGAGGAATCCCGATGGGGGAGAGCCGCGCCCGCACGGCCGCCGCAGAACCGTTCTGGCGCAGGAAGTCCCTCGACGCGATGGATCCGGCGGAGTGGGAGAGCCTGTGCGACGGCTGCGGGCGCTGCTGCCTGATCAAGCTCGAGGACGAGGAGACGGGCGAGGTGCACCACACCGACATCGGCTGCACCCTCCTCGACGGGATCGGCTGCCGCTGCCGCGATTATGCCCGCCGCCAGAAGCGGGTGCCCGATTGCGTGCGGCTGACGCCGGAGGCGGTGCGCACCATCTCCTGGCTGCCGCCGACCTGCGCCTACCGCCTCGTGCGCGACGGGCTCGACCTGCCCGACTGGCATCCCCTCGTCTCGGGCCGGGCCGCGAGCGTCCACGAGGCCGGCATCTCGGTGCGCGGCCGTCTCGCCGGCAACGAGGAGGAGTTCGACGAGGAGGAATATCCCGAGCGCATCGTCGCGTGGCCGGCCCTGAGCCCGCGCGAGGAGGGCGGCGAAGAGGGGTGAGGGCGGGCGACATTCGGTTCCGAATGTCAAGGTCAGATCAAGTCAAGCTCAGGAACTTGCGCCCCACCTCGCGGTTCCCCAGCCAAGCTGGCCCGTGCATGTCCACACTGCACGCGTCACGCTCGAGCATGAGGGAGAGGAACGATGGGTCTCTTCACCACCCCGATCAAGACGATGGACGATCTGTTCACGCATATGCTGCAGGACATCTATTACGCCGAGCAGCAGATCACCAAAGCCCTGCCGAAGATGATCGAGAAAGCCGGTGAGCCGCAGCTCAAGCAGGGCTTCGAGAAGCACCTGCGTGAGACCGAGGGTCAGATCCAGCGCCTGGAGCAGGTGTTCCAGCAACTCGGCAAGCCGGCCAAGGGCGTCGAGTGCGCGGCGATCAACGGCATCATCTCCGAGACCAAGGAGATCATGGGCGATGTGGGCGACCCGCAGGTTCTCGACGCGGCCCTGATCGCCGGCGCGCAGGCGGTGGAGCATTACGAGATCACCCGCTACGGCACCCTCATCGCCTACGCCAAGCAACTCGGCCACGGCAACGTGGTGGGCCTGCTGGAGCAGACGCTCGGGGAGGAGAAGGCGACCGACAAGACCCTGACGGCGTTGGCCGAGGCGAACGTCAACCGCAAGGCGGCCTGAGCGGCCGCTCACCCGTCGAGGCGGAAGCGGTCGACGTCGCGCAGGAGTTCGACGAAGGCGCGGGCACCGTGGTCGAGGGCGGCGCGGCCGGCCTCCGCCGTGCCGAGGCGCGCGTCGCCGAGCGCACCCGTGGGGTGGAGGTCGCCGGCTTTCCAGGCGAAGGCGGCGGGCCGCCCGGCGCGAAGATGCGTGAAGGCCGCCTCCATCGCGACCGTGCGCGGCACGAAATCCGCGACCGCCCCGTGCCGGACGAGATCGGGCCGGAGCGCCAGCATCAGGGCGGTCTCGATGCCGCCCGCGTGGATGCCGTGACGGATCTCCGCCTCCGGGAACAGGCCCGGCGGGTAGCCGAAGCGGCTCCAGGACGTCGTCACGGCCACCATGCCGCAGCGGCCCCGAAGCTCGCCCGCGACGAGATCGATGAGCCCGCTGTTGCCGCCGTGGGAGGTGACGATGACGAGCTTGGCGATGCCGGACCGGTGCAGGCTCAGCCCGATCTCGGTCCAGGCGCGCAGGGCCGTCTCGGCCGTGAGCGTCAGCGTGCCCGCGAAGGCGTCGTGCTCGTCCGACTTGCCGATGCTCTGGGCGGGCAGGGCCAGCACGTCGAGGTCGTCCGGGACGAGCGCGGCGAGACGGGCGAGATAGCCCTCGGCGATGATGAGATCGGTGGCGAGCGGGAGATGCGGGCCGTGCTGCTCGATCGCGGCGACGGGCAGGATCGCGATGGTGCGGCCCGCCTCCCGCCCGGCGAGATCCTGCGTCGTGAGATCACCCCAGGAACGGAACGGCATGGCTCGGCCTCTCGCGGATCCGGCGATGGCCCTTCGGGCCGCGACCCCTCAGGACGCCTCTAAGGGATCGCGGGCCATGAAAAAAGGCATCCCGCTTCCGGGATGCCCGTTCGGCCGTCCGGCGACGCGCATCACTGCGCGCGGCGGCTCAGCCAGCCGAGGCTGAACGCGGCGGCCGCTACCAGAAGGAGGGTCGCCGTCTTGTTGTCCTCGGCGCGGCGCGCGATGGCGCGGCCGCGATGCAGGGCCTCGTCCCGGTAGCGCTGGCCGCGCTCGCCGAGATCCTCCGCGATCTCGCGCCCGCGGTCGCGCGCCTCCCCGACGAGGCGCTCCCCGTCCTGGCGCAGGCCGCGCGCGGTGTCCCGGGCTTCGCCGTACGCGTACTGGGCCGCGCCCGCGACCTGATCGATCGCGCCCTCGACCTGCGGCACCGGCCGGCCGGCCACGGCGCCGACCGCGGTCTTCGCGCGGCCGCGGAGATGGCGGATGCCGCCTTCGATCCGATCCCTGTTCATGCTGGCAACCTCATTCTGTCTGTGCGAGGGCCGGCGTGGCCGGCCCTCCGGTGCCGGGCGCGGAGAGGGGCTGGCGCCCGCCCTCCGTGCGCGTTCGACCGGTGCGGATCAGATCTTCTTGACGGCGTCGGCCGCGCTCTGGGCGGCGTTCTTCACGCCGTCCTTGGCGTTGCCCACCGTCTTCTGGGCCTCGCCCTTCAGCTCCTGCGCCTTGCCCTCGGCCTGAAGCTTCTCGTTGCCGGTGATGCTGCCGACGCCCTGCTTCACGTTGCCGATCGCCTCGTTGGCGAGGCCCTTGATCTTGTCGGTGGTGCTGCTCATCGATGAACTCCCGTGTGAGTGTTGTGGGGCTGCGCGGACCCGTGATCGGGAGCCCGGATTTCGGCCCGGACCCGGATCGCAAGCGTGACTGCGCGCTCTCGGGAGGTCAGAACGGGACCGGCTCCCGAATGTTCCATCACGAAGCCGAGCGGGGGGACCTAACATCTTGATGTGGCGCGGGAATAACTGAATAAATACAACTCTGAGTCGAATTTCTCTGTCGACCACCTAAATTTTTCCTGCGGTTCCACCAAAAATTTTGCGCGCGACTTCCGGGCTCGATTTCGGCGATGCTCCTGGCATTCAAAATACGGTCGGCCTGATCTGGCCGACCGCAGAGCGAGCAGCCCCGGGACCCCATCCCATCCGATCGACAAACCGCGCGAGCCCTCTCAGGGGGAGGGGGCGAGCGACCCGAAGGACGGTTTCATGAGCATCGCGATCGTCGGCGCCGGAGCCATCGGCGGCCAATTGGGTGTGAAGCTCGCGCTGGCGGGCGAGGCGGTCACCTTCATCGCCCGCGGCGCCAATCTCGCGGCCATCCGGGCCAACGGCATGCGTCTCATCGACGAGGACGGCACCGGCTATCACGCCCGCGACGTGCGGGCGACGCAGTCGATGGCGGAGGCGGGCGTGCACGACATCGTGCTGCTCACCGTCAAGGCGCATCAGGTCGGCCCGATCGCCGAGGATCTGCGACACCTGATCGGCCCCGACACGGTGGTCGTCACCCTCCAGAACGGCATCCCGTGGTGGTACTTCGCGGGCGGGCACGGCGGCGCTTACGCCGGCACGCACATCGAGTCCGCCGATCCCGGCGGCCTCATCGCCCGCAATCTCGACCCGGCCCAGGTGATCGGCTCCGTCGTCTACCCGGCCGCGATCCTGACGGAGCCCGGACTCGTCCAAGTGGTCGAGGGACAGCGCTACGGCCTCGGCGAACTCGACGGTTCGAGGAGCGCGCGCGTGCTCGACCTCGCCGAGCGGCTCACGAGAGCCGGCTTCAAGGCCCCCGTCTTCGAGGACATCCGCGCCGAGATCTGGCTCAAGCTGTGGGGCAATCTCAGCTTCAACCCGATCTCCGCGCTGACGCACGCGACCCTCGTCGACATCTGCCAGTTCCCGGACACGCGGGCGCTCGCGCGGTCGATGATGGAGGAGGCGGAAGCGATCGCGGGCAAGCTCGGCATCGGCTTCCGCGTGGGCATCGACCGGCGCATCGCGGGCGCGGAGAAGGTCGGCGCGCACAAGACCTCGATGCTGCAGGACGTGGAGAACGGCCGCCCGATCGAACTCGAGGCGCTCGTCGGCTCGGTGATCGAGCTCGGCCGCCTCACGGACACGGCGACGCCGCATATCGACGCGGTCTACGCGCTGATGCGGCTCCTCGCCCGCAGCCTCGAGAGGGCCGACGGCCGCCTGTCGATCCAGGTGGGGTGAGGCCGGCCATGCCCCTCGTCGGCCGGCTCAATCCCGGCGCAGCAGGAACACCCCTTGCGCGCCGATCAGGTTCCAGACCCACCAGGGCATCGAGAAGCGCATCGGATGTCCCCGCGCGTCGAGGGCGGTGGCCTTCTCGATGCGCGCGCCGACGACCCGGCACAGGCCGACGAAGTCGCGGATCGTGCAATGGTGGATGTTCTGGGTCTCGTACCACGCCTCGGGCAGCATGGCTGTGACGGGCATGCGCCCGCGGAAGGCGAGCTCGGCCCGCACCCGCCAATGGCCGAAATTCGGGAAGGAGATGATCACCTGCCGGCCGATGCGCAGCAGGTGCTCCAACACGATGCGGGGGTTGCGCGTCGCCTGGATGGTCTGGGACAGGACCACGACGTCGAAGGCGCCGTCGGGATAGTTCGCGAGATCCGTGTCGGCGTCACCCTGGATCACCGAGAGGCCGCGGGCGAGGCAGGCATTGACGCCTTCCCGCGACAATTCGATGCCACGCCCGTCGACGCCGCGCCGGTCGCGCAGCAGCGCCAGCAGGGTGCCGTCGCCGCAGCCGATGTCGAGGACGCGCGCGCCCGGCGGCACCAGCCCCAGCACGACGAGGTGGTCGACGCGCGCGCCGCCGGCATCCTCGGCGCGCGGCAGGGCGTCGGCCGCGTCCCAGGGGGCTCCGGCATCCCCCATGATGTCGGGCTGCGCGCTCATAGGCCGCGCGCCCGGGCGGCTGCGTCGATGAAGCCCTTGGCGGCCGAGAACATGGCGGGCTCGTCGAGGAGGAAGGCGTCGTGGCCCTTGTCGCTCTCCACCTCCACGAAGGCGACCGGCGCGGAGGCGGCGTTGAGCGCGTGCACGATCGCCCGGGAATCGGCCGTGGGGAACAGCCAGTCGGAGGTGAAGGACATCACGCAGAAGCGCGTCCTCGTGCCCCGGAAGGCGTTGGCGAGCACGCCGCCATGGTCCTCGGCGAGGTCGAAATAGTCCATCGCGCGGGTCAGGTAGAGGTAGGCGTTCGCGTCGAAGCGCTCGACGAAGCTGAGGCCCTGGTGGCGCAGGTAGCTCTCGATCTGGAAGTCCGCGTTGAACGAGAAGGTCGGTGCCGAGCCCGCCTGGAAGCGGCGGCCGAACTTCCGGTGCAGCGCGGCCTCCGACAGGTAGGTGATGTGCGCGCCCATCCGGGCCACGCCGAGGCCCTTCGAGGGGCGTGTGCCAGCCTCGAGGTAGCGCCCGTCCGCCCAGGCCGGGTCGGCCATGATCGCCTGCCGGCCGACCTCGTGGAAGGCGATGTTCTGGGCCGAGTGGCGGGCGCCGGTCGCGATGGGCATCGCCGCGAAGACCCGCTCGGGGTAGAGCGCGGCCCATTGCAGCACCTGCATCCCGCCCATCGAGCCGCCGATGCAGAGGAGGAGCTCGCCGATCCCGAGATGGTCGAGCAGCATCGCCTGCGCGCGGACCATGTCGCGGATCGTCACCAACGGGAAGTCGAGCCCGTAGGGGCGGTTCGTGTCGGGGTTGAGGGAGGCCGGCCCCGTCGAGCCCATGCAGGAGCCGATCACGTTCGAGCAGACGACGAAGAACCGGTCCGTGTCGACGGGCTTGCCGGGCCCGACGAGCGTCTCCCACCAGCCGGGCTTGCCGGTGACGGGATGGGTGTGGGCGAAGTGCTGGTCGCCCGTCAGCGCGTGGCAGATCAGGACCGCGTTCGAGCGGTCGGCGTTCAGCGTTCCGGCCGTCTGGTAGGCGACTTGGAAGGGCGCGAGCATCACCCCCGAATCCATCGGTAGCGGCCGGTCCGCGCCGAACCGGGCGACCGGGCTCTTCGGGTCGAGGGCCTGGGACGGCTCGCGGCCGGTCTCCCGCAGCCGGGCGGCCGGATCCGTGCGGGAGTCCAGGCAGGTTTCGGGGGTAGTATCCATGACGCGTCTTGAGGGGTGCCGTCGCCGTCCTGAAGCCCGCGGCGCCGGGTCCGAAGCGGTCGGCCGAGGCGAGCCGCCTCGCACGCCTGCCCCCGCCCCGTGGAGTTAGTGTGTGCGCCCTCGGGCGTCAACGAAAGGCCCGGGCGCGTTCCGCCACCGCCCGTCTGTCATGCGCGGGCGCTGGCCCTCCGGGCCGCCGGATCGTAAACACGGGCGGACGTCACTCCGGCCCCACGCGATCCCCGACCCCGCATGCGCTTTTCGAAGAGAGCCGCGCCGCCGCTCGACAACCTCGCGGATCTCCGCGCGGAGATCGACCGGATCGACGCCGAGATGCATGCCCTGCTGATCCAGCGCGGCTCGATCATCGATCGGCTGATCGCGGTGAAGGGCACGTCCGCCTCCGGCTCCGCCTTCCGGCCGGGGCGCGAGGCCGCGATGATGCGGCGGGTGGCCGAGCGCCACCGGGGCCTCCTCCCCCTCGACACGGTGGAGGGGATCTGGCGCGTCATCATCGCGACCTTCACCTACGTGCAGGCACCGTTTTCGGTGCATGCGGACATCTCGGGCGGGGACGCGGCGATGCGCGATTCCGCCCGCTTCCATTTCGGCTTCACGGTGCCCTACCGGCCCCACCCCACCTGCGCGGCGGTGATCGAGGCGGTAGCGGCCTCCCGGGGCGATCTCGGCATCTTCCGCTTCGACCCGAGGGGCGCGAGGGCACCGCTCGCGGGAGCGGCGTGGTGGGACGGGCTCGTGGGCGAGGGCCGGCCCAAGGTGATCGCGCGGCTTCCCTTCATCGAGCGCCCGACGCACCCGGCGGGCACGCCCGTCTTCGTGGTGGCCAAACCCCTCGACGACCCCTCGGCCGCCCAGCGCGACTGGGTGCTGCACGCGGCCCGCATCGCCCGCTGGACGCCGGAGGCCGAGCGGGCCCTTCAGGATCTCTACGGCGAGGTGGTGGCCCGCGCCGCGCCGCTCGCGGGCGAGGAGCGGCTCCTCATCGCGGTGCCCGGCGGCGTCGGCTCCCGCCAGCTTCGCGAGGCGCTGGAGCGGGCCGGACCCTCGGTCGGCGCCCTCGACGAGACGGGCAGCCACGCCGCCCGCTTCCGGGTGTAGAGCGCGCATTTTCCCGCCCGCCGGTGGGCAGAGGCCCGCGAACGCTGTAGAGGGGCGAGCCTGACCCCTCGTTCCGCACCAAGCCGCGCCATGACCGCCCCCGCTTCCCGAGACACGGATCTCGCCCGCCCGACGCCGCGCCCCGGCGTTCTCGCCATCGAGGCCTACGTGCCGGGCAAGAGCGGGGCGCCCGGCGCGCGCAAGGTCCACAAGCTCTCCTCGAACGAGACGCCGCTGGGGCCGAGCCCCGCCGCGGTCGCGGCGATGCGCGAGACGGCGGGCGGCCTCGCCCTCTACCCGGACGGCAGCTCGACCCGGCTTCGCGCGGCCATCGCCCGCAAGTTCGGCCTCGATCCGGACCGGATCGTCTGCGGCGCGGGCTCGGACGAACTGCTCTCGCTCCTCGCCTACGCCTATGTCGGACCCGGCGACGAGGGCATTTTCGCCGAGCACGGATTCCTGGTCTACCGGATCGCGATCCTGGCCGCGGGCGGCACGCCCGTCGTGGCGCCCGAGCGCGACCTCACGACGGATGTCGACGCGATCCTCGCCGCGGTCACGCCGGCCACCCGCATCGTCTACATCGCGAACCCCAACAACCCGACCGGCACCTACCTCCCCTTCTCGGAGGTGCGCCGGCTCCATGCCGGTTTGCCGGCAAACGTCCTTCTCGTCCTCGACGGGGCCTACGCGGAATACGTCCGCGCGAACGACTATTCGGCCGGGCTCGACCTCGTCCTCGGCTCCGAGAACGTCGTGATGACCCGCACCTTCTCGAAGATCTACGGACTCGCGGCGCTCCGCATCGGCTGGATGGTCGGGCCGGCCCACGTCGTCGACGCGGTCAACCGGATCCGCGGCCCCTTCAACCTGTCGGCCTCGGGCATCGCGGCGGGCGCCGCGGCGATCGCCGACGAGGCGCATGTCGCGGCGGCCGTCGCCCACAACGCGGCCTGGCTGCCGCGCCTGATGGAGGCCGTGAGCGGTCTCGGCCTGCGGGTGACGCCGAGCGTCGGCAACTTCCTCCTCGTGCACTTCCCCGAGGAGCCCGGCCGCGGCGCGGCCGAGGCCGACGCGTTTTTGACCCAGCGCGGCGTCATCACCCGGCGCGTCGCCGCCTACGGCCTGCCGAACGCGCTGCGCGTCACGGTCGGCAGCGCGGAGGCGAACGAGGCCTTCCTCGCCGCCCTCAGCGAATTTCAGCGGGGACCGGCGCATGGCTGAGGCGAGAGCGGCGGAGCCGGTCGTGAGCCGACTCGCCATCGTCGGGCTCGGCCTGATCGGCTCCTCGATCGCCCGCGGCGCCCGCCAGTTCGGCCTCTGCCGCTCGATCGTGGCGATCGACCGGGACGAGGCGGTCCGCGCGCGGGTCCGCGACCTCGGCCTCGCCGATAGCGTGACCGGCGACGCCGCCGAAGGGGTCGAGAACGCCGACCTCGTCATCCTCTGCGTGCCGGTCGGCGCCGCGGGCGCGGTGGCACAGGCGCTCCACGGGCACATGAAGCCAGGCTCCGTCCTGTCCGATGTGGGCTCAGTGAAGGGCGCGGTGGTGGCCGCGGTGACGCCGCACCTGAGCGAGGGCGTCGCCTTCGTCCCGGCCCATCCCGTGGCGGGCACCGAGTATTCCGGCCCGGATGCCGGCTTTTCGACCCTGTTCTCGGGCCGCTGGTGCATCCTGACCCCGCCGGAGGGGGCGGACGAGGCGGCGGTCGAGCGCGTGCGCGCGCTCTGGCAGGGGCTCGGCGCCATCGTCGAGACCATGAGCGCCGAGCACCACGACCTCGTGCTCGCCATCACGAGCCACGTGCCGCACCTGATCGCCTACAACATCGTCGGCACGGCCGCCGACCTCGAGACGGTGACGCAATCCGAGGTGATCAAGTTCTCGGCCGGCGGCTTTCGGGATTTCACCCGCATCGCCGCCTCCGACCCGACCATGTGGCGCGACGTCTTCCTGAACAACAAGGACGCCGTGCTGGAGATGCTCGGACGCTTCAACGAGGACCTCGCCGCGCTCGCGCGCGCGATCCGCTGGGGCGACGGCGACGCGCTGCACGACCTCTTCACCCGGACCCGCGCCATCCGCCGCGGCATCGTCGCGCAGGGCCAGGAGACGGCCGAACCCGATTTCGGCCGTGCGCGCCCGGCCCCCGAGCCGCACGAGTCCCGCTAGCATGAAACCCTCCGCAACCGACGCCGCGCCCCTCCCGCCGGGCGAGGCCCGGACGCCGCGCTCGCTGGCCTTCGCCGGCATCGCGGTCGTATCCTTCGCCGCGCTGCTGGCGCTCGCCTGGATCTCGGCGGCGACGCTCCTCCTGATCTTCGCGGGCGCGCTGTTCGGCGTCTTCCTCGACGGCCTCACCCGCGGGCTCGGTCACGTCCTGCCGATCTCGCGCGCCCTGCGGCTCACGCTGGCGAGCCTCGCGCTCGCCGGCTGCACGATCGGCCTCGTCGTCCTGGGCGGCGCCACGGTCGCGCAGCAGGGGCGCGACCTCGGCCAGACCATCCGTCAGCAAACGAGTACGGTCAGCGACTGGCTGAAGGCCCACGGCCTCGACGTGCCCCTGCTCCAGGCCGTCGAGGGCGGCCAGGGCGCCGGCCAGGGGTCAGGCGGGGAATCCGGGTCGTCGGGCCAGGGATCCTCAAGCCAAGGATCCTCGAGCCAAACATCCTCGGGTCAGGGCTCCGGCCAGCCATCCGGCCGGGCCGAGAAGCGGGACAAGGCGGACGACGATCTCCCGCAGAAATCCGGCGGCCTCGCCGGGCTCGCCTCCGGCGCCCTGAAGAGCCCCGGCACGCTCCTGTCGGACGCGGGCAGCGTGCTCGGCCCCGCGGCCTCCGTGATCCTCGGCCTGTTCAACGCGCTCGGCAACGTGCTCGTTATCGTCTTCCTCGGCGTCGCCTTCGCGGTCGATCCGGGGAGCTACCGCGACGGGCTCCTGCGCTTCGTGCCGCCGCGCCACCGCCGGCGGGGCGCCAAGGTGCTCGACGGCATGGGCGAGACCCTGCGCCACTGGCTCTTCGGCCAGCTCATCACCATGGCCGTGATCTTCCTCTGCACCTGGGCCGGCCTCTGGCTGCTCGGCGTCGGCGGCTCGCTCATCCTGGGCCTGCAGGCGGGCCTCCTCGCCTTCATCCCGACGATCGGCCCCCTGGTCGCGGGCATCGTCATCCTGCTGGCGAGCCTCGCCACGGGGCTCAGCGCCGTGCTCGGCGCGCTCGGCGTCTACCTCGCCGTGCAGACGCTGGAGAGCTACGTACTCACCCCCGTCATCCAGAAGCGGGCGCTCGACATCCCGCCCGCGACGATCTTCGCCGGGCAGCTCCTTCTCGGCGTCCTGTTCGGCCTCTGGGGCATCGCGCTGGCGCTGCCGCTCCTCGCCGTGATGAAGGTGCTCTTGGAGCAACTCTACGTCGAGGAGACGCTGGGCGAGGAGGCGAGCTAACCCTCCGCCAACTCCCGCTCGATCATCCGGGCCGCGGCGAGCGCCCGCCCGTCGTCGCCGAAGCGGGCGATGACCTGGACGCCGAGCGGCGGGCCGTCGCCCGGCACCGGCAGGTTCACGCACGGAACGCCCATCAGCGTCCACAGCCGGTTGAAGCGCGGGTCGCCCGTGGAGGCGAGGCCCTCCGGCGCGTAGCCGGGCGCCGAGTAGGTGAGCAGCACGTCGTATACCGCAAACAGGTCCTTGAGGACGCCCCGGGCCCGGTGCGCGTGGCGGCGGGCGTCGTCGTAGGCCGAGGACGTGATGTCCTGCGCCCGGTCGAGCTGGGGCCCGAGCTTCTCGGAGAGGGCCGCGCGATGCGCGGCATATTCCCAGGCGAGCGCTTGGCGCGCCTCGAAATCCTGGATGAGCCCGTGGCGGGCCCAGGCCTCCGGCAGGGGCTCCGGCAGGGCGAGGTCCCGCACGCGGGCGCCCCCACGTTCGGCCGCGCGGACGGCTCGGCCCAGCGCCGCCTCGGCCTCCGGGTCGGCGGCGCCCGCGAAGTCCAGGCGGACGAGGCCGATGCGCGGCGCGCCGGGCTCGGTGGCGGGCAGGTCGATCGCCGGCCGCTCGGCGATGAGCGCCAGCGCGTGGGCGACGTCGCGGATGCCCGCGCCGAACAACCCGAGCGTGTCGAGCGCCCAGGAGAAGGTCTTCACCCCCACCGTCGGCAGCAGCCGGAAGGAGGGCTTGATCGCCGCGACCCCGCAGAAGGCGGCGGGCCGGATCACCGAGCCGCCGGTCTGCGTGCCGAGCGCCAGCGGGAGCATTCCGGCCGCCACGGAAGCGGCCGAGCCCGCCGAGGAGCCGCCCGGGCTCCGACCGGGCGCGCTCGGGTTCAGCGTCGCCGTGGGGTCGAGGCTCGCGAAGGGGGAGGTCGTCGTCTTCACCAGCGGCACCGCGCCGAGGCTCTTGAGCCGGCTCACGATTGCCGCGTCCGCCTTCGGCCGCCAGCCGGCGTAGAGCGGCGAGCCCATCTGCGTCGGCAGGTGGGCCGTGTCGATGATGTCCTTGATCCCGACCGCGATGCCGGCGAGCGGCCCCCGCGCGGGGATCGACGGTGCCGGATCCTGTGCGGCGATCGCCCGTACGCCCGGCTCGCCCTGCGCGACCGCCGCCTCGACGAGGCGGACGGCGCCCTCCGGCGTCAGCGTGCCGGCTTCGATGCGGGTGCGGAGATCGACGAGGGACAGCATGGGCGCGGAGTTCGGCCGAACGACCCCTGCCTGTCAACGCAAGGCCCCGCCGCTCCTTCGTTGACGGTCCCTTTACACAACCTGCGGCATCTTCCGGACCATGTGGCGTAGCGTCTTCGCGTTCTCCGCCCTTGCGCTGTTCGGCGCGGGGCTCACCGGCTGTGCGCTCAACAAGTTTGAGCGGCGCGAGCCGTGGCGAGACCAAGCGGAGCAGGTCTGCCTCGCCAAGAAGCTCGTGCAGCAGACCGAGTTCGTGACGGCGGCCAAGGAGATCGACGGGCCGGGCCCCTGCGGCATGCAGCAGCCCTTCCGCGTCACCCGGCTCGGCAACGGCTCGGTGCTCCTCAAGCAGCGCATGACGCTCGCCTGCCCGGCGCTGGCGGAGGCCGAGGCGTGGCTCGCCGACACGATCCAGCCCGCGGCGAACCTCTATTTCGGCCAGCCCGTGGCCGAGATCAACGCGGGCTCCTACGCCTGCCGCGGCCGCAACAACCAGGCCGGCGCCAAGCTCTCGGAGCATTCCTTCGGCAACGCCGTCGACATCATGTCCTTCAAGCTCGCCGACGGGTCCGTCATCACCGTCAAGGGCGGCTGGCGCGGCACCGAGGCCGAGCAGGGCTTCCTGCGCGAGGTCTTCCTCGGCGCCTGCCAGCGCTTCACCACCGTGCTGGCCCCGGGCTCGAACGTGTTCCACTACGACCACATCCACGTGGACCTCGCCCGGCACGACCCGCGCGGCCTCAAGCGCATCTGCCAGCCCCTGATCAAGTTCGTGCCGCAGCTCGGCGCGGAGGGCGCCCGCTCCTCCTATCCGCGCCCGCCCATGCGCCAGCCGGCCCCGCCCCAGGCCCCGATCGACGTCGAGGAGGACGATCCCTACGGCCTCACCCCGATGTCGGCGCGCGGCACCCCGACGAAGGTCGCCCGCGCGCCCGGGGCGCCTGCGCTCGCGGCACCGGCGCCCTCGGCCTACGCCGCCGCCCCCGCGCCGCGACCCTACCGGCCGCAGGCGCCCGCCTCGCGCCTTGCCGCCGCACCCGCCTACGAGGAGCCGGCGCCGGGCTTCGAGGAGGAGCCCCTCTCGCTCGCTGCCCCGGGCCTCGCGGGCGGCCCGATCTACTGAGCGCCGCCCGCCGGGGGGTGTGCCCCGCACACCCCACTGCGCCGCGAAAGCGCCGAGGAGCACCCGCGCCGGGTTGACTCCACAGGGCGGCGGGGCATCGTCAAACGCTCAGGTTTCCAGCGGAAGACGCCGGCATGCGCCCGAACCCCCTCCTCGCCGCCTTGTGCCTCGGCCTCGCCTTCGCCGGCGCGATCGAGCCCGCCCTCGCGCGCTCGGCGCGCGAGGAGATCGAGCCCGCCGAGGAACGCACCTTCCCCTTCGACGCCAAGATCCCGGGCTGCCAGGATCCCGACGTCTTGGAGAAGGTCGCGACCCAGTTCGCCGAGAAGGAGGCGAAGTTCTGGAACTCGTCGCTGACGATCGTCGCCTACGACCGGATCGAGCGCACGGCGTGGCGTCCCTGGGGCCTCGACTATTATCCGCGCCGCTTCTGCAGCGCGACCGCCACCACCTCGGACGGGGTGCGCCGCAAGGTCGACTATTCGGTGCGCGAGAGCCTCGGCATCATCGGCTCGACCTGGGGCGTCGAGTTCTGCGTGCACGGGCTCGACCGCAACCTCGCCTACGCCTACGCCACGGCCTGCCGGATGGCGCGTCCGTAAGCGTCCGGTCCGGCTCGCTTCTGCCTCGGGGGAGGGTGATGAAGCAGGGTTTACGGGGGATCGCGGCGCTCGCCGCAGGGCTGCTCGCCGCGCCGGCATCGGCGCAGGACGAGGGCGGCTTCGGGCGCGGCCGGCCCGGTGATTTCGACTTCTACGTGCTGGCGCTCTCCTGGTCGCCGACCTATTGCGGCGGCGCGGGCGCCTCCCGCGACGAGCGCCAATGCACGCCCGGCCGCGGCCTCGGCTTCGTGGTGCACGGCCTCTGGCCGCAATACACACGCGGCTACCCCACGAATTGCTCGGCCTTCGAGCGCGCGCCGACCCGGCAGGCCATGGAGATCGCCGGCGAGGTCTTCCCCAGCGAGGGGCTCGCCCGCTACGAGTGGCGCAAGCACGGCACCTGCTCGGGCCTCGACCCGGCCGCCTATTTCCGCGCCGCCCGCGAGGCGCGCGCCGCCGTGACGATCCCCGACGCGCTCAAGGACGCGGGCAGCGAGCGCCGGCTCGCGCCGATCGAGATCGCGCGGCAATTCGTGCTGGCGAACAAGGGGCTCCGGCCCGACATGATGGCGGTGGCCTGCGCCCGCGGGCGCTTGCAGGAGGTGCGCCTCTGCTTCACCAAGGACCTGCGCGGCTTCGCCTCCTGCCCCGAGGTGGCGCGCCAGAATTGCCGCGCCCCGGAGATCGCCGTCGAGGCCGCCCGCTGAGGCGGCGCTCCGGGCGCGGCCGACCCGAGCGAGCATGAATTACCGTCACGCCTTCCATGCCGGCAATTTCGCCGACGTCCTGAAGCACCTCGTCCTGGCGCGGGTGCTCGCCCATCTCCAGCGCAAGCCGGCGGCCTTCCGGGCGATCGACGCCTTCGCGGGAATCGGCTTCTACGACCTCGCGGGGGACGAGGCCGGGCGGACGGCCGAGTGGCGGGACGGCTGGGGCCGTCTCGACGAGCCCTTCCCCGCCGAGATCGAGGCGCTGCTCGCGCCCTATCGCGCGGCGGTGGCCGCGGTGAGCGCGCGCCACGGCCCCAGCGTCTATCCGGGCTCGCCCGCGCTCATCCGCGAGGCCCTGCGGCCGACAGACCAGGGCGTGTTCGTGGAACTGCACCCGGCCGACGCCGAGACCCTGCGCGCCCGCTACAACCAGGATCCGCGCACCAAGGTGCTGCAGCTCGACGGCTGGACCGCCCTGAACAGCCTGATCCCGCCGCCGGAGCGGCGCGGCCTCGTCCTGATCGACCCGCCCTACGAGAAGCCGGGCGAGATCGAGCGCCTCGGCACCCGCCTCGCCCGGGCGGTGGCGAAGTGGCCGACCGGCCTCTTCCTGGCGTGGTACCCGATCAAGGACGTCGCGGGCGTCGACCGCATGGTCGACGACCTCGACGCCGCCCTGGCGCGGCCGGCGCTCCGCCTCGACCTGATGATCGACCGCCCGGACCCGACGCGCCTCACCGGCACCGGCCTCGTCGTCGTCAACCCGCCCTGGACGCTCGCCGAGGAGGCCGGCCTGTTCCTGCCGGCGCTCGCCGAGCGCCTGGCCCGCACCGATTACGGCGCCTTCCGCTGCGAGGCGCTGGGGGTGTCGGGGTGAGGAGGCTCTGCCGTCAATCGCCGTGATGGGACGCGCCGATGACGAGGGCGCGATATCCCCGTATTCCGCTCTTGGCCCGCCCCTTCGTGCGCGAGCGCCGGTAGCGGAGGATCGGGCCGGCGGGGTGGGAAACGGGCTTTACGAGAGGATCGCTCGTCTCGGCTCCGTCACTTCGACCTGCCTCTCGATCGCGGGCAGTACGATAGGCTTCGATCTCTCGGTCGAGTGCCTGTGTCCGACGATGTGCGGCGAGCCACATCACGGCGACGAGACCGAGACCTGCCAGAGGTGGCAGCGCCCATGCGAGGATCAGAGGAACGCTCATCGGACCTTCTCGAGAAAACGCTTCCCCATCACTCGAGAAAACGCTTCCCCATCATATGAGTCAGCCCTGCGGCGAACGTCCAGGCGCAGCCCGCACCGATGATCGATTCCGACGCAAGATCGGGTCGCGTCGGGAGGAGGTAGCTGAGTGCTACGGTCGGCAGGATGACACCACCCGAGAACAGGGCGACGCAGATATTGTTGGCAGCCGTCGCCTCAAGTTTCGCCTTCTCGTTCGCTATCGCGATTCTTCGGCGAAGATTTGGATCGGCAATGTCGTCGTGCATCCGACGGCCCGCACGGAATTTCTGATCGGCGCGGCCGGACGGTCCCGTCGCGTCGAGGCCTTGCCATCATCCGCGAAGGCGCGCTTCGGCGCATCAGAGAAGGGGAAGCATTTCTCCGGGAGGCGATCACAATTCCTTTGGCGCTCCGCGATCGGAGAGTTCGGCGGCATCCAACTGGCTGATCCGCACCGGCCCCGGTTCGCGTTTCGGCCGCTTTTCGCCTATATGCGGCGGATATCCCTCTCCGAAGGCCCCGAGACGATCATGGCGACGGCGTCGTTCGACACCGCCCGGCGCGCAGGCAGCGCCGTTCCCGCAATCGAGAAGACGCCCGAGTTCCGGCCCGAGGCGGCCGCTCCCCTGCCTGGACGGCGGGCCTCCCTCGTCGGGCTCACCCGCGCGGACCTGAAGGCGCGGCTCGTGGCCGTCGGCGTGCCCGAGCGCGAGAGCCGCATGCGCTCGGGGCAGATCTGGCACTGGCTCAACGTGCGCGGCGCCCGCGACTTCGACGCGATGACCAATGTCGGGAAGGGGCTGAAGTCGCTGCTCGCCGAGCACTACACCCTCGACCGGCCGGAGATCGTCACCGCCCAGGTCTCCCGCGACGGCACCCGCAAGTGGCTCCTGCGCATGGCGCCGACGGGCGCCCACGATCACAACCGGGGCGCCGAGATCGAGTGCGTCTACATCCCGGGGCCGGACCGGGGCACGCTCTGCGTCTCCTCACAGGTCGGCTGCACGCTGACCTGCTCGTTCTGCCACACGGGCACCCAGCGCCTCGTGCGCAACCTCTCGGCGGCCGAGATCACCGCCCAGCTCATCGTGGCGCGCGACGAACTCGGCGACTTCGTCGGCCAGATGCCCTCGCGGGACGCAACCGGGGGCGGCGAGGTGGGGCGCCTCGTCACGAACATCGTGTTCATGGGCATGGGCGAGCCCCTCTACAACGTCGACAACGTGATCGACGCGGTCGGCGTGATGTCGGACCAGGATGGCCTCGGCCTGTCGCGCCGCCGCATCACGGTCTCGACCTCCGGCGTGGTGCCGCAGATGCAGCGCCTCGGCGAGGAGGCGCACGCCATGCTGGCGATCTCCCTCCACGCGGTGCGGGACGACCTGCGCGACGAGCTGGTGCCGTTGAACCGCAAGTACCCGATCGCGGACCTGCTCGACGCCTGCCGCCGCTATCCGGGGCTCAACAATGCCCGGCGCATCACCTTCGAGTACGTGATGCTCAAAGGCGTCAACGATTCGGACGCGGATGCGCGCGAACTGGTGCGCCTCCTCAAGGGGATCCCGGCCAAGATCAACCTGATCCCGTTCAACCCCTGGCCCGGCAGCCGCTATGAATGCTCCGACTGGGAGCGGATCGAGCGCTTCTCCGAGATCGTGTTCAACGCCGGCTACGCCTCGCCCGTGCGCACGCCGCGCGGCCGCGACATCCTGGCCGCCTGCGGTCAGCTCAAGAGCGAGACCGAGAAGCTGCGGGCCCGCGCCCGGCTGATGCTGGAGGAGGGCATGGCCGAGCGGATGTACGCGGGCAGCGACGACGACTGAGCCGCGCTACAGCCGCCACTCGATCGGCGCCAGCCCCCGCTTCGTGAGCCACGCATTCGCCCGCGCGAAGGGGGCCGAGCCCGGGAAGTCGCGGGCCCGGTTCAGCGGGGAGGGGTGGCCGCTCTCGATCACGCAATGCCGCGCGCCGTCGATCAATCCCGCCCGCGCCCGCGCCTGCGCCCCCCACAGCAGGAACACGGCGGGCTCGGGCCGGCCCGCGACCGCCGCCACCGCCTCGTCGGTGAGCCGCGCCCAGCCGTAGCGCAGATGCGCCCCGGCCTGGCCCGCCTCGACGGTCAGCGCGCTGTTGAGGAGGAGCACGCCCTGGCGCGCCCAAGGGGTGAGGTCGCCGCTTCCCGGCCGGCCCGGCGCCACCTCCGCCAGGATCACCTTGAGCGAAGCCGGCAGGCGGCCCGTGCCCACGTAGGAGAAGGCGAGCCCGTTGGCGTCGCCCGGCGTCGGGTAGGGGTCCTGCCCCAGGATCACGACCTTGACGGCATCCGGCGGCGTCAGGCCGAGCGCCCGGAAGATGTTCTCGGGGTCGGGCAGGACGCGCGCGCCCGAGGCGATGCGGGCGTCGACCCGCGCCGCGACACGGTCGGCGCTGCCGTCCGTGAAGAAGGGAAGGCCGGCCCAGGGGGAGCCGGAGGCGCGGAAGCGCGCGAGCGCCGCGGCGACGGGCGTGTCTGTCATCAGCGGACCAGGATGCGGTGCCCGGACTCGACGTCGAGGGGGGCGTTCGCCCGGATGTAGGCCATCACCTCGTTGGCGACGAGCTTGCCGTCGGTGGCGCCGATGAGCGTGCGGCCCTTCGCGAGGACGCCGTAGCCGTTGCCCCCGTCGTAGAGGAAGCTGTTCGAGGCCACGCGATAGGTGCGGCCCGCGTCGAGGGGCTCGCCCCCGACCGCGACCGAGACGACCCGCGCGCCCTGCGGCGCCTCCGGGTCGACGGTGACCGTGAGCCCGGAGACCTGCAGCATCCGGCCGGCGGTTCGGCCGAAATCGGCGAGCCCGTTCTCGATCGCCGCGCGCAGCTGCGCGCCCGAGATCGCGACGAGCACGGTGGTGTTGCCGAAGGGGAGTTCCGTCAGGATGTCCCGCCGCGTCAGCACGCTGCCGGCCGGGTAGAGGCGGTTTCCCCGGATGCCGCCCCCGTTCATGATCGCGGCCTCGGCGCTGGTGGCGGCGCGGAGCGCGTCGGCGACGAGGTCGCCGAAGCTCGATTCGCGTGCCCGCACCGTGGCGATCCGGCTGTCGAGGGCGGTGCGCGTCGCGCCGAGCGGCGCGTCGAGTTCGCGGGAGAGCTCCCCTTCGAGGCGGTTCACGATCGCCAGCGTCTCCGGGTCCGGCGTCACCGTCGCGGTGTCGTGGATGTGGAAGCGCGGGCGCCAGGCCACGCGCCGGGCCTGCCCCTCGCCCGTCACCGTCACGGTGACGTCGATCGCGGTGACGTAGTGGGCGTCGACGCTCGATTCCGCCAGCACCCTCTGCCCGTCGTAATGGACGAGGAGATCGTGGTCGTGGCCGGAGAGCAGGATGTCGACGAGGCCCGCCGCCACGATCGCCCGGTCGGTCGGCCGCGCGGTATGGGCGACGCCGACGACGATCTCCGCCCCCTCGCGGCGGAGCTGCTCCGCCTGGTCGGCGAGCGTCTCCATCTCGGGGCCGAAGCGGAGGTCGCCGCTCTGCGACTTCTCCGGCGTGCTCGCGAGCGCGATGCCGACGACGCCGACCCGGACGCCGCCGAGCGTCACGAGGATCCGGTCCTGCACGCCCGTCAGCGGCCGGCCCGCGCCGTCGCGGAGATTGGCGGCGAGGACGGGGAAGCTCGCCTCCCCCATGCGCCGCAGGAACACCGAAGGCCCGAAATCGAACTCGTGGTTGCCCGGCACGAACACGTCGGGCGGCGCGAGGTCGAGCAGTTCGACGATGTGCGCGCCCCGATCGATGCCCGACATCAGGGAGGGCGAGAGGGTGTCGCCCGCATGCGCGTAGAGCATCGGCACGCCGCGCGCCCGCTCCGCCTTCACCACGGCGTTGAGCCGCGCGAAGCCGCCCCGGCCGTCGACCTCCTGCATCTGGTAGACGTCGTTGACGAGGAGCAGGCTGAAGCTGGCCTCGGGAAGGGCCGATTGCCCCTCCGCGCGCTCCTCCGCCGCGGCCGGCAATCCCGCGGCGAGGCCGGCGCCGAGGCCGAGGCCGAGGGTCTGGCGGCGGCTGGGACGGGGCATCGGGCAGCGTTCTCCGAGACGGGATCCCGATCGGCCTAGCGGGTCAACGCGACGCGAAGGTGTCGCGCACGGCCTTGGCGTTCCGGCGCACCATCGGCCAGATCCAGGCCCCGGAGGCGAGGTAGGCGCCGGGCGGCATCGGCCTCAGCTCCTCGGCGAGGCGAGCCGCGAGGCCGGGATTGGCGAGGCGCCCGGCCGGCTCGTCCGTCTTGCGGTAGACGACGGTGGTGGCCTCCCGCCAGTAATCGGTGTGCGGCACGAGGCCGGCCCGGCGCGCCGTGAGGTCGAAGGTCTCGCGCACGAAGCCGTGGACGTGGGCGAAGTGGAAGCGCTCGTGCGGGGGCTTGGCGGCGGTCGCCATGTCGGGCACGGCGGCGTAGAGCACGCCGTCCGGCTTCAGCCAGCGGGCGAGGCGCTCCATCACGTCGGCCGGGTCGCGCAGGTGCTCCATCACGTGGTGGGTCGTGATCACGTCGAAATAGCCCGGCTCGAAGCGTTCGTCGCCTGCATCCTCCAGGACCTCGATCCCGTGCGCCTTGCGGGCGTAGGCGGCGTAGTCGCGGCCGGGCTCCACGCCGATCGCCTCGCAGCCCCGCGCCCGCGCGGCGGCGAGGAACTCGCCGGAGCCGCAGCCGAAATCGAGGACGCGGGCGCCCGGCCGCAGCATCGGCGCGAGGAGGTCGGCGCGGAAGGCCGCCTCGCGGGCCGAGCGGTTCAGGTGGTGCCGGGGCGGCCCGCCCGCGAAGGCGAGCTGGTAGTCGGCCCGGTAGGCATGGGCATAATAATCGGCGAGCTCGGCCGGGGTCGGCATCGGGTCGGTGCGAATCAGGCCGCATTCCGAGCAGGCGATGGAGCGCAGGATCTTCAGGCGCCGGTCCGTCTCCGCCACCGTGACCGCCTCGCGCGAGCCGCAGAGATTGCAGGCCGCGGGCGCGCCCGTATAGGGGTATCCCGTGAAGGGCATGAAGTGGTTGATGAAGTAGCGGGGAGACGGCATGTCGCGGTCTGTCCTGTCGTATCTTCGCTGGCAGGCTCCGTGCTCTAGATAGATATGTCCGCGCGGACAACCGCGGCGCATTCGCCCCCGAATCCGCCCCCACCTCACGAAACCTCCGCCGCCGCGTTTCCGGCGGCCGCCACAGGAAGCGGCCTCGAGGGGCCGGAAGCCGATGAACGAACGCGTCGAACCCGCCTCGCTCCAGACCGGTCAGGCCGTCCGGCCGCCGTCTGCGGCCCCGGGCCCGGGCGTGCAGGGCGCGCCGCTTCCCGCCGAGCACCCGCCGGTGCGCTGGGGCCGCGTCGGCGTGCTCCTGATGAATCTCGGCACGCCCGAGGGCACGAGCTACTGGCCGATGCGGCGCTACCTGAAGGAGTTCCTCTCCGACCGGCGCGTCATCGAGGTGCCGCGCCTGATCTGGTGGCCGCTCCTCAACCTGATCATCCTGACGAAGCGGCCGGGGCCGAAGGGCCGGGACTACGCCAGCGTCTGGAACACCGAGCGCGACGAGGGCCCGCTCAAGACCATCACCCGCGGCCAATGCGAGCGCCTGCAGGCGGCGATGGGTGATTCGGTCCTGGTCGATTGGGCGATGCGCTACGGCAAGCCGGAGGTCTCGCTGCGCATCCAGGCCCTGCTCGACCAGGGCTGCGACCGGATCCTGCTCGTGCCCCTCTACCCGCAATACGCGGCGGCGACCTCCGCCACGGCCTGCGACCAGGCCTTCAAGGCCCTGATGCAGATGCGCTGGCAGCCGACGGTCCGCGTCTCGCCGCCCTACCACGACGATCCGGTCTACATCGAGGCGATCGCCCAATCGATCCGCGAGGGCCTCGCCAAGCTCGATTTCGAGCCGGAGGTGATCCTCACCTCGTTCCACGGCGTGCCGAAGAGCTACCTCCTCAAGGGCGACCCCTACCATTGCCAGTGCGTGAAGACGGGCCGCCTGATCCGCGAGGCGCTCGGCTTCTCGCCGGAGCGGATGCGCGTCACCTTCCAGTCCCGCTTCGGCAACGAGGAGTGGCTGAAGCCCTATACCGACGAGACGGTTCAGGCCCTGGCCAAGAGCGGCGTGAAGCGCATGGCCATCGTCGCGCCCGGCTTCACCGCCGATTGCCTGGAGACCCTCGAAGAGCTCGACGGCGAGAACCGCCATTACTTCGAGGAGAATGGCGGCGAGCACTTCGCCTACATTCCCTGCCTCAACGATTCCGATCTCGGCATGCGTGTGATCGAGCACGTCGTGCGGCGGGAGCTCCAGGGCTGGGTCTGAAATCGGACGCCCGTGCGGCGCCGATACTTCCCTCTTTCGGTTCGGATGCGTAGCCTGACAGGTAGAGTGCAGCGCATCATCTTCGCGCCTGCGCCGCCGGAGGGCCGATGCACCTCGACGACGACACGCTGCGCAGTATCGAGGAGACGCTGATCTCGGCCGCCATCCGGCCCGAGGCGTGGCCGGAGGCGGTCTCCCGGATCGTCGAGGCGACGGGCAGCCGGGGCGCCGGCGCCCTGCCCATCCGGGGCCGCGTGCCGGGTGTGCCCACCAGCGATTCGCTGGAGACGCTGATGGCGGCCTATTTCAGCACCGGCTGGTTCCAGCACGATTACCGGGGCCACGGCATCCCGACGCTGATCCGCACGGGTCTCCTCGTCGATCAGGACATCACCACCGCCGAGGCGATGCGGACGAACCCGTTCTACAGCGAGTTCCTGGGCTCGCACGGGTTTCAATGGTTCGCCGGCCTCCTCGTCACCGTGGGCGACGACGTCTGGTGCCTCACCCTGCAGCGCACGATCGATCAGGGCCCCTTCACCCCAGACGAGCAGCGGGCCCTGCGGCGGCTCATCGCCCCCCTCGGCCGGGCCGCCACCCTGGCGCGCGACGTCGGCGCGACCCGGCTCGACGGGATCGTCGACACGATCGAGTCGCTGCGCGTGCCAGCACTTCTCCTCGACAGGACGGGCCGCGTGCTGCGCACCGGCAGCGCCGCGGAGCGCTTCCTCGGCGGCCCCCTCGACGTGAGGCGGGGCGCCCTCGTGGTCCCGGGCAATCTGCGGGCGAGCGCGGCCCTGCAGGCCCATGTCGCCGCCGCGATCTGGTCCGAGCTGCAGCCCGGCAGCCCGGCGCTGGCGCCCGTCGTCGTCGAGCGGCCGGGCCGGCGCCCGCTCCTCCTGCGGGCCCAGCCCCTGCACAAGGCGGGGCTCCAGTATTTCGACGGCGCCCGCGCGATCCTCCGGATCACCGATCTTGAGGAGACCCGGCTGCCGGACGAGGGCATCCTGAGGCAGCTCTACGGCCTGACGCCGCGCGAGATCGCCTTCTGCGAGGCGCTGCTCTCGGGCCGCGGCGTCGCGGAATGCGCGGCCGCCTTGCGGATCTCGATGCCGACCGCCCGCTCGCACCTCAAGGCGATCTTCGCCAAGACCGGGACGGCGGGCCAGGGCGAACTCCTCCTCCTGTTGGGGCGGCACGAGCCGCGCTGAGCGCGCGCAGAGCGGAGCCGTCTTGCTGAGACGGCGCACCGTCCTATCCTTGATACGGCCAAGGCCGGTCAGGCCGTCGCTCACGAGGGATCAGATGGCCTTCTTCATCGGAATTGCCTGCCCCTGGCTCGTCCTCGCCGTGCTGGAGGTGATGGCGCAGCGCCGCGCGCGGGAGCTGAGCCCCTTCGAGCCGACGCCGCCGTCGGACTCCTCCTACCTGACGCCCGACGTCGCCTGACCGCCCGGCTTGATCGCGATCAACGCAGCGCGGTCAGGATGATGATCGTTGCCGCGAAGCCGAGGGCGGTGCGCACCGCGTGCAGCCGGGCCCAGCGCTCGATCAGCCGGCGGCTCTCGGGGCCGGCCCCGGCGGGCGTCGTCGCCATCAGGACCCGGTTCGTCGGCAGGATGGCGAGGAGCGTGTAGGGCCAGTTGGCGAGGAGCACGAGGGCGCCGATCAGGAAGGCGATGCGCCCGCTCTGCCACCACGCCGTCGCGCCGCACAGGAAGCCGATCACGGCGAGCGAGGCCTGCATGGCGTAGCCGCGCCGGTAGGCCGGCTGCCATTGCGCGAGCAGGGCGCGGTCGTCGAGCCCGAGGCGGGCCGGCTGCTCCGCCACGGTGATGTAGAGCGCCGCGCCCGAGAACAGCGCGGCGACCGTGAGCGCGAGCAACCCGGCGAGCATGGTCCGCCTCCGCGGGGCCTTGGGTCAGGACGGGCGAGGGCGGACACCCTCGCCCGGGAATCGCTACGCCTCAGGGCTTCTTCGTCTCGGGCGGCGGGGGCGCCACGGCCGGGGCGGCGTCGGTGCGCTCCACCTTGGCACCCTCGCGCAGCTTCAGGATGAGGTCCTGCTGGGCCTTGCGGGTCAGGTACTGGTCGACCTGCTCCTTCATCTCCTCGAAGCCGGGGATCGGCTTCGTGCGCTTCTCCTCGACCTTGATGACGTGCCAGCCGAACTGCGTCTTGACCGGGTCCGAGACCTGGCCGACCGGCAGCTTGAAGGCGGCCTCGGCGAAGGGCGCCACCATGCGCTCCTTGGTGAACCAGCCGAGATCGCCCCCTTCCGTCTTCGAGCCCGGATCCTTCGAGGCCTCGGCCGCGACCTTGGCGAAATCCTCGCCGCCCTTGATGCGCTCGGCGATCTTCCTCGCGTCGCCCTCGTTGTCGACGAGGATGTGGCGGGCGTGGACCTCCTCCTCGGGCTTCATCGCCTTGACCGTCTGGTCGTAGAGGGCGCGGGCCGCCTCGGGCGTCGCCGCCTTCTTGGCCTCGCGGTCGAGGTACTCGTCGAGGAGGAGCTTGTCGCGGAAATAGGCGAGCTTGCGCTTGAAGTCCGGCGTCTCGCCGATCTTGGCGGCATCCGCCGCCTGCGCGCCGACCTTGAGGTCGATCATGTAGTCGACGAGGAGGTTCTTCTTCTGCGCGTCGTCGACGCCCGGCAGCGAGAGCGCCGGGTCCTCGCCCGCCACGGTCAGGTCCCCCTGCGTGATCGGGGTGCCGTTCACCTTGGCGACCACCGTCTCGGGGGAGACGGCGGGCGCGGGCGCGGCGGCCGGCGTCGTCGTCTGGGCCCGGGCCGAGGCGGTCCACGCGGTGGCCGGCAGGCTCAGGACCAGCGCGAGCGCGCTGGCGCGGCGCAGGGTGGGGAGGATCGGCATGGGGTCGGAATCCTTGGGCATTCGGCCCCCGCCTTCGTCCGGGCGAGCCGGCGGAGGTCTGGTTCGGGGCATCGGAAGCGGCGCGCGGGCCGCGGGAATCGGCGACACAGGTGGAATGGCTCGCGCCCGAACGCAAGCTCTGCCGCGTCGGAGCGCGCCGCCCGAACACCCGATCGTGAGGAACGATCGGCCAAGCTCGGCCGTTCACGCCATTCCGCGCGCCGCCCCGCGTCGCCGGCGGCCGGACGGGGCCTCTTTCAGATGCGCCCGCCGATATTTACCTCTATAAGCCCGCCCCATTCGCTTTGACTGCTCGCACGACCGCAGGTTCACGATGCTCGGTGCCCTCGCCAAGAAGATTTTCGGCTCGTCCAACGACCGTCGCGTCAAGGGCTATCGTCCGCGTGTCGCCGCGATCAACGCGCTGGAGCCCGAGATCGCCGCGCTGTCCGACGAGCAGCTGCGCGCCCGCACCGACGCGCTGAAGGCCGAGCTCGCGGCCGGCAAGAGCCTCGACGACATCCTCGTGCCCGCCTTCGCCACGGTGCGGGAAGCCGCCAAGCGCGTGCTCGGCCAGCGCCACTTCGACGTTCAGCTCATCGGCGGCATGGTGCTGCACGAGAGCGGCATCGCCGAGATGAAGACCGGCGAGGGCAAGACGCTGGTGGCCACCCTGCCCGTCTACCTCAACGCCCTCTCGGGCAAGGGCGTGCACGTCGTCACCGTCAACGACTATCTCGCCTCGCGCGACGCCGAGTGGATGGGCCGGATCTACCGCTTCCTCGGCATGTCGGTCGGCATCATCGTCCACGGGCTCGACGACGAGCAGCGCAAGGCGAGCTACGCCTGCGACATCACCTACGGCACGAACAACGAGTTCGGCTTCGATTATCTCCGCGACAACATGAAGTACGAGATGTCCCAGCTCTCGCAGCGCGGGCACAACTTCGCGATCGTGGACGAGGTCGATTCGATCCTGATCGACGAGGCCCGCACGCCGCTGATCATCTCCGGCCCCGTCGACGACCGCTCGGAGCTCTACGTCTCCGTCGACGCGATCATGCCGCGCCTCGTGAAGGCGCATTACGACCTCGACGAGAAGCAGCGCACGGTCTCCCTCACGGAGGAGGGCAACGAGTTCGTCGAGGAGGCGATGCGCGAGGCGGGCCTCCTCAAGGAGGGCGACCTCTACGACGCGCACAACGTCACCCTCGTCCACCACGTCAACCAGGCGCTGCGCGCCCACACCCTGTTCACCCGCGACAAGGACTACATCGTCCGCAACGACGAGGTGGTGATCATCGACGAGTTCACCGGCCGCATGATGCAGGGGCGGCGCTACTCGGAGGGGCTGCACCAGGCGCTGGAGGCCAAGGAGCGGGTCACGATCCAGCCCGAGAACCAGACGCTCGCCTCGATCACGTTCCAGAACTACTTCCGCCTCTACAAGAAGCTTGCCGGCATGACCGGCACGGCCGCGACCGAGGCCGACGAGTTCGCCGAGATCTACAAGCTCGAAGTGGTCGAGATCCCGACCAACAAGGAGGTCGAGCGCGTCGACGAGGACGACGAGGTCTACCGCACGGTCGAGGAGAAGTACGCCGGCATCATCGCGGAGATCGACAAGGCGCATGGCCGCCACCAGCCGATCCTCGTCGGCACGGGCTCGATCGAGAAGTCCGAATACCTCGCCGATCTCCTCAAGAAGCACGGCTACAGCCTGCTCGACTACTCGGACCCGCACGCGCTCACCGACGTCTACGCGGCCGCCCGCGAGGGCCGGGTGACGAAGCGCTTCGCGGTGCTGAACGCCCGCTTCCACGAGCAGGAAGCCTACATCGTGGCCGAGGCCGGCGTGCCCGGCGCCATCACCATCGCCACGAACATGGCCGGCCGCGGCACCGACATCAAGCTCGGCGGCAACCTGGAGATGCGCATCGAGAAGGAGCTCGCCGACCTGCCCGAGGGGGGCGAGCGCGAGGCCGCGATCGCGCGGATCAAGGCGGAGATCGACGAGAACCGGGCCAAGGTCCTCGCCTCGGGCGAGCCGGCCGACCCCGAGGCGGGCCGCAAGAAGGCGCTCCCCGGCGGCCTCTACATCATCGGCACCGAGCGCCACGAGAGCCGCCGCATCGACAACCAGCTGCGCGGCCGCTCCGGCCGCCAGGGCGATCCCGGCCGCTCGAAGTTCTACCTGTCGCTCCAGGACGACCTGATGCGCATCTTCGGCTCCGACCGGATGGACGGGATGCTGCAGCGCCTCGGCCTGGAGCAGGGCGAGGCGATCATCCATCCCTGGATCAACAAGGCCATCGAGAAGGCGCAGCAGAAGGTCGAGGCGCGCAACTTCGACATGCGCAAGAACGTGCTCAAGTACGACAACGTCATGAACGACCAGCGCAAGGTCGTCTTCGAGCAGCGCCGCGACTTCATGGGCCAGGAGAGCGTGCGCGAGACGGTCGACGACATGCGCCACGGCGTCGTGGACGATCTCGTGACCCTGCACATCCCCGAGAACGCCTATGCCGAGCAGTGGGACGTGGCGGGCCTGCGCGAGCGCGTCCAGGGTGTGCTCAACCTCGACGTACCGGTGGAGGAGTGGGCGAAGGAGGAGGGCATCGCCGACGAGGAGATGCGCGAGCGCCTGCGCAAGGCCGCCGACGAGGCCTATTCTGAGCGCGTCGAGAAGAACACGCCCGAGGTGATGACCTACATCGAGAAGCAGGTCCTCCTGCAGACCCTCGACCATCTCTGGCGCGAGCATCTCGTGACGCTCGACCATCTGCGGCAGGTCATCGGCTGGCGCGGCTTCGCCCAGCGCGACCCGCTGAACGAGTACAAGTCCGAGGCCTTCGACCTGTTCAACGGCCTCGTGGCGAACCTGCGCGAGCAGGTCACCGGCCAGCTCTCGCGCATCGAGATCGTCTACCAGGAGCCGGAGGCCGGCGAGGGCGGCCCCTTCGGCGGGCTGGACAGCCCCGAATTGCCGCCGATGTTCGCCCAGCACCTCGACCCGGCGACGGGCGAGAACGAGATGGCTTATGCCGGCCGGGGCACGGGCAGCGACGGCGGCGCGGGTCCGGCTTACGGCTACGCGGCGCAGGAGCTCTCGGCGGACGCGGCGGTGCTGGAGCGCGACCCCACGGACGCCACGACCTGGGGCCGGGTCGCCCGCAACGAGCCCTGCCCCTGCGGCTCGGGCAAGAAGTACAAGCACTGCCACGGCAGCTACACGGCCTGAGGCCTTGGCGGCGCCGGGCATCGCCTACGGCGTCGAGCCGAACCTGAGCGCGGCGGAGTTCCGCCGCGTGCTGGCCGCCTCGGGCCTGATCGCCCGACGGCCGGACGATCCGGAGCGCCTTGCCCGCATGCTGGCGGGCGCGAACCTCATCGTCACCGCCCGGGTCCTGGTGCCGGAGCGCAACCTCGTCGGCATCGCGCGGGTGCTCACCGATTTCGCGTGGTGCGCCTACGTCTCCGATCTCGCGGTGGACCGCGCCGTCCAGGGGCGGGGCATCGGCCGGCGCCTCCTCGAGACCGTGCGGGAGAGGACGGGGCCGGACGTCGCGGTGACGCTCGCCGCGGCCCCCGGGGCCGACGCCTTCTACGAGCGCATCGGCATGCCGCGCCTGGCGAACGCCTTCCGCTTCGACCGGGAATCGTAGGCCGCCCCTCCGCGCGCAGCAGCAGGATGGTCGCCTTGAGAGGAGCCGGCATCCTTCATTCCGGCCGACCCATCCGAGTCCGAGACGCTGTTTTCCTGAACGACACGGCCGCCCTGGGCGTCGCCTTTGAAGTTCCTCGGCGCGTGAGCGCTACGCCCCGGCTTCGCCCCCCACGAGTTCCCGCACCTCCCGCGCCAGATCCGCGAGGCTCAGCGAGCCCTTGGCGATCACCCGGTCGGCCTGCCCCGCGAGGCGGCGGCGGTCCTCGGCGGTGATGTCCTTGGCGGTGAGGACGACGACCGGGATGTCGCGCCAGTCGGCCCGGGCGCGCAGGCGGCGCAGGAAGGCGAAGCCGTCCACCTCCGGCATCATCAGGTCGAGCAGGATCAGGCCCGGCTTCTCGGCCGCCACGCAGGTGAGGGCGCTGCCGCCGTGCTCGGCCGTTCGCACGGGGAGGTTCTCGCGCGTCAGGTAGGCGGCCAGCCGCTCGCGGGCATCCGCGTCGTCGTCCACGACGAGGATCGGGCCGCCGCCGGGGCCGGGCCGGAACCGGTCGGTGACCGCCTTCAGGTGGTCCCACTCGATCGGCTTGTGCAGGTAGTCGGTGGCGCCGAGGGAGAAGGCGAGGGTCTCCTCGTCGAGCACCGTCACCATGATGATCGGCGTCGCCCCGAGGTCCGGGTCGGCGCGCAGCGCCCGCAGCACCGACCAGCCGTCCATGTGGGGCATGGTGACGTCGAGGAGGATGGCGCGCGGTCGCAGGCTCCTGGCCCGCTCCAGGCCCGTCCGCCCGTCGCTCGCCGTGGCGACCCGGAAGCCGTCGCGTTCCAGGAAGCGGGCGAGGAGGTCGCGGGTCGCGGCGTCGTCGTCGATGACGAGGATCGTGGCGCCGTCCCCGTCCCCGGCCGGGGCGGGCGGGGGCGCCTCCTCGGCGGGCGGGACGTAGCGGGCGGGCAGGCGCAGGGTGAAGCAGGTGCCCTCGCCCTCCCGGCTCTCGACCGCGATGTCGCCCCCGAGCATGTGCGCGAAGGCGCGGGTGATCGAGAGGCCGAGCCCGGTGCCGCCGAAGCGCCGGGTCGTCGAGGCGTCGGCCTGGACGAAGCGCTCGAACAGACGCCCGACCTGCTCCGGGTTCATGCCGATGCCGGTATCGGAGACCGTGAAGCGGAGCGTGTCGTCCGCTTCCCGCGCCACGGCCAGCGTGATCTCCCCGCCCTGCGTGAACTTCGCCGCGTTGCTGAGGAGGTTGATCAGGCACTGGCGCAGCTTCGTCACGTCGGTCTGGGCCGCGCCCACATCGCCCGCGACCGTCAGGGTCAGGCGGTTGCCCTTCTTCTCGACCAAGCCCTCTACCGTGGCGGCGACCTCCGCGACCACCTCGGCGACCGAAAAATCCTCGGCGAAGATCTCGACGCGCTCGGCCTCGATCTTCGAGAGGTCGAGGACGTCGTTGATGAGGCCGAGCAGGTGGCGGGCGTTCGACTCGATCTTGCGCATGTCGGCGATCAGCGCCGGCTCGCCGAGATCCTCCAACTCCTCCTGCAGCATCTCGGAATAGCCGATCACCGCCGAGAGCGGCGTGCGCAATTCGTGGCTCATGTTGGCGAGGAACTGGCTTTTCGCCCGGTTCGCCTCCTCGGCGGCCTCCTTCGCGGCGGCGATCTGCGCCTCGGCCTCCTTGCGCTCGGTGATGTCGGCGTGGGTGCCGACCCACTCCCGCAGGATGCCGCCCTCCTCGAGGAGCGGCACGGCGCGCACGCTCATGTGGCGGTAGGCGCCGTCCCGGCGGCGCAGGCGGTGCTCGGTCTCGTAGGGGGCGAGGGTGCGCACCGCCTGCGCCCAGGCGGCGCGGGTATGGGCGCGGTCGTCCGGATGGACGGCGTCGAGGAAGCCGAGCCCCGCATAGGCCGCCTCGTCCTGTCCCGTGAAGCGGGTCCAGGCGGTCTGGCGCGGGTGGAGCTCGCCGTCCGGGCCGGCCGTCCAGACGATCGCGGCGGAGGCCTCGATGAGGGAGCGGAAGCGCTCCTCGCTGCGGGTCAGGCGGTCCTGGGCCATCCGCCGGATCGTCTCGTCGAGGACGACGAGGCCGACCCCCTCGACGTCCCGCTCGCCGGCCGCGCCGCGCAGCGGGTAGAAGCTCATCGAGAACTGGCGGATGCCGCCCGGTGCGCTCGGGGCCGGCACCGCCACCGGCACGTCCGGCGTGACGAGGCCCTCGCGGAGGGCGGCCGACAGTTTCGGGGCGAGTTCCTCCCGCAGCGTCGGCAGCATCGCCCAGATCGGCGCCCCGAGATCGGCCCCGAAGCCGCGCTCGCTCATGGTGGCGAGGGCCCGGTTCATGTGGCGGATCTTGAGGTCGCGGTCGAGGAAGCCGAGGCCGACGGGGGCGTTGGCGAGCACCCCGTCGAGGAGGCGGGTCATGCGCAGCGACTCGCGCCGCCGCACGAGGGCGAGTCGGGCGAGGAGCGCGATGGCCGCGAGGGCCGACAGGCCGCTGACGAGGGAGAGGAGAAGCGCGCGCAGGCGGTCGCTCTCCCGGATCCCTGCGATGCGGCGGGCGGTCTCCGCCTGGATCGCCGCGGATTCGGCGCGGATCGCGTCCATGATCCGCTTGCCCTCCTCGGTGCGCACGAGGGCGGCCGACGCCTCGAAGCCCTGCTCCCGGCGAAGCGCCACGACCCGCGCGGCGAAATCGCGCTTCTCGGCGATCAGGGTGGCGAGCGACTTGCCGCCCGCCGCCGCGACCCGCCCCGGTGCGGCGACGGCGGCTCCGAGCGCGGCGAGCCCCCCATCGATGGCGCCGAGCGACTCGGTGTAGGTCGCGAGGTAGCGCTCGCCCCCGACGATGACGTAGCCGCGCTCGCCCGTCTCCAGATCCTTCATCGAGGAGAGCAGGCGCTCGACGCCGGCGATGGTGCCGGTGCCGCTCTCGACCTCCGCCCGCCGCGCTTCGCCCGCGAGGTAGTTCCAGACGCCGGCAGCGAGGGCGAGGGCGAGGAGGCCGAAGGCGAGGGGTGCGCCGAGCCACCCGCTCCGGCCGGGCGTCCCGCGCCAGGTCCAGCGGCGCAGCGCGGCGATCGGCACGTTCATCGGGATGGTCGGGATCCTGCCGGAGACATGTCGGGACGGGCGAGTGCAGGTAAATGCGCCCCCGTCCCGGCTTGCCAAGGTCCCGCCGGCCCGGGAGCGGGCTCCAATGTGCCGTCGGCCCCGCCTCCGCTCAGGTCTCGACGAGGCCCGTGCTCGCCCCCGTCGCCTCGGAATCCCCCCGCCCGTGCGGCAGGGCGAGGTAGGCAGAGGAGCGCATCTCGATGAGGCGGGAGACCGTGCGGTCGAACTCGAAGGCCTCGCGGCCCTCCTGGACCGGGTAGAGGTCCTGCGCCTCGGCCTCGGCCGAGGCCACGAGCTTCACGTGGGCGTCGTAGAGCGTGTCGACGAGGGTGATGAAGCGCTTGGCCTCGTTGCGTTGCGCCTCGCCCATCACGGGGATGCCCTCGACGATCAGCGTGTGGAAGGTGCTGGCCAGCGCCATGTAGTCGGAGGCGCCGAGCGGCTGCGCGCAGAGGTCGGCGAAGCCGAAGCGGGCGACGCCCGCCGCCTCCTCGGGCACCGCGACGTCGCGGCCCTTCACCCGGATCGTGGCGGCCCGGCCCTTGGCCTTGCCGGTCAGCCCCTTGAAGGCCCGGTCGAGGGCCTCCCGCGCCGCCGCGTCCGCCGGCACGTGGTAGACCGAGGCGCCGCCGAGCTTCTCCAGGCGGAAATCCGTGCGCGCATCGAGGCGCAGCACCGCCACCCGCTCCTTCAGCTCCGCCACGAAGGGCAGGAACAGGGCGCGGTTGAGCCCGCCCTCGTAGAGCCGGTCGGGCTCGACGTTGGAGGTCGCCACCACGGTGACGCCGTGCCGGAACAGGGCGGCGAACAGGCGGCCGAGGATCATCGCGTCGGCGATGTCGGTCACCGTGAACTCGTCGAAGCAGAGGAGCTTCGCCTCCTCGGCGAGCGCCTCGGCCACCGGCGGGATCGGATCGTCGCCCTTCACCTCGCCCCGCTTCAGGGCCTGCCGGTAGGCGTGGATGCGCTCGTGCGCGTCGGCGAGGAAGCCGTGGAAATGGACCCGCCGCTTCGGCCCCGGCGCCGCCTCGTGGAACAGGTCCATCAGCATGGTCTTGCCGCGGCCGACGGAGCCCCAGATGTAGAGCCCCTTCGGCGGCCCGCCCGCATCGTCCTTGCGGCCGAACAGCCAGCCGAGCGCGCTGCCCTTCCGGGCCCGCCGGCGCCGCTCGAGATCCTGGAGGAGCCCGTCGAGGGCGCGCACAAGCCGGATCTGCGCGGGGTCGCGCTCGATGGCGCCGGAGGCCGCCAGCGCCTCGTAGCGCTCGTGGACCGGGCCGCGGGGGAGGGCGCCGGCGCGCGCCTCGGGCGACGGGGCAGGGCCGGAGGCCGGACTGGACAAGGTCACCTCGCGCGTTGGAGCCGGAGCCTCACCTCACGGGTACGATGGGGGGCGCGAGATGAACGGGAGCCGGCCCGGTCTGCCGCGCGGCCGCTCCGGGATCAAGCCCGCCGAGAGCCGATCGGTGACAGGCGCCGCCGGTTCCATCCCGCCCGCGCATGGCGGCCCCGGCGGCAGCGGGGTACGTCGTTTTGCTGCATTGCACAATGTATTCGCCCATGCCACCTCAGCTCGGCCTTGAGGGAGGTTTCGTCCGGATCTGCAGCGCGCCCCGCGCACCCCGACCGGAGACCGGCATGGCACTGCCCCGAATTCAGGCGACCGGACGGATTCATGTCCGGCGCCTCTGGCCGAGCGACCGCGCGGCCATCGTCGCGTATTTCCTGCGGCTCGACCCCGAGACCCGCGCCGGGCGCTTCATGGGCGCGGTGAGCGAGGCGGGCGTGCGCGCCTATGCCGAGCGCTGCGTGACGGCCGACGGCCTCGTCTTCGGCGCGTTCCGCGACGGGGTCCTGCGCGGGCTCGGCGAGCTGCGACCCACGGGCTCCCGCCCGCCGGGCATGGCCCTCGGGCCGGAGGCGGAGGCCGCCTTCGCCGTCGAGCACGCGTATCGCCGAAGCGGCCTCGGCGCGGCCCTGTTCGCACGGATCGCCGACGCGGCCCGCAACCGCGGCGTCAGCGACCTGCACGTGCGCTGCCTCACCCGCAACGGCCCGATGCGAGGGCTCGCGGCCAAGCTCGGCGCCGATCTCCGCCCGGCCGGCCCCGAGACCGAGGGCGCCCTGCACCTCGCGCGGCCGACGCCCTTCTCCCTCTGGCACGAGGGCGTCGCCGAGGCCTTCGACCTGACCCTCGCCTTCGCCGCGGCCGGCCGCGGCGCGTGGCGGGAGGCGTCCTAGCCTCGAGGCGGCCCGCGCCGATGATACGGCCAAGCTGCCTTCTTCCGGCCCGAGGGCTCCGCGATGGTGCTTCCCGGACCGCCCCGCCAGAGGGCGCCCGCACGAGGGGCTGAACATCCGATGCTGGACACCGATGCCTCGGCGGCCGTGGGCCGCCTCGCGCGCTCCGTCGACGCGACCTTGCGCGTCATCGCGGCCGCCTGCACCGAGCGGCAGGCGGCGCCCGTGAGCGCCGCCCGCCGCCGGCTCGCGGAAGCCTACGGCGCGACCCGCCTGCGCAAGCGCCTGGAGCGCGAGCGCCGCGGCGCCTGAGCGTCACGCCACCGCGTCCCAGGTCTCGCTGATCCGGGTGCCGCCGCGCACGAGGTGGGCGCGCAGCACCACGTCGCCGGCCGGCCTCTCCGCGGGCGGGCGCCACTCGACGTAGAGGCGCCAGCCGCCCGTCTGCGGCACCGGTTCCGTGACGGGATCGACCATCGTGCCGGCGCTCGCCGAGACGTCGGCCGTGATGCCGGTGGCGCCCGCGAGGCCCGGCCCCTCGAAATCCACCACGTAGAGGCGCCGGGCGGGGCTCGGCGGGTTCGTCGGGCGCAGGCGCTCGGCGGAGCCGACCCGCGTCGAGACCACCCGGGCGAGGTGCCCCGGCATGCCCGGCGCCGGCTCCGCCCCGACCGTGGTGAGCCCGTAGGCGAGGGCGAGCGGGCGGCCCGGAACGGCGGGCTCGCGCGGCACGAAGGCCGCCACGATGTTGTCCATGTACTCCTCGCGGGAGGGGATCTCGTAGAGCTGGACCTCGCCCGCGGCGAAGGCGTCGCTCCCGCCCGCGCCCTCGCCTCCCCGGCCCGGCTCCACCCAGAGGCCGGGGCGCGATTCGTGGCGGGCCTGCACGTCGAGATAGGCGGCAAAGCTCCGCTCCCGCTGGAGCAGGCCGAACCCCTTCAGCGGCTCGGCGCGGAAGGCCGAGACCTGCGGTGCCCGCCGCCCGTTCACGAGGGGCCGCCAGAGCCGGTCGCCCGCCGTCTCGACCACGAGACCGTCCGAATCGTGGACCTGCGGCCGGAAATCGTCGAACCCCTCCGCGCCCCGGGCGCCCGGCCCGTTCTGCCCGTGCACGAACATGCTGGTGAGCGGGGCGAGGCCGAGCCGCTCGATGGGACGGCGCGGGTGAAGCGCGGCCGTGACCGCGATGCGCGAGGGGTCGCCGGGCTCCACCACGAAGCGGTAGGCGCCCGCGAGGCTCGGGCTGTCGAGGAGCGAGAGGATGGTGACCCGGCGCGCGCCCTCCTCCGGCTCGCAGATCCAGTGGGCCACGAAATCCGGGAATTCCTCGGGCGCCGGCAGGCCGGTGCCGATCGCCGCCGCCCGCGCCGAGAGACCGTATTCCTGGCCCAGGCCCCGCAAGCGGAAGTAGGAGGCGCCGAGGAAGACGAGGAACTCCTCCCTGTCCTCCGGCCGCGCCCGGTCGAAGGCGTAGTGCAGGCGGAAGCCCGCGAAGCCGAGCCCGCTCGGGAAGCTCGCGCCCGCGAGCCCCGGCCCGAGGTCGAACAGGCGGCTCTCGTAGGCGATCGCCCGCGCCGGCCCCTGGCGGGGCTGGAGGAACAGGTCGACCCGCTTCCTCTGCAGGAAGCCCCGGTGGAAGAGCTGCGCCGAGAAGAAGGGGCCCAGCCGCAGGCTCTCGCCGGGCCGGAAGGTGATGGCGCGGTAGCCGTCGTAGCCCAGCGCGGCGAGTGCTGGCGGGAGGTCGTCGGCCGGCGGCCGGTAGGGGGCGGCGGCGAGCCCGGCGGCCCGGCTGCCCAGGGCCTCGAAGGTCATCGGCGCCGCCGTCCCCTGAACGGCCTCGCCCGCCATCGTTCTGGCGACATTCAGGTCGAAGGCGCTAGGTAGGATCGTACCGGCAGCCGCGGTCAGGCCCGTCCGAAGCCCCGATCGAAGCAGGCGGCGGCGGGAAAGCGCGGCGGGTTCGCCGGGGCCTGGATCGGCCGGCTCGTCCGGTCCCGGTACAACGTCGCGTCTCTCGGTGCGCTCGCTCATCGGCCTCTCGGGTCTCCGGTGACGGGTGGTCGGTGTCCCTCCTCGGTCGAGTTTCACGCCCCCCATGTCCACCACACCGTTGTCGCACGAGGACCCGGCGGTCGAAATCCTGCCGGACACGGTTTCGGCGGCCAAGCCCGTGATGGCCAAGCCTGTCGCGGCCACGCCCGTTGCGGCCAAGCCCGTTGCGGCCAAGCCCGGCACGGCCACGCCCGTTGCGGTTCAGCCCGTTCCCGCCAAGCCGCTCCCGGCCGAGCTGACGGCCGAACTGGCCGCCGAGGTCGCGGAGACGCGCGAGGTCTGGCACCCGGGCGGCCGCGCCCGGCTCCGCTGGCGCCGCCTCGCCCTGGCGCTTCCCTCACTCGCCACCGGGCTCGCCATCGCGGCGCTCGCGGCCGCCGCCTACGGCCCGCCCGCGGGATGGCTCTCCGGCACCGTGCTGGCGCTGTTCGCCCTCGTGATGGCGTGGCAATCCTTCGTCGCGTGGCAATACCTCTACGGGCTCATCGCGGCCGTGCTCGGCGACCGGGCGAAATCCGCGCTGGAGCGGCGCTCCGGGAGCGTGCCGGCCCGCGCCACCGGCCTCAGCCGCACCGCGGCGGTCGTCGCGATCCACGCCGAGGACGCAGTCGCCGTGTTCGCGGCCCTGCGCGTGATGGCGCGCTCCCTCGCCCGCGAGGGCGGCAGCGGCTCCGACATCGACATCTTCGTCCTCTCCGACACCCGCGACGGCGCCATCGCGGCGGTGGAGGAGCACGAATTCGCCCGGATCGAGGCGTGGCGCCGGGCGAACGGGCCCGGCCTGCCGCAGATCCGCTACCGGCGGCGGCGCGAGAATACCGGGCGCAAGGCGGGCAACATCGCCGAGTTCTGCGGGAGCTACGGGCACGAATACGACTACATGATCGTGCTCGACGCCGACAGCCTGATGACGGGTGAGGCCATGCGCCGCCTCGTGCGGCTGATGGAGGAGAGCCCGCGGGTCGGCCTGATCCAGACCGTCTCCTACGCCGCCGGCCGCGACACCCTGTTCGCCCGCATCCAGCAATTCGCGGTGCGGCTCTACGCGCCGCTGGCCCTGCGCTGCCTGGAGACCTGGCAGGGGCCGGACGGCAGCTACTGGGGCCACAACGCGATCCTGCGCATCGAGGCCTTCGCCGACAACGCGCAACTGCCCGTCCTGCCCGGGCGTGCGCCCCTCGGCGGCGAGATCCTCTGCCACGACATCGTCGAGGGCGCGTTCCTGCGCCGCGCCGGCTGGGAGGTGCGCCTCTTGCCGGAGATGGGCGGCACCTGGGAGGAGATGCCGACGAACCTCGTCGACCTCCTCGGCCGCGAGCGCCGCTGGTGCCAGGGCAACCTGCAACACCTGCGCGTCGTGCCGATGCCGGGGCTGCTCGCCGCGAGCCGCTGGCACCTTCTCGTCGGCATCCTCTCCTACGGCATGCTCCCGCTCTGGATCGCCTTCCTGGCCGCGGGCACCCTGCTCGCCGCCCGGACCGGCGATCTCGGGCTCCTCGCCTACGGGCTCACGGGGACGGGCGCCGCCGCCCACGCGCTCGCCGCCCTCTGCGTCGCCGTGCTGGCCCTGCCGAAGCTCCTGAGCCTCGGCCACGTGCTCGCCTCGGCCGAGCGCCGCCGGGCCTTCGGCGGCACCGCCGCGCTCCTGAAGAGCGCGGCCCTGGAGCAGGTCGTGTGGGTGCTACTCTGGCCGGTGATGACCCTGTTCACCGCGGGCGCCGTGCTCTCGACCTTCGCCGGCCGCGTCGTGCGCTGGGACACCCAGGTCCGCGACGACCGGCACGTGCCCTGGTCGGAGGCCTTCCGGCTGCAGGCCGACGCGGTGATCGTCGGCGCCGCGCTCGCCCTCGGGCTGGCGCTCGCGGGCGATTTCTGGCTCGCCCTCTGGATGGCGCCGCTCGCCTTCGCGCTGATCACGAGCCCGGCCCAGAGCGTGCTGACGAGCCGGGCCGATCTCGGCCGCCTCGCGCGCGCCCGCGGTCTGTTCCTGACCTCGGACGACACGGACCAGGCTCCGGAACTCGCCGATCTTGCCCAGAGCCGCGCCGCACCCGTGGCGGCCCCGGTCGCGCGCGAGACGCAGGCGCGGGTCTGCCTTGCCGCCGAGGAGGCGTGAGGGGAACCCGGCCGCTCCCGGTGGTCCGGATCCGACGCTTGGTAACCCGCCGCGAGCGGCTGTCTGCGGACGACCGAAGCGGAGGTCGGGCCTAACCCATGGCGCAGTCGGGGCGTCTACAGCGTGGTCACGCCAACGATGCAGAACCCATGCCCGAAAGGATCGCTGCAGAACGCAACGGGTGGAAAGCCCGGCACGCGGTGGACCTGCTCTGACCTTGCGCCATGGGCCAAGGCGCGTTCGAGCGTCCCTTCGAAGTCATCGACACGAAAATCGACGTGAACGGGTGTCCAGTGGCGCTCATACCGGCGAAGGTCGTTGCTTCCTGGCGCCGGTGATGATCCAGCAGGTTTCGCGAGAAGCCCGATCGTCACATCGCCCGAGGTCAACATGGCGTAGCCGGCATGAGGCCGGGATGTCTCGACGAAACCAAAGACACCGCCAAAAAACTTCAGACCCTCTTCGATCGACGGGACGTCGATGGAAACGGTCACCCTCATTCCATCCCGTCCACTCTCTTAGAGGCCGACCGGCCTGGGGGAGCCAAAAGCGCGTGGTGGAAGGCCGTCCTCGGGCGGCGCGGAGAGCTCGCCTTTTCACGCAGCCCGCACCCCGTGCAGAATGCGGGCGTGGGTACCAAGCGTCGGACTTGGGACCGCTCGCCGCCTCGCCCCGAGGCGCCGGGGTGGGGCGGGCTCCCGGCCCTACTGCTTGTTGTTCAGGACCTCGATCGGGTTCGTCCGGTCGCTCGGCGCGGGCTCCCGGGTGACGTCGCGCGCGCCCGTCTCGCGGGCGCCGGTCGTCGTCCGCGGCGAGCCGGGGCCTTCCGTCGCCGCTCCGCCGCCGCCGGACTGGGTCGGCACCGTGCCGCTCGCGAGTTCGAGGCAGGTCACCATCTCGACGTAGGACGGGTAGCCGCCCGCCTGGAATTGCTGCTCGCACTGGCGCTTGGCGGCGGACGAGTAGTCGCCCCAGCGCCGCTCGGCCTCCTTGCGGGCGTCCCGCTCCGAGCGCAGGCAGCCCTCGACGCTCGCATTCTCGCTGACGCTGACCTCGGCCCGGGCCGCCGACTTGCAGGTCGCCTCGATGTCGAGCTTCGGCGGCCCCTCCGCTGCGGCGGGACCCGCGAAGAGGCCGAGGGTCGCGAGCGCCGCGGCGCCCGCCAGGATCAGTCTCGCATCGGTCATGACGGGTCCCCGGGTCTCGCTCCAGCGCGGGTCTCGCTCCAGCGTCGGCATCGTTGCGCCCGCATCGGGCACAACGCGCCAGATCCGCGATCGGCCCAGCTGACCGGCCCGAAAAATCGAGGCCCGCCTCAGGCTTGGCGGGGCTCGCCCCCGTGGGCGGCCCAGAGCGCCGCGTCGAGATCGCGGTAGAGGTCGGCGGGGTCCTCGATGCCGGTGGAGAGGCGCAGGAGGTCGGGCGGGCAGGGTGAGCCCGGCCCCTCGACGGAGGCGCGGTGCTCGATCAGGCTCTCGACGCCGCCGAGCGAGGTCGCCCGCTTCCACAGCCGCACCCGCGCGGCGGTGCCGATGGCCGCCTCCTCGCCGCCCCGCACCCGGATCGACAGCATGTAGCCGAAGCCGCCCTCCATCTGGCGCGCGGCGACCGCGTGGCCGGGGTCGTCCGGCAGGCCGGGATAGAGGACCGAGGCCACGAAGGCGTGGCGGCGCAGGCGCCGGGCGAGGTCGAGGGCGCTCGCGGATTGGGCGGCCGCGCGCAGCGGCAGGGTCCGCAGCGAGCGCATCAGCAGGTAGGCCTCGAAGGGGCCGAGGATCGCGCCCCCGTTCGCGCGGATCGCGCCGATCCGCTCCCAGAACGCGTCGGCGCGGCCCGCGGCGAGGACGCCCGCCACCACGTCCGAGTGGCCGTTGAGGATCTTCGTGGCCGAGTGCATCACGATGTCGGCACCGAGCGCCAGGGGCCGCGTGTGGACGGGGGAGGCCGCGGTCGAATCGACGGCGAGCCGCGCGCCGGCCGCGTGCGCGATGTCGGCGGCGGCCGCGATGTCCGTCACCGTCCAGAGCGGGTTGCCCGGCGTCTCGATCCAGACGAGCTTCGTCCGGCCGGGCCGCATCGCGGCGCGCAGCGCGTCGAGGTCGTCGGCGTCGACGAAATCGATCGCGAAGGTGCGGCGGGGCGCTTCCTCCCGCAGCCAGCGGCGCAGCGCCCAGTACATCACCTTCGGCGCCACCACGTGGTCGCCGGGCTCCAGGGCCGTGAACACGGCGGTCGCCGCCGCCATGCCGGAGCCGAACAGAAGCGCGCCTGCCTGCGCCCCCTCCAGCATGGCGATGACGGATTCGGCCTCGCGCACCGTCGCGTTGTCGGGCCGCGCGTAGGCGAAGCCCGAGCTGTAGGCGTTGTCGGGGTCGCGGATGAAGGTGGTGGAGACGTGGAGCGGCGGCACGACGCCCCGCGTCACGGGGTCGATGCGCCCCATCGCCTGGGCCGCGAGGCTGCGCCGCGAGAGGCCGTCCGCGCGCGCCGGGCCTGTCGCCGGCCCGGCCTCGGCCGGCGCCTCGTCCTGCGGCTTGGGGGAAAGGGGCATCGCATTCTCCTGCGGCACGGGGCCGAGCTTGCTTTCGGGCGGAATTTGCCGCCTGACACGAACCGACGCGGCCTCGCAACCCGGCGGGACGCCCTCCATTCCCGCGAGGACCTCCCCATGCCGACGGCCCTGCCTGTTCCGGACGCGCCCGCCCTCTCGCCCTGGCTGCGCCTCGCCCTCGCGATCCTTCCCGTGGCCGCGACCGCCCTCGTCGGCTCGGCCTCGACGCAGGAGAGCATCCCGACCTGGTACGCGGGCCTCGCCAAGCCGAGCTTCAACCCGCCGAACTGGGTCTTTCCGGTCGCTTGGACGATCCTCTACACGATGATCGCGATCAGCGTCTGGAGGCTTCTGGGGGTGATCGCGATCACGGGTTCGTCCCGGCGCGGCTGGTGGCTCGCGCTCGCCGCCTTCTACGTCCAGCTCGCCCTCAACGCCGCCTGGAGCCCCGTCTTCTTCACCGCCCACGCCATCGGCGCGGCGCTCGTCGTGGTTGCAGCCCTCCTCGTCATGGTGCTGTGGACGATCCGCCTGTCCTGGCGCTACGACCGGCTCGCCGCCTGGCTCCTCGTGCCCTACGCGGCCTGGGTCGCCTTCGCGACGGTGCTGAACGCGGCGATCCTGCGCCTCAACTGAGGGTCGAGGTTAAGGAAGAGTTTTCACGTGAGACAGGCAAAAGCCGCCCTCTCGCGCCCACCGGGTTGGAGCCCGCGCCCCCGCCCGCTACACGAGCCCTCCGGCAGAGGAGGGAGTCGCCCATGACCAGCATCACCCGGCGCATCGCCACCGAACTCGGCGTCGCCGAGGGGCAGGTGACGGCAGCGGTCGATCTCCTCGACGGCGGCGCCACGGTCCCCTTCATCGCCCGCTACCGCAAGGAGGCGACGGGCGCCCTCGACGACGCGCAATTGCGCAGCCTCGAGGAGCGGCTCGGCTACCTGCGCGAGCTCGAGGCACGCCGCGCCGCGATCCTCGAGAGCCTCCGCGAGCAGGGCAAGCTCGATGCCGCGCTCGCGGCCCGCATCGCCCAGGCCGAGACCAAGGCGCGGCTCGAGGACCTCTACCTCCCCTTCAAGCAGAAGCGGCGCACCAAGGCGCAGGCCGCCCGGGAGGCCGGGCTCGGGCCCCTCGCCGAGGCGCTTCTGGCCCGCCCCGACCAGAGCCCGGAGGCCGCCGCCAAGCCCTTCGTCGACCCCGCGAAGGGCATCGCCGACGCCGATTCCGCCCTGGAGGGCGCCCGCGCCATCCTGATCGAGCGCTTCAGCGAGGAGCCGGAACTCGTCGGGGCCTTGCGCGAGACCACGTGGCAGCGCGGCCGGCTCGGCTCCTCCGTGCGCAAGGGCAAGGAGGCGGCAGGGGAGAAGTTCGCCGATTACTTCGACTTCGCCGAGCCTCTGACGAAGCTGCCCTCGCACCGGATCCTCGCCCTCTTCCGGGGCGAGAAGGAAGAGGTGCTCGACCTCGAGATCGGCGACGCGCCGGCCGACGCGCCGGCCCCGAACCAGCCGGGCTGGCAGGAGTTGCGCATCGCCCGGGCCTTCGGCCTCGCCGACCGGGGCCGGCCGGGGGACCGCTTCCTCGCGGACACGGTGCGCCGGGCTTGGCGCACCAAGCTGAAGCCCGCCCTCGACACGGACCTGCGCGCTCGCCTCTGGGCGGTGGCCGAGGAGGGCGCCGTGAAGGTCTTCGCCGGAAACCTGCGCGACCTGCTGCTCGCCGCCCCGGCCGGCCCGCGCCCGACCCTCGGGCTCGATCCGGGCTACCGCACCGGCGTGAAGGTCGCCGTGGTCGACGCCACCGGCAAGGTGGTGGCCACCGACACGATCTACCCGCACGAGCCGCGCCGCGACTGGAACGGCGCCCTGGTGGCCCTCGCCAAGCTCTGCCGCGCCCACCGGGTGGAGCTGATCGCGATAGGCAACGGCACCGCTTCCCGCGAGACCGACCGGCTCGCGGCCGAGCTCGTCGCCAAGCAGCCCGAACTGCGCCTCACCAAGGTGATGGTCTCGGAGGCCGGCGCCTCGGTCTACTCGGCGAGCGCCTACGCCTCGGCCGAATTGCCGGGCCTCGACGTGACCCTGCGGGGCGCCGTCTCGATCGCGCGGCGGTTGCAGGATCCCCTCGCCGAGCTCGTGAAGATCGAGCCCCGCGCCATCGGCGTCGGCCAGTACCAGCACGACCTCGCGGAGGGGAAGCTCTCCCGCTCCCTCGACGCGGTGGTGGAGGATTGCGTGAACGGCGTCGGCGTCGACGTGAACACGGCCTCCGCGCCGCTCCTGGCCCGCGTCTCGGGCCTGAGCGAGCGCGTCGCCGGCAACATCGTGGTCCACCGGGACGCGAACGGCCCGTTCCGCAGCCGCTCGGGGCTGCGCAAGGTCGCCGGGCTCGGGCCGAAGGCCTACGAGCTGGCCGCGGGCTTCCTGCGCATCCGCGAGGGCGACGACCCGCTCGACGCCTCGGGCGTGCACCCGGAGGCGTATCCGGTGGTGCGCAAGATCCTCGCTGCCACGGGCCAGCCCATCGGTGCCGTGATCGGGAACGGCGCGGTGCTGCGCGGCCTCGACCCGAAGCGCTTCACGGACGCGAGCTTCGGCCTGCCGACGGTGACGGACATCCTCGCCGAGCTCGAGAAGCCGGGCCGCGACCCGCGCCCCGCCTTCCGGACCGCGACCTTCCAGGAGGGTGTGGAGAGGATCCAGGACCTCAAGCCCGGCATGAGGCTCGAAGGCGTGGTGACGAATGTCGCGGCCTTCGGGGCCTTCGTCGATATCGGCGTCCACCAGGACGGGCTCGTACACATCTCCATGCTCGCCGACCGCTTCGTGAAGGATCCGCGCGAGGTGGTGAAGCCCGGCGACGTGGTGCAGGTGCGCGTCGTCGAGGTGGACGCGGCGCGCAAGCGCATCGCGCTTTCGATGCGCTCGGACGAGGCGGGCGCCCGCCCGGCCCGGCGCGAGGAGCGGCCCGCGGCGGGCGCGAGGCCGAGCCCGGCGCCGTCCCGGCAATCCGCGCCCGAGCCGGCCGGCGCCCTCGCCGAGGCCCTGCGCCGGGCGGCTCTCGCCAAGGGCTCCGCGCCGGGCGGGCGCAAGGGTTAGGCCGCCTCGCCCGCGTGCCCGTCGCACCGGCGTCACACCCGAGAAATGCCGCCGGAGGGCTCAGTTCTTCGTCACGAGCGGCAGGGCCGCCACCGGGGCCTCCGGGGCGGCAAGCCCGCAGCGCAGGGCCGCGTCGGGTGGCTGGAGCGGGTCGAGCAGGGCGCGGCGGCTGTTCAGGGCCGCCAGCGTGCGCTCGACCGGAACCGCCTCCGGACCCACCGGCACCTCGATCACGAGGTGCTCCAGGGCGTAGCGGTAGCGCGCGAGGCGCTCGCCGGCCTCCAGGCGCACCCAGGCGATCAGGCAGCGATTCTCGGCCACCCGCATCGCGGCGTGGCGCACGTCGGCGTCGTCGAGCACCTTCACGAAGGGCAGGCTGCGCAGGCGCAGGGCGTCGGCGTCGTTCACCCGGACGGCCGTCGCCGCGAAGGCCGGGATCAGCCGGGCGTCGGCGGTCGCGTCCTCCGACAGGCGGCGGTAGCGCGAGACGGGCGAGCGGGCCTCCTCCGAGATCAGCGTCGCGTAATAGGCGGCGATGTCGGCGGGGCGGCCCAGGGTCGGCGGAAGCACGCGGGCGCGGGTCAGGTTCGCCAGGACGTCGAGGAAGGCGTCGCGGCCCGCGGCCGGCATCAGGAAGCGCCAAGCCCGGTCGCGCAGGGTGAGTTCGTCGTCGGTCAGCGGGAAGGCGGAGGCGGGCTCTCCGCGCTCGCGCGCCGCGAGCGTGCCCGTGGTGTCGACGAGGCTGTTCCAGGTGCCCGCCTTCGGCCGGCCGAAATCCCCCTGCTGCGCGCAAGCTCCGAGGAGGGTGAGCGCGGCGGCCAGCGCGAGGGAATGCGGGCGGGGTGAGGGCAGCGGGTCGTCCCGCGTCGGCGCGGGCGCGGACCTCGGAATTCTTCGCATCCGGCTACGGCTCTCGGCATCCGGGCAGGCCGGCATCGTCCCGCCGCGGTCGGGGAAATCGATCGTGGGAAGCGTCAGGAGTGGCGGCGGCGCGGCACCGGCGCCACCTCGGGCTCCGGCAGGCGCTCGTAGCGCACACCGAGGAACAGCAGGATCTCGCCCCTCGCCTCGCTCGGCACGGCCTCGCGGCGCGCCGGCCGCGCCTCTGCCGACGGGAAGGCCAGGACATTGCCGGCTCTCGGCGCGGGCTGCGGGGTGACGGGCTTCATGGGTCGTTTCCTGACGATGATCCTCGCGGCCCCGAGTCGCGGTGTCGGCTTCGGTCTCGACGGAACGCCCCGGGCAGGCGGCACCGCGGCACCAGATCAGCACGGTATGGTTAACGGTCCGTTTCCCGGGGCCGCAGCCGGGGACGGAGCGGCCCGATCCTCCGCTTCCGCAGCCGCGACGATCGCCCGGCCCGGACGTCGACGAGGCAACTGGCTCGCCCCTTGCATTGAGTTCGACTGCCCATGGCGGGCGTTTCCTCCCTTGCACTCGGCCTCGCTCACGCTTCGAGCGAGGCCTTTTTGTTTCAGGCGCGCATGCACGGAACCGCGGCCGTGCGCGGCGGCTTGCCTAGCCGACGGAACGCCCGATATGCCGTCCCCTCTGACCCACAGCGAAGGACACCGCTGGATGCGACTGGACATGCCACGACTGATGCACTCCCGGGCGAATGCCCGAGACCGCCTCTCCGCGGGCCGTTCGGCCGCTCTGAAGATCGCGCCATTGGCCCTGCTGATGCTCGCCGCGAGTCCGGCCCAGGCGCAGCGCGAGGACCAGGGCCTGCAGCTCGGCTGCGCGAACGACTATTTCCGCCTCTGCGCGGGCGTCGACCCGAACAGCGACGACGCCGAGCGGTGCATGACGCGCAACCGCAAGCGCCTCTCCCCCGAATGCCGCTCCGCGATCGGCGATTACGACCGTCGCACGGGTGGCAAATCGATGCCCGAGAACTGACATATCCCCGCGTCCCGGGGGCGCGGAGGGGGCGGCTTCTCCGCAACCGGGCATCGTGGAGCATCGACGACGAACATGGCCCTCACCGTGGCGGTCCAGATGGACCCGATCCAGGCGATCCGCATCGCCGGGGACACGACCTTCGCCCTGCTGCTCGAGGCGCAGGCGCGTGGACACAGGCTCATTTACTACACGCCGGATCGGCTCTCCCTGCAGGGGCGGCTGGTCACGGCGCGGGTCGAGCCCCTGACCGTGCGCGATGTCGAGGGCGCCCATGCGAGCCTCGGCCCCATCGAGCGGATCGATCTCGCCGAGGCGGACGTGGTGCTGATGCGCCAGGACCCGCCTTTCGACATGGCCTACATCACGGCCACCCACATCCTAGAGCGGCTCCACCCGCGCACGCTCGTCGTCAACAACCCGGCCGAGGTGCGCAACGCGCCCGAGAAGCTCTTCGTCCTCGACTTCCCCGAACTAATGCCGCCCACCCTGATCACCCGCGACAAGGCGGAGATCGAGGAGTTCCGGCGCGAGCACGGCACCATTGCGATGAAGCCACTGCACGGCCATGGCGGGGCGGCGGTGTTCCGGGTCTCGGAGACCGACCCGAATTTCGGCTCGATGTTCGACCTCTTTGCCGCGACCTTCCGCGAGCAATGGGTGGTGCAGCGCTTCCTCGACAAGATCACCGAGGGCGACAAGCGCATCATCCTCGTGGATGGCGAGCCGATGGGCGCGATCAACCGCGTCCCGGCCCTGAACGACATCCGCTCGAACATGGTGCGGGGGGGCGCGGCCGCGGCCTCGGACCTCACGGAGCGGGAGCGGGAGATCTGCGCGGCGATCGGCCCCGAGCTCCGGCGGCGCGGCCTGATCCTCGTCGGCATCGACGTGATCGATGGGCATCTCACCGAGATCAACGTCACCTCGCCGACCGGCATCCGGGCGATCAGGCGCCTGGGCGGCCCCGATCTCGCCGTCGCGGTCTGGGACGCGATCGAGGGCAGGGTCGGGCGCTCGACCTGAGGCCCCTCACGTCTCGGCGCGCGGCGTCACGTTGAGTTCGGCCCAGTCGAACTCCTCCTCCAGCACGTAATAGGCATCGTCGCCGATGCGGCCCTCCCGGCGCAGTGCCAGCACCCGGTCGCGGGCGGCGCCGATCGCGCGGCGGCGGGCCTCGTCGGCCGGCAGGCTCTCGGGCGCGAGGCCCTCCTCGTGGCCCTTCGCCTCCTTCAGCGCGGCGGCGAACTCCTCCCGCAAGGCTTCCGTCGAGGCGCCCTCGTCCGGATCCAGCGTCTCGATGGCGGCGGCGTAAGCCTCGGCTCGGGCGCGGCCCACCTCCCGCCCCACGGGATCGTCGTCGGAGAGGCCGAGCCAGGCGAGCAGAGGCCCCAGCGTGAGCCCCTGGATCACCAGGGTGCCGATCACCGTGCAGAAGGCCGTGAACACGATGAGGTCGCGGTAGGGGAACCCGCCGTTCGAGCCGCCCTGGGGCAACGCCAGCGCGGCCGCGATGGTGACGATGCCGCGCATGCCCGACCAGGAGAGCGCGACAGCCGCCTTGAGGCCGAGCACCGCGTCCGAGGTGCCTTCCCGCGTCCGGCGCTGGCTCGCGAATTCGAGTCGGTCGAGACCGCTGGCCGGCAGGACCCAGGCGATGCGCACGAGCACGACTGTGAGGAACACCATGCTGGCGAGGACGATCGCCGTCGTCTGCTCGGCCTCGTTCAGCCGCTCAAGGATCGGGCCGATCTGGATGCCGATCAGCACGAAGGCGAGCACGTTGAGGACGAACACCGACGTGTCCCAGACCGCGTAGGACAGGATGCGGGTGCGCGGCGGCGTGATGCCGGGCGAGAACCGCGCCACCGTGATCGCGAAGCTGACGACCGTCAGCACCCCCGACATCTCGACGCCCTCGGCCGCGATCCAGATGCCGAAGGCGGCGACGAATTGCAGCACGATGGTGCTCGCCGCGTCCTGGAAGTGGCGCATCACCCCGACATAGGCGAAGGCGAGGATGGGGCCCGCCACGAGGCTGCCGACGACGCCGAGCAGGAAGGTCGGCGCGATCTCGCCGGGATGGAAGCTCCCCGTGATCGCCGCCGCCACGCCGAGGCGGTAGATCAGCAGGGAGCCCGCGTCGTTGAGGAGGCTCTCGCCGCGCAGGATCGTGGTCAGCCGGTGCGGGAGCGGCACGTGCCGCAGCACGGAGAGGGCCGCCACCGCGTCCGGCGGGGCCACGACGGCGCCGAGCACCACGCAGGCGGCGAAGGGCATCTCGGGCACGATCGCCTTCGCCACGACCGCGACGGCCACCGTCGTCACCGCCACCGCGCCGAGGGCGAGGCCCCCGATCGGCCGCCAATTGGCCTTGAGGTCGCGCAGCGAGGTGTCGTAGCCCGCATCGAGCAGGACGGGGGCGAGGAACAGCGCCAGCGCCAGCTCCGGGTCGAGCTTCAGGTTCGGCACGCCCGGCACGAAGGCCAGCGCCACGCCGCCGAGCGCGAGGAAGGCGGGATAGGGCGCGCCCACCCGCCTCGCCAGCGCCGCCAGCAGCACCGCGCCCAGAAGGACGCTCACGACCCACTCGAAAATCACCATCCTGTGAGGGAAACTAGGGCAGCCTTCGCCCTGGCGAAGGGATGATGGGAGACGGCATCGTCCGCGACGGCCGGTGACGTCAGCGACCCCATGATCCCGACGCCGGGCATCCCGGTCTTTCCCGGAGCGCGCCGCTCGCCTAAGCCGGCGCGGTTCGAGCCTTGCAAGCGGATCCCCATGCCCGAGACACAGAGCCTTGAAACCCCGACCTTCGCCCACGGTGCCGTCGCCGCGCCCCACAGCCTCGCGGCGGAGGCCGGCCGCACCGTGCTGGCGCAAGGCGGCAACGCGGTCGAGGCGATGATCGCCATGGCGGCGGCGATCGCCGTCGTCTACCCGCACATGAACGGCATCGGCGGGGACGGCTTCTGGCTGGTGCGCGAGAAGGGCGGCCGAGTGCGGGGCATCGAGGCCTGCGGGCCGGCCGGGCGCCTCGCCACGATCGCGCGCTACCGCGACCGGGGGCTCGACGCGATTCCCGCGCGCGGGCCGGACGCGGCGGTCACCGTCGCCGGCGCGGTCGGCGGCTGGGGCATGGCGCGGGAGCTCGCCCGGGCGCTCGGGGGCCGCCTGCCCCTCGACATCCTCCTCGCCGACGCGATCCGCCATGCCCGCGAGGGTTGCGCCGTCTCGGCCTCCGAGGCGCGCTACGTCCCGAAGGAACTCGACACGCTGCACGACGCCCCGAACTTCGCCGCGACCTTCCTGAAGGACGGAAAGGCTTGGCCGGCCGGCGAGATCCGCCGCCTGCCCGCGCTCGCCGCGACGCTGGAGCAGCTCGCCCATGCGGGGCTCGACGATTTCTACCGGGGCGATGTCGGGCGCGAGATCGCCACCGACCTCGAACATCTCGGCGCCCCCGTGACGCGGGCCGACCTCGAAACCTACCGGGCGGCCGAGCGCGCCGCCCTGTCCATCCGGCGGCGCGGCGCCACGATCTACAATTTCCCGCCCCCGACCCAGGGGCTCGCGGCGCTCCTGATCCTCGGGATCTTCGACCGGCTCGACATCCGCGAGCCGGAGACGGTCGCGCATTATCACGGGCTGATCGAGGCGACGAAGCGCGCCTTCGCCATCCGAGACCGGGTGGTCACGGATTTCGACCGGCTCCGCGCCGACCCGGCAAGCTTCCTGACACCGGAGCGCCTGGCGCGCGAGGCGGCCGCGATCGACATGGGCCGGGCCGCCTCGGTGCCACTGCGCAATCCGGGCGAGGGCGACACGGTCTGGATGGGGGCGATCGACCGCGACGGGCTCGCCGTCTCCTACATCCAGTCGATCTACTGGGAATACGGCTCGGGCACGGTGCTGCCGAAGACCGGCATCCACTGGCAGAACCGGGGCATGTCGTTCTCGCTCGATCCGAGCGCCGTGAACCCGCTGGAGCCGGGCCGGCGCCCGTTCCACACCCTGATCCCGGCGCTCGCGGCCTTCGACGACGGCCGGGTCACCGCCTACGGCAGCATGGGCGGCGACGGGCAGCCGCAATTTCAGGCACAGGTGTTCACGCGCTATGCGGATTACGGGATGAGCCCCGCGGCCGCGGTCGATGCGCCCCGCCTGCTTTATGGGCGGACCTGGGGGGCGGAATCGCTGTCCGTGAAGGTCGAGGACCGGTTCGATCCGGCCTGCATCGCCGCGCTGCGCGGCATGGGCCACGACATCGAGGAACTCGGCGGCGCCTACATCGACTCGCTCGGCCATGCCGGCCTCCTCGTGCGCCACCCGCAGGACGGGCGCATCGAGGCGATGCACGATCCCCGCTCGGACGGTGGCGCGCTCGGCCTGTGAGGACGGGGCCTCAATTCGTGATCTGCGGCTGCAGCGCGGTCTGGGCGAACATCCGGGCCAGGGCCGCGTCGATGGCCGGCCCGTCCGAGGCCTCCGCGTACCAGCCCGGGGAGGCACAGGCCTGCAGGCTCGGGGCGATCTTGTCGGCGTGGGGCAGGACGAGGTTCTTGTAGTCGCCGTTGAGCGCCGTCGAGCCGTCGGTGGGGTTGTTCAGGATCGGCAGGAAGGTCGTGTAGATCACCCCCACCGTGACGTTGGCGCTCTTGTAGGTCTGGCACACCGCCGGATCGAAGGGCGCCGTGCAATGACCCGAGGTGCAGGCACCCTTCACGTCCCGCAGGCCGTCGGTGATGATGAACAGGAAGGCTCGGGACTGGGCCTGGGTGTTGCCGTCCCCGCTCGTCGGCACCCGGCCCCGCAGCGCGTTGAGCGGCTCCGTGAGGAAGGTGTCGCCGGTGCCGCCGCCGTTGTTGGGACCGAGCGTGATCCCGGCCGCGGCCGTCTTCAGCGACGCCCAGTTCGTACTGAGCGGGGCGAGCTCGACGAGACCGGAGGTCGTCGCGTTCGCCGAGGCGAGGCCCATCGTGTAGAGGCCGATCCGGTAGTTGCTGGTGCCCACCGCGCGGGCATCCGCCTCGGCTGTGCTGATCGTCCGGCTCACGGCGTCGCGCAGGACGTCGATGCGCAGCGGGATGCCGGCATTGCGCGCCAGCGTTTCGTAGCTGAGCGGCACGGCGCTGCCGTTCTGGACGACGTGGCAGCCGAAGACGCAGCCCTTCGGCGACTTGTTGCCGGCGTCCTTCTCGCTCTTCAGGGTGAGCCTGAACAGGTCCTGGGCCCCCGCCTTCGTGGCGGCGAGCCCCATCGACTGGGACACGTCGAGGGCCATGTAGAGATCGGTGTAGAGGGGCATCGAGGCCGAGGAGACGGCCTGCCCGATGGCCGAGAGGCTGCGCACGCCGAACAGGCCGCCGAAGGTCGTGCGCGTCGAGACCGCGTAGCCCGCGGCCGCGTCGATCCGCTGGCCGGTCTTGGTCAGGGTCACCGTTGCCGCAACCGAGAGCTTGCCCGTGCGGGCGACGTGGGCGTTGAACAGGGCCTCGGAGCGGCTCTTGGCCTCGCCGAAGGCGGCCGCAACCGCTGTCGCGCTGCCGTCCGACTGCTGGATCAGCGTCTTGGCGACGCCGCTCGCGTAGAGGGCCGCGGAATCGGCGCCGGTCTGGCAGGCCGTGCGCGCGATGAGGAGCTGCCCGTAATCGATGGCGAGCCCGACCGTGCCGATGAGGGGCAGGATCAGGAGCCCGAACAGGATCGAGATGTTGCCGTCCCGCGCGGCGCTCCACGTGCTGCGGGCGCGGGAGAACTCCTCGGACGCTCTCCGGCCGGGCCGCCTCCCCGCCTCTCGCGCGCTGACCGGCATGACTCGCCTCCTCGCCCCGTGCACTAGACGCCGGGGCAGTTGCTGGCCGCCCTGACCTGAGTGACCTGCCGCGGCCGGAAGTAGGCGGAGCGCCGGAACTTCGCGGGGAACGCCATGGCCGACAGAAAGAGCGGCTTGAAGAACACCTCGACATCGACGACGACCAGCGAGACCGGCCCGAAGGTCGAGATCGGCAGCGTTTTGGACGCGGCCGGCGCGCCGTCGGCGGCCGGGAGCAGGAGGCCGCAGGGGCGCGTGGTGCCCGAGAGGGCCCGGCTGAAGATCGTCGTGGCGAGAAAGATGCAATTCGCCGTGCAGGTCGGGACGGCCTTGGTGAAGGCGATGCTCGACACCGTGACGTTGACGAGGCTGGCGAGGTCCGTGCTGCCGATCTGCCGGCCGTAATCCAGGATGTCGGCGTCGATCAGCGGCGCACTGCGGATGAAGCCCTCGATCTCGTCGGCCGTGAGAACGTGGTCCACCTGCGAGACCAGTTCGGCGATCGAATCCGCGACGTAGCCCGCCCGGTTGGCGGCCGTGACGGCGCGGCTCGCATCGACCGAGCCGAGCAGCATCAGAACGAGGACCGGCGCGACGAGGGCGAACTCGATCGCCGAGGTGCCCTTCGCATCGGCAATCGGGTGGCGCGCGCGCGCCGGGTCCAGGAGGTCGGTGAACCACCACCGGATCCTCCATCGGCTGACGGCGAGCGCCCGGATGCGGGCGCGCCACGCGCTGCCCGGACGGGGTGGCCGGGGCCGTTCGCCGGCCGATCCGCTGCCGGGCCTCGCCATCTAGCAGCCCGCCTGCGCGCTGCCGCTCGAGACCTGGAACGGCTCGTTGTAGACGAAGGTCGTCGAACGCAGGATCAACGCCTCGCCCAGCGACTCCCCGAAATAGGCCTGAACGAACCTGCCGAAGCTGAGAAAGCTGTAGGCCACGTCGATGAAGAGGTAATCGCCCGGGCCGCCGAGACAGTAGACGCTCTTGTTCGGGTCGAGGTTGACCGGCCTGAGAGCCGGCAGCGTCTGATCGATGAAGGCGTAGATGCCCGAGCCGCTCTGCGCGGAGGAGACCTTCGCGATCTTCGAGATGCTGACGGTGATCTTCGAGCAGTCGATCGGCACCCTCAGCGCCGGGCAGAGGAGCTGGGTCCGGAACTGGGAGGCCGAGACCGACTTGGCCTGAACGTTGCCCGTCATCACGAGACGCGCGGCCGTCCGCGTCGCGCTGTCGAGGGATTGCAGGGCGAAGTGGTAGAGCGCGACCTGGAAGATCACGAAGACGAAGCCGAGGAACGGCACCGCCGTGAGGGCGAACTCGACGGCCGCGCTCCCGGCCCCGTCGCCGATCAGGCTCCCGACCGGAGAGCCCCTCCTGCCCCCTCTCCACGCTCCGTCCATCGCCGGTCCCGAACGGCCTCACCCGCGGTGGCATCCCGATCGATGCCTCGCGCCAATGATGAGTCCTGCCGCTTACGGAGGCGTGAAGGGTCAACAGTATACCGCTCGGGCATCTGAGCGGAAACTGTCCTTTCAGGGCGGCGGCACCGCGAATCGAGCGATTTCGATCTCGCACGCGCAGAACAGAAAATTTCAGACTTGCGCATCCGTCGCAACGCCTGCTGTTATCGCTTCCTCAAATCCTGCGGCCCACGGGGAAGATGCATGCGAGAACAATCCGGGACGTCCTCGCCCGTTGTGACATCGCTCTCATCCTCGCGACGCTCGGACGTCTCCCGACAAAAACTGTCCAAGCCTCATTCCAGCAGCGGCGGGTGCCCGAGAGCCGCCCCGCCCCGTGCCGGGGGCGCCGCCACGGCATCCCTCTGGCACGGACGTTGCTAACGGTTACATCTGCAAGGAGCGTATAATGGATACAACAACAAACTCATCCCGCCGGTGGATACAACTTCTGCTTGGACTAATCGTCATGATGACGATCTCCAGTCCGCAATATGTCTGGACCCTGTTCGTCAAACCCTTTCAGACGAGCACCGGCGCCTCGCTGGCGGCCGTCCAGGTGACCTTCACCCTGGTGATCGTGCTGCAGACCTTCTTCTCGCCGGTGCAGGGCTGGCTCATCGACCGGTTCAGCCCCAAGCTGATGATCGCGCTGGGCGCCCTTCTCAGCGGGCTCGGCTGGGTCACGGCCTCCTATGCCGAGAGCCTGTTCGCCCTTTACGCCACCTACGGCGTGCTCTGCGGTCTCGGCACCGGCATCGTCTATGTCGGCATCGTCGGCCTGATGGTGCGCTGGTTCCCCGATCGCCGTGGCTTCGCCGTGGGCGTCGTCGCCGCCGGTTACGGCATGGGCGCGATGATCACGACCTTCCCGATCACCAACCTGATGGCCGCGACAGACTTCCGCCACACCCTGCTCGTGTTCGGCCTCGTCCTCGCGGCCGTCGGCCTCGTCGCGGCGCTCGGCCTGCGCGCACCGCGGCCCGGCGAGATGCAGGCGCTGCCGGACACGAAGGTGATCTCGGCGGCCGGGGACACGGCCCCGAAGGCGATGCTGCGCACGCCGCTGTTCTGGCTGATGTTCGGCATGATGGCGATGATGTCGACGGGCGGCCTGATGGTGGTCGCGAACTTCGCCAACTTCGCGCGTGAGTTCGGCGTGGCGGACGAGACGCTGGTCTTCTTCGGCGTCGCCTTCGCGGCGCTGCCCTTCGCGCTCACCTTCGACCGCGTCACGAACGGCCTGACCCGGCCCTTCTTCGGCTGGGTCTCGGACCATATCGGCCGCGAGAACACGATGGCGATCGCCTTCGCGCTCGAGGCCTGCGCGATCTGCCTGCTGCTCTACTACCGGCAGAACGCCTACGCCTTCGCCCTCCTCTCCGGCCTCGTGTTCTTCGCCTGGGGTGAGATCTTCTCGCTCTTCCCCTCGATCCTCACCGACACGTTCGGGACCAAGCACGCGACCACGAATTACGGCTTCCTCTACATGGCCCAGGGCGTCGGCTCGCTGCTCGGCGGCCCGGTCGCGGCGCTCATCCACGACTCGGCGGGCAATTGGGTTCCCGTGTTCGGCATCGCCATCGCCCTCGATCTGCTGACGGCGATCCTGGCCTTCTTCGTTCTGAAGCCGATGCGCAGGACGTGGCTCGGCGTCGCGAGACCGGCCGAGGGCGCGGCGATCGCGAAGCCGGCGATGGTCTGAGGGCCGAGGCGCGGCCCGGGAAGTGAAGGGGCGGGATGCCGTGCATCCCGCCCCTTTTTTTCGTCCGGCCTCGAAGCCGGTCAGGCCTTGCCCGCGCTCACGGCCAGTTCCGGCCGGTGGTTCAGGGTCTGGAAGACCACGCAGTAGCGCTCCGTCAGCTTGAGGAGCTGGTCGAGCTTCTCCTGCGGCGCGTCGGTGTCGAGGTGGAAGGCGAGGCGGATCGCGCGGAAGCCCACCGGCGCCTCCTTGTCGACGCCGAGCGTCCCGCGGAAGTCGAGGTCGCCCTCCGCCGAGACGGTGCCGGCGCGCAGCGGGATTTCCAGGGCGGTCGCGACGGCCTTCAGGGTCACGCCCGCGCAGGCGACGAGCGCCTCGAGCAGCATGTCGCCCGAGCACAGCTCCGCGCCCGAGCCTCCGGTCGCCGGGTGCAGGCCCGCGACGGCCAGCGCGCGGCCCGTCTCGACTTTGCAGGCGATGCTGCTGTCGTCGAGCGATCCCTTCGCCTTCAGCGTGATGACCGCGGAATCGGGCGTGCTGCGGTACTGATCCTTCAGGGGGGCCTGGAGGGCGCGCAGGGCGGTGGCGTCCATGGATGTTTCCTCGTTCTGGTCGACCAAGGCCCGCGGTCTAGCCTGCCCGGGTCCGCTCGACCAGCGGGTGCGCTACCACCAGTTCGCGTTCTGCGGGGCCGCCTCGGCCGGGCGCAGGGAGCGGTCGAGGGCCGCGAGGATCTTCCGCGTGGCCGCCTCGCTCTGGGGGGCTGCCGGCTCCCGCGGCCGCGGGAGCGGCAAGGGGACCATATCGTCGAGGCGGCCGGGCTTCGGACGCATCACCACGGCCCGGTCGGCCAGGGCCACGGCCTCGCCGACGTCGTGGGTGACGATGAGCACCGTCGGCCGCACCTCCTCCCAGAGAGCAAGGAGGTGCCGGTGCAGGTCGCGCCGGGTGAAGGCGTCGAGTGCCGAGAACGGCTCGTCGAGGAGGAGCACCCGCGGGTTCGCCACGAAGGCGCGGGCGATCGAGACCCGCTGCTGCTGTCCGCCCGAGAGCTCCCGCGGCCAGCGGCCCGCATGCTCGGCAAGCCCCACCCGCTCCAGCGCGTGCGCGACCCTGGCCCGCCGCTCGCCACCCGTCAGGTGTGCGAGGCCGAAGCCGACATTGTCGGAGACGCTGAGCCAGGGCAGGAGGCGCGGCTCCTGGAAGACGAGGCCGACGCCCGGATGCGGAGCCGTGATCGCCTCGCCGTCGAGGCGGATCTGCCCCGCGCTCGCCCGGTCGAGGCCGGCCACGAGCCGCAGGAGCGTGGTCTTGCCGCAGCCCGAGCCGCCGATCAGAGCGACGATCTCGCCGGCCGGCACCTCGAGGTCGATGTTCGCGAGGGCTTGGGTGCCGTCGGCGTAGGTCTTGGACAGATCCGCAATGGTCAGCACGGGCGCGCTCCGCACGTCGCGGGCCGGGGGCGGTTCGTTCTCCGTGACATTTGCATGAAACGAAATGTTTCTCGGCGCATTGTCCTCCTCGGGCGGCCATGGGCCGCGCCTCGGCCCATCGAGCGAGAGCGGCTGCGGGAAAGGCGCGTCGCGGGAGACGGTTTCAGCATGTTCCGGAGCGATCTCAACCCACCCCATGCCGGTCCCGAGTCGGACCCGGTGCTGTACGGGGTCGCGAGGGGGCTCGCAGAGCTGTTTCCGCCGGTCGAGACGACCCGTCCGCAGCGGCGGGAGCCGCACACCTCCTCCGAACGCGACGAGGAGCGGGACGAAGCCGAAGGCTGAGCCCGGTCAGAGGCTGTCACGGGCCGTGTCCTGCCAGCGCGTCAGGGGCCGGGTCAGCATGACCAGCGTCGCGTCGGCGAGCTTTCCGAGGATCGCGAAGGCGATGATCGCGGCCAGGATCTGGTCCGGCTTGCTGAATTGCTGCCCGTCGACGAGGAGGTAGCCCAGGCCCTCGGAGGCGCCCATCAGCTCGGCCGCCACGACGAACAGGAAGCCGAGGCCGAGGCCCGTGCGCAGCGACACCAGGGTCGCAGGCAGCACGGCCGGCAACAGGATGCGCCGCGCCAGCGCCGTCTTCGAGAGGCGGAAGATCCGGCCCACCTCCACGAGCTTGCGGTCGACCGAGGCGATGGCGCCGGCGACGCCCACGTAGACCGGGAAGAACACGCCGACCGCGATGAGCGCGATCTTGGGCGTCTCCAGGATCCCGAGCCAGAGGATGAACAGGGGCACCCAGGCGAGGGAGGGGACCGCGCGCAGGGCCTGCAGGCTCGGGTCGAGGAGGTGGCGCGCGAAGGGCAGGGTGCCGGTGAGCGCCCCCACCAGGATACCCGCCACGGCCCCGAAGGCGAAGCCGAGAACGACCCGCAGGAGGGTCGCCGTGACGTGGATCCAGAGGTCGCCCGAGGCGGCGAGATCGTAGAGGGCCGCGCCGATCCGACTCGGCGGCGGCAGCAGGCGCCCCTGCGCCAGACCGTAGCGGACCGCCGCCTCCCAGCCGAGCGCCAACGCCAGGGGCAGCGCGAGGCCGACGAGGGTGCGGGCCCCGTGACCGAGGACGGAGGCGCCGCGTCTGCCCGCGGCAGGGGAGATGGGCGCCGCCGCGCCCTCGGAGACCAGGATCTGAGCCGTCATGCGGCTCGCCCTATCACAGGCGGGCGCGAAAGATCAGACGGTCAGGGCTTCCCGCCGGGGTTGAACTGCGGGTCGATCAGCGCGTCGACGGCCGCCGCCACGTTCGTCTCGGCCGGGATCACGCCGGCCTGCTGCAGGGCGAGACCCGCCGCCCGGATCGCCTCCCCTTGCGTCGGGCCGACATTCGGCTGGCTCAGGTCGGTGCGCTCGATCTGGCGGGCGATCACCGGATCGGGCAGCTTCGTCGCCGCGACGAGGGCGCTCCTCAGCGCGTCCGGGTTCGCGATCGCGAAGGCGCGGGCCTGCTCGTAGGCCGCGATCACGGTGCGCACGAGATCCGGGTTCGCCTTGGCGAAATCCTCGCGCACGTCGAGCACGCCCCAGGTGTTGGCGTTGGCGTCGCGGAAGAACAGCACGTCGTCGTTCTCGATCTCGGCCGCCGCCATCATCGGGTCGAGGCCCGCCCAGGCGTCGACGTCGCCGCGGTCGAGCGCCGTGCGGCCGTCCGGGTGCTGCAGGAGGACGAGCTTGGCGTCCTTCTCGGTCAGGCCGGCGCCCTGGAGGGCGCGGATCAGGAAGATGTGGGGGTCGGTCCCGCGGGTCACGGCGACGCGCTTGCCCTTGAGATCGGCGACCTTGGTGATGCCGGTGTCCTTGCGGGTGACGAGCGCGGTCCATTCCGGGCGGGAATAGGCGTAGACGACCTTGATCGGGTTGCCGTTGATGCGCGCGAGGAGCGCGGCGGCACCCGCGGAGGAGCCGAAATCGATCGCCCCGCCGTTGAGGAATTCGAGCGCCTTGTTCGAGCCGAGCGACTGCGTCCAGCGCACCTTGATGCCCTGCGGCTTCAGCGCCTCCTCCAGGAAGCCCTTCTCCTTCAGGACGAGGCTGACGGGGTTGTAGGTCGCCCAGTCGAGGCGGATCTCCTTGACGTCGCCGGCCTGCGAGGCCCGCGGCAGAGAGGCGGCGACGAGGGCGAGGGCACCGAGGGTGCGCACAAAGGTCCTGCGGTCGAGGCGCAGCATCATCCATCTCCCCTGCCGATCGCGCCCGGTACCCTGCGCGTGCGGCAGATCAGCTAGGCAATTCCGTTCGTTTCGTCAAACGAAATTTCCGGGGAGGAGAACGCACTCTGGATTGTGCTCGCCGAGAGAAGAAGCCCACTGTTCCCGCCGTGTTCCGGCCGCTGGCAGCTTCGGCGTAACGTGCTAACGGGAAGGGCATGTTCGACGCTGCCGCCGCCCTGAGCAAAGTCCTCGACAACCTCGATCGCGAGGCCCGCGAGCCGACGAAGCTGCGCGCCATCCTCGTGCCGGAGCTGCGGGCCGTGATCGAGCGCGGCCACAAGGAGGCCGAGAAGCAGCTCCTGCGCGACCGGGACGGCATCGCCTGCGCGCGCGCCCTGTCGAACCTCACGGACGCGGTGGTGCGGGCGATCCACGACGCGGTCGTCTGGCGCCTCTACCCGAACGACAATCCCTCGACCGGCGAGCAACTCGCGGTGGTCGCCACCGGCGGCTACGGCCGGGGCACGATGGCGCCGGGCTCGGACATCGATCTCCTGTTCCTGCTGCCCTACAAGCAGACCGCGTGGTCGGAGAGCGTCGTCGAGGCGATGCTCTACGTGCTCTGGGACCTCAAGCTGAAGGTCGGCCACGCCACGCGCTCGGTGGAGGAGTGCCTGCGCGAGGGGCGGGCGGACATGACGATCCGCACCGCGCTCCTCGAGGCGCGCTTCCTGTTCGGAGCGCGCAGCCTGTTCGAGGAACTCGTCACCCGCTTCGACGCGGAACTCGTCATGGGCACGGCCCACGAATTCGTCGAGGCGAAGCTGCGCGAGCGCGACGCCCGCGTCGCCAAGGCCGGCGCCTCGCGCTACCTCGTCGAGCCGAACGTCAAGGACGGCAAGGGGGGCCTGCGGGACCTCAACACGCTGTTCTGGATCGCGAAATACACCTACCGGGTGCGCGACCAGGCCGAGCTCGTCGCGGCCGGCCTGTTCACGCCCGAGGAGTTCAGGCTGTTCGAGCGCTGCGACGAGTTCCTGTGGCGGGTGCGCTGCCACATGCACTTCGTCACGGGACGGGCGGAGGAGCGCCTCTCCTTCGGGCTGCAGCCGCGGATCGCGGAGCGGATCGGCTTGGGCGCGCGCGGCGGCCTGTCGGGCGTCGAGCGCTTCATGAAGGCCTACTTCCTGATCGCCAAGGATGTCGGCGACCTCACCGCCATCGTCTGCGCGGAACTGGAGGCGCGCCACGCCAAGCGCACGCCCGTCCTCGACCGCTGGATCGGCCGCTTCCGCGACCGCTTTCGGGCGACCGCCATCGAGGCCGAGGATTTCTGGATCGACCATGGCCGCGTGAACCTGCGGGCCGAGGACGCGTTCGAGCGCGATCCCGTGAACCTGATCCGGCTGTTCTGGCTCGCCGACCGGCACAACCTCGCGATCCACCCCGACGCCAAGCGTCTCGCCAACCGGTCCCTTCGGCTGATCAACCCGACGCTCCGGGCGGACGAGGAGGCGAACCGCCTGTTCCTCGACATCCTGACCTCGAAGAACTCGCCCGAGACCATCCTGCGCCAGATGAACGAGGCGGGCGTGCTCGGCCGCTTCATCCCCGATTTCGGCCGCATCGTCGCGATGATGCAGTTCAACATGTACCACCACTTCACGGTGGACGAGCACCTGCTGCGCACCCTCGGGGTGCTGGCGGCGATCGATTCCGGACGGGCCGAGGAGGAGTTCCCCCTCGTCTCCCGCCTCATCGGCACGATCCACAACCGCACCGCCCTCTACGTCGCGATCCTCCTGCACGACATCGCGAAGGGGCGGCCGGAGGACCACTCGATCGCGGGCGCGGCCATCGCCCAGAAGCTCGGGCCCCGCTTCGGCCTCACCCAGGCCGAGACCGAGATGGTGGCCTGGCTCGTGGAGCATCACCTCCTGATGTCGATGACGGCCCAGAGTCGCGACCTCTCGGACCCGAAGACGATCGAGAAGTTCGCGAGCGTCGTCCAGACGCTGGAGCGCCTGCGCCTTCTCGCCATCCTGACGGTGGCCGACATCACGGCGGTCGGGCCGGGGGTCTGGACCGCCTGGAAGGGCACCCTGATCCGCACCCTCTACGACGAGACCGAGGTGGTGCTCTCGGGCGGCCATTCGGAGATCGCCCGCACGGACCGGGTCCGCCTGATCCAGATGGCGCTGCGTGAGCAGCTCTCCGCCTGGTCCTCGGAGGAGTTCGACGCCTACGCCGCCCGGCACAACCAAGCCTACTGGCTCAAGGTTGAGGCGGTGCGCCAGTTCAAGAACGCGGGCTTCATCAAGCGCCTGACCGGGGAGGGCCGCACGGTCGGCACCGAGGTCGAGACCGATCCGGTCCGCGGCGTCACGGAGCTCACCGTCTACTCGCCGGACCATCCGCGGCTCCTGGCCATCGTCACCGGCGCCTGCGCGGCGGCCGGGGGGAACATCGTGGACGCGCAGATCTTCACGACGACGGACGGCTTCGCCCTCGACTCGATCTTCGTCTCGCGCGCCTTCGAGCGGGACGAGGACGAGTTGCGCCGCGCCAAGCGCATCACCGCGGCGATCGAGCGGGCGCTGAAGGGTGAGATCAAGATCGCCGAGCTCGTGGCCGACAAGCATCCGCCGACGAGCACCCGCGCCAAGACCTTCCCGGTGCCGCCGGACGTGTTCATCGACAACGCCCTGTCGAGCCGGGAGACGGTGGTCGAGATCACCGGCCTCGACCGGCCGGGCCTCCTCTACGAGCTGACGACGGCGCTCAGCCGCCTCTCCCTCAACATCACCTCGGCGCATGTGGCGACCTTCGGCGAGCGGGCGGTCGACGTCTTCTACGTCACGGACCTCACCGGAACCCGGGTGATCCAGCCGGACCGGCAGGCCGCGATCCGCAGCGCCGTGATGGAGGTGTTCGCGGGCGACGTGGCGGCCCTCAAGGCGGAGGGCCTGGAGGCGCTCGTCGCGGCGCCACCGCCGCGGGAGGCGTGAGTCCGGCCGCGGGTTGATTTCGCGGGCGCGCCGCCTGATATCAGCGGCCATCCCTGAATCCTTGGCCACGACAGAATCGCGATGATGAGCAACGACATGGAGCATGACGGCCGGCACGAGGACGCGAACCGGAACGCGGAGCAGGCACCCGAGACCGGCCTCGAGGGGCAGGCCCCGGAGGCGCAGGCCAGTGCGGATGCGGTCGCCGGAATCATCGCCGAGCGGGACGAGCTGAAGGACCGGGTCCTGCGCACGCTCGCCGAAATGGAGAACCTGCGCCGCCGGACCGAGCGCGAGGTGGCCGATGCCCGCACCTACGCGGTGACGAACTTCGCCCGCGACATGCTGAACGTCGCCGACAACGTCCGCCGCGCCATCGAGAGCGTGCCGGCCGAGGCGCGCGCGGCTGCGGAGGGCGCTCTCAAGAGCCTCCTCGACGGCATCGAGCTGACCGAGCGCGACCTCGCCAAGACCCTGGAGCGGCACGGCGTGAAGATCGTCGATCCGCAAGGCCAGCGCTTCGATCCGAACCGGCACCAGGCCATGTTCGAGGTGCCGAACGCCGAGGTGCCGGCGGGCACGGTGGTGCAGGTGGTCCAGTCCGGCTACGTCATCGGCGAGCGCGTGCTGCGTCCCGCCCTCGTCGGAGTGGCCAAGGGCGGGCCGAAGCCGGCTCCGGCGCCCGACGCGGCCTGAGGCGGCCTCAATCGAGGCAGGCTCAATCGAGGCACGGCAGCAGCATCGCCGCGTCCGAGACGAACTTCGCCTTGTCGCGCAGCGCCCGCGGCACGGCCGGGTTGCTGGCCACGAGCCCGGCCTCCGCGTGCAACCGGTCGTGGCAGGCGCAACGCGCAATGTCGCCGGGCGGCGGCGTGCAGGCATCGTGATGCATGCAGGCGACGTCGAGGGCATCGACCGGCGGGTAGGCCGGGCCGCGATTGCCGGGGCCGCAGTAATTGCCGTGGATGAGGAGCGCGCCGCGGCCGGGATCGAGCCGCGGCAGGTCCTGGCCGAGGGCCGGGCCGGCGATCGCCAGCGCGAGGCCGAGCGAGAGGGCCGCCGCGGTGCCGAACCGGCATCCCCGCAGGCGGGCGGGCGTCGAGACGGGCAAGGCTGGTCCTTCCGTGTCCGGAAACGCCCCTCCGCCGCTCAAGATGGGAGCCTTCCGCGCTGCGGCAAGGCTCAGCTTCGCTCCAGAGTTGTGCGAATCTACCAGCGATAGTTGAGGCCGGCGCGGACGACCGCGAAGCCCGGATCCGTGCGGCCAATGCCGTAATAGGCCGGCACGCCCGCATCGTAGACGGTCGCGGAATTCGCCCAGCTGCGGCGCAGATTGACGTAGAGCGCCTCGATCTTGGCCGACCAGCGATCGGTGAAGGCGTATTCGAGGCCACCACCCACCGCGTAGCCGATCCGGCTCGAATCCGGCAGCGTCCCGGTATAGGCGCCGGCATAGCGGGAGCGCCCGCCCCCGCCATAGGCGAAGCCGCCGGTGCCGTAGATCAGCACCCGGTCGAAGGCGTAGCCGACGCGCCCGCGCACCGTGCCGACATAGTCGAGGTTCGGCGCCACGCTGTCATAGGGCGTCGTGCCGAGATAGGCCGCGTCGGCCTTGGCGAAGGCGGTCCCCTGGAAATCGGTCTCCAGGCCGAGCACGAGGCCGGACCCTGGGCTCACCTGATAGGTGTAGCCCGCCTGCACGCCGCCGAGGAAGCCGCCGCGGTCCCGGCTCGACTGCGTGACCGTGCCAGAGGTGGCGTCCTGAAAGGCCGAGGGCGCGCCGCGGAAGCCGTAGCCGGCATTCACGCCGAGGTAGAAGCCCGTCCAGGTAAAGGCGGGCGGGATCGGCAGGGCCGGCGGCGGCGCCTCCCGGCGGGGCAGGTCGGCGGCGGCGGCCCCGGTCAGGCTCGCGGGCAGCAGCACGGCGAGGCTCAGGCAGGCGGCCGGAAGCGTTCTCGGCATCGGATTGTCTCGTCTTGGGGAGGCTGGAAGGTCGTTCTCAGAGCGCCAGCGTCAGAAGGGCGATGATGGCGACGGCGAGGATCAGGCAGATCGCGAGGTCGAGCACCCGGGCGCCGCCGCAGGTGTCGGATTCCTCGCTTCGACACAGGATCGGGATGGCGGAGGCGGCTTGGTCGATCACGGGCGCTGCCGGGGTTCGAGGGTCGCGAGGATCACTTCGCCGGGGCGGAGGCCGCGGGAAGGTGCCGCCGCCCCGCGCGAGGGGGTTGGCGGGGCGGCGGTCTGCATCGTCCCCGAGCGGCCGGCGCGGTGGACCTGATCCGCGAGACCGATTCCGAGGACGGGCAGGGCGAGTGCGGCGAGGCAGAACAGGCCGCGACGAAGGGGGGCAAGGCCGAAGACCGGGGCGTGTGGCGAGCGGGCGGGCGCCGCCAGGATGATCGGCGGTTGCGCTGCGGCTTCGAGGCGGGTCCGGGTCGTATTCATCGGCTCTCGTCCGTGGGAAAATTGACCACGCCGCGAAGTTACGTGTGCAAAATTCCCACGTCAACGCGAAAACGCGCCGGTCAGGTGCGCGACCGCACTCTGTGGGATTGCGTCCCACGGATGGTCCCTTAAGCTGGAGGCATGAGCGAAATCGTCCCGACGTCGCCCGAGGGCGCGAGTCTGCACGCGCCCGTGGCGCGCCTGCTGCGCCCGCTGGTGCGCCTGTTCGTGGCGCGGGGCATCACCTTCCCGGCCCTGACGAACCTGCTGCGCGAGCTCTACGTGAACGTGGCGGAGTACGATTTCGCGCTTCCCGGCAAGGAACAGACGGATAGCCGCGTCAGCCTGCTCACCGGCATCCATCGCAAGGAGGTGCGGCGTCTGCGGGGTGCGGGTGCGCCGGTGAGTGCGGTGCCGGTCGCGGTCTCGCGCACGAGCCGGATCGTCGCCCGCTGGCTCGCCGACCCGACCTTCACCGACCGGGCCGGTCGGCCGCTTCCGCTCCCTCGCGCGGCCGAAGGGGCGGCCCCCTCCTTCGAAGGGCTCGTTGCGGGCGTGACCCGGGATCTGCGCCCCCGCGCGGTGCTCGACGAGTGGCTGGACCGCGGGCTCGCCACGGTGGACGGGGAGGGCCGGATCGTTCTCGCCGAGAGCGCCTACGTGCCCAAGGGGGGCGGCGAGCCGCAACTCTACTATTTCGGCCGCAACCTGCACGATCATATCGCGGCGAGCGTGGCCAACATCGTCGGTGAGGCGCCGCGCTTCCTGGAGCGGGCGGTGCATTACGACGGGCTCTCGGAGGAATTGGCCAAGCGCCTCGAGGCGCGGGCCCGCGAGATCGCGATGGAGGCCCTGCGGCAGGCGAACCGCGAGGCGCATGCCGCCTGCGAGACCGATCCCGGCGGCAGCCACCGCTGGAATTTCGGCCTCTACGTCTATGCCGAGGATGTCCCGGTCGCCGCCTCGGGCGAAACGGCGTGAGAGCGCCCCGCATGCGCGCGCCCGCTCACTCGCGCCGTGGATTCCTGCGCCTCGCCGCGGGGCTCGGCGCCCTCTGGCTGCCCGGCCCGCGTCGCGGGCAGGCGGCGCCCGACGCGCCGATCCGCGACCAGGGCATCGGCGGGACCGGCGCCCGCCCCGGGGACGGGGAGGGCGCCGGCCTCGAGGGCGACCGCGGGATCGGCGGCACCGGCGTCATCGGCACGATCCGCCGGTTCGGCTCGATCATCGTGAACGACCTGCGCATCGCCTACCCGGCGGATGTCGCGGTCCGCATCGACGGGGCGGCGGCGAAGGCCGCGGACCTCAGGATCGGCCACGTGGTGCGCGTCGTCGCTCGGGGGGCGGACGGCCGGCTCTCCACGGGCCGCATCGACGTGACGAGCGAGGTGGTCGGCCCGGTCGAGGCGCTCACCAAGGGCGGCCTGGCCGTGCTGGGGCAAGCCGTCTCGACGGCCGGTCTCGGTACCGATTGGCGCAAGCCCTGGCCGGCCGGGCTCAAGGTCGGCGACCGCGTCGCCGTGAGCGGGCTGCGGCGTCCGGACGGGACGATCGTGGCGAGCCTCGTCGAGCCGCGGACGGGCGGCGCCGCTCGGGTCGCCGGCCCGGTGCGGAGGGACAAGGACGGGACGCCGGTGATCGGCCGGCTGCGCCTCGCCTCCCTCGATCCCGGTCTCGTCGGCCGCCGCGTCTCGGTCACGGGCGAGCCGGGTCCCTCCGGGCTCACGGTCGCGAGCGTCGAGGAGGCGGGGGTGAACCTCGGCCCCGGCCTGCGGCGGGTCTCGATCGAGGCCTATATCGGTCGCCGCGGCGACCGGCTCGCCCTCGGCTCCGGCATCGACGTGGCGGGGTCCCCGAGCGCCGCGGTGCCGCGCCGGGGCAGCGTACGGGCCGTCCTGACCACGGACATCGCCCGCGACGGCCGACTCACGGTCGAGCGCCTTCGCGTCGACGAGCGCGCCGCGCCCGCTCCCGCGCCCGAGCGGCAGCCGGGTGCGCCGGGGCGTCTCGATCGCCTGCCCGACCGGCTCGACCTCCGGAACGGCCTTCCCGGACACGGGGGGCCGGACGGGTTCGGCCGCTCCGGGAGCGGTCCGGGCGGTCCCGGCAATTTCGGCGGCGGTGCCGGATCGCGCGGGCTCGACATCGATACGCGCCCGTTCCAGGGGGACCGGCCGGGCGGTCTCGGCGGCTTCGGGGCGGGGCCCGGCGGCGGGCCGGGAGGACTCGGCGGTGCGGGAGATGCGCTGCGCGGGGGCGGTCCGGCCGGTCTCGGCGGCCCGGGCGGATTGGGCGGGCCCGGCGGGCTCGGAGGTCCGGGCGGGTTCGGCGGGCGCCGCTGAGCGGTACCCCGCCCTCCCTCAGGTCAGCATGTAGGTGAGCAGCGAGCGGAGCTGCGCCGGCTTGATCGGCTTGTGCACGAGTTCCGCGCCGATGCCCGCCACCTCGCACTCGATCTCGGGCGAGTAATCCGCCGTGGTGACGATCACGGGCAGCGCCGCCTGGGCGATGTTCCGGAGGTAGGCCGCGACATCGAGGCCGCAGGCACCCTCGTCGAGGTGATAGTCGAGGATGAGGAGGTCGGGCGCGACCGTCCCGGCGGCCACGCCCGCCGCGACGCCGGCCAAGTCGCGATAGGCGCTGACCTCGGCATCCCAGTTCCGCAGCAGGCGCTGGAGCGCGTCCGCCGTCGACTGGTCGTTCTCGACGATGAGGATGCGGGCGCCGGAGAGCCGCGTGGCGATGGGCACGGGGCGCGCCTGCTCGCCCGCCTCCTCCGTCCCGAGCGGCACGGTGAGGCTCATGCGGGTGCCGCGGCCGGGGCGGGAGGCGAGTTCGAGCGGGTGGCCCAGCGCCTGCGCCATGCGGCGCACGATCGAGAGGCCGAGGCCGAGGCCCGGCTCCTCGCCGCGGGTCACGCTCTCGCCGGCGGCCATGCCCTTGCCCCCGCCGCCGCGGTAGAATTCCTCGAAGACGAGGTCGCGCTCGCCCGCGTCGATGCCGCGGCCGGTATCGACCACCTCGATCCGGCAGGCCTCGCCGCGGCGGCGGGCGGCGATCAGCACCCCGCCGCTCTCGCTGTAGCGGATCGCGTTCGAGACGAGGTTCTGCAGGATGCGCTGCAGGAGCACCACGTCGCTCGTCACCACGAGGCCGGACCCGCGCACGGTCAGGCGCAGGCCCTTGCGCTCGGCGAAGGGCTTGAAGCTCGCCACGAGCCCGCCGAACAGGTCGCGCAGGGCGACGGGCTTCAGCACGGGGCGGACGATGCCGGCATCGAGCTTCGAGATGTCGAGGAGGGTCTTGATCAGGTCCTCGATGGTCTGGAGACCGCGCTCGACCTGGCCCGCGATGGCGACCGCGTCCGGCGTCAGCGGAAGGTCGGTCAGGGCCGAGACCGAGAGGCGGGCCGCGTTGAGGGGCTGCAGGAGGTCGTGGCTCGCCGCCGCCAGGAAGCGGGTCTTCGAGCGGTTGGCGGTCTCCGCCTCCTCCTTGGCCGCCACCAGCGCCTCGTTCGAGCGTTCGAGCCGCCGCATCAGGCCCGTCAGCTCCTCGGTCCGCGAGCGGACGCGCCCCTCCAGCATGATCGCGGTCTGGAACAGGGAATAGGCGCCGCCCTGCTGGTCCATGCTGCGCTCGACATGGGCCATCAGCGCCGCGTTGATGCGCTCCAGCTTCTCGATGCGCCGCAGGAGCCCCTCGTCCGCGGCACTGGCCATCGCGATCATGGGAGAAGGGAGGCCGGCTCCGGCACGCAGCGGCCGATGGCGATGCCCGTGAAGGTCTGGTTGAGGTGCATCGAGCGGTACTGCTCGCCGTAGGTCTCGAAGCCGACGACGTTGTAGCGCCGGTAGAGGTCGGCGATGCCGTGACGAACCTGACGGCTCTCGGCGTCGAGCCGGCGCAGGATGCACTCGAAGCCGATCACGAGGTCGATGCCGCCGAGCGCCTCGTCGAGGCGGGACAGCTCGGCCCAGGTCGACGCCACGATGTCGCGCGGCTGGGCGAGCGTGAGCACCACCCCCTCGTCGATGGCGCAGAAGAAGCTCAGCGAGCCGTCCGCGTTCATGCGCCGGATCGAGCGGCAGAAATACTCGCCGCCGATCTTCACTGCGAGCGGATAGGCGGCGAAGCTCATCGGCGAGAGGCGCTCCGGGTCGAGCCCCACCGCCATCGCGTATTCGCGGGCCGCCGGCTCCGCGTTGAGCTCGTGGACGATGCGCTTCTCGTCGTCGGAGGCCGTCACGACGAATTTGGTCCCGGTCGGCTCGAAATTGTCGCTCTTGAAGATCTGGACCGGGAATTCTGTCTCTACGAGGATCACGACGGCGGCGTTGCGGTGGATCGAGCCGTCGTGCAGCAGCACCGTGTCGCGGAAGGTGAGGTCGTCGCCCGCCGAGCCGCCGACGAGGGGGATCCCGTCGAGCGCCCAGCCGATCGCCGAGACCACCGTCTCCTCGGCGTTGGCGAGCCCATCGATCAGCGAGAGCGCGAAGCGGTGGTCGGGCGCCTCCTCGGTGCCGCCGGCCTCGAGGGTGCGACGGAGCGCCCGGACGGCGCCGGCCGTGCGCTCGACGTCGAGATGATCGATCGCGTCGAGGAGCGCCGAGACGATGCGGAAGCCCGCGCGCGGAAAGGCGATCGCGACGAGGCCGCGATCGAGCCCGCCCGCGGGCGAGAAGCCTCCGGACATGGTGCAGCCGCTCACCGCCGTGCCCGGTAGACGCTCGCGGAACGCCCGGTTCAACTCGTCCGGATCGTAATCGGGTGAGAAGAACGCCACGATCTGCACGGGGTCGGCGTCGCCGACGGCCTCGGCGATCTCGGCCACCGCCTCGCTCGCCCGCGCCGCCTCGGTCCACGCCGTCCGGATCCCGCACAGATGCGCGCGCATCTGCGTGCCCTGTCCCACGTCCCGCTCCCGTCGATCTGCCGGGCTCGTGGGCCCGTGTCTTTGACGTGAGTATGTCGGGCGCGATGGACCGGCGCAACTGGACACGTTCGCCCGGTCTCCGCGGCTCCGGACCGGCAGGAGGATTTCGGACGACCGGCGTTCGATCACCCCTTCGCGACGGTGCGCATCGCGCAGCCGGGATGCTGCGCCACGAGGTCGCGGCCGCGCGCCTCGCCGAGCACCATCGCCGCCGTCGAGAGCCCGTCCGCGAGGAGGCCGGTCGGCGCAGTCACCGTGACCGAGGCGAGGGTGCGGGGCGAGAGGCCGGTGGCCGGATCGAAGATGTGGTGGTCGGCGTGGTCGGGCGAGAAGCTCGTCGCATAGTCGCCCGATGTCGAGGCGAAACCGGAAAACGGCGCGATCACCTCGGAAACCCGGGCGGGTTCGCGCGGGTCGGCGATACCGAGTCGCCAGGGCGTGCCGTCGGGATGCGCGCCCGTCGCGCCGAACTCGCCGGTGTCGACGAAGGCGTCCCGGATGCCCCGCGCTTCCAGCACCGCCATGACCCGGTCGGCCGCGAAACCCTGCACGACGCCGTTGAGGGTCAGCCCCATCCCGGCGGGCAGCCGGATCTCGCCCTCAGCCACGCGGACGCGGGCCCAGCCGACCCGGCCGAGCGTCTCTCGCAGGGCCGTCTCGCCGGGCCGCCCGCCGCGGGCGGTGGCCTCCGCCCACAGGGTCCAGAGCGGCTGCACCGTCGGGTCGAAGGCGCCCCCCGTCTCGGCCGCGAGGTTGAGGGCGAAGCGCAGGGGCGCGAGGAGGAGCGGATCGGGCCGCTCCAGCACGCCGTCCCGGTTGAGGCGCGAGAGGGCGCTGTCCGGCCGGAACAGGCTCGCGGCGGCCTCGACAGCCCGGACCGCGCGGAACGCCTCGGTCAGGGCGGCCTCCGCCTGCGCGCCGTCCGCGGCGGCGACCGTGACCGAGACGGTGGTGCCGAAGGCGAGGCCCGCGCGGGTGTGGGCTGCCAGCCCCCGCGCGCGGGCGAGCGTCCGGAAGGCGCCGGTGCCGAGGCTGGCGGCCGCGATGGCGCCCGCCGCGCCGAGGAGCAGCCGGCGCCGTGGGGGGAAGCGCCGCGCCGTCATTCCGCCGCCACCGGTTGCGGAAGGATCCGCCGGCCGCGCTTGCGCGCCACCACCTGCGGCACGCACTGGGCCGGATCGTGGATGATCGTCACGCATTCCATGCATTGGAAGCACTCGGGATAGTCGATGCGGCCGGAGGGCTCGATGGCGCCGTAGCGGCAGCGCACCTTGCAGAGCTGGCAGGGGCTGCCGCACTCGGACCGCCGCGGGATCCAGTCGAACAGGCGCAGGCGCCCGCCGAGAGCGAGGCTCGCCCCGAGCGGGCAGAGATAGCGGCAGAATCCCTTGTAGACGAAGAGGTTGAGGAGGATCAGCCCGGCTGCGTAGGCCACGAACGGCCAGGAGCGGACGAAGTAGAGGGTGATCGCGGTCTTGAAGGGCTCGATCTCGGCGAAGCCGTCGGCCAGCGGCGAGGAGAGCGCCGCGGCTCCGAGGATCGCGGCCAGCACGCCGTACTTCACGAGACGCAGAGCCCGGTCGAGGGCGGGTGGCACCGCGACCTGCCGCAATCCGAGGCGCTTGGCCGGCCAGGCCGCGAGTTCCTGCAGGGCGCCGAAGGGACAGAGCCATCCGCAGAAGGTGCCGCGCCCCCAGACGACGAGGCTCGCCAGCGCGAAGGCCCAGAGGAGGAGCGAGGGCGGATCGTAGAGGAGGAAGCTGAGACTGCCGCTGCCGGTGGCGGCCCGCACGAGGCCGATCAGCGTCACGATCGAGAGCTGAGCCTGCGCGTACCAGCCGATGAACAGGAGCGTGAAGGCCAGGAAGGCGAGGCGGAAGGCCGAGAAGGGACGCTGGTCCGCGACGAGGCCGCGCTGGCGCACTAGGACCGGCACGAGGAGGCCGAGCGAGGCCGCGATGGCGCCGAGCTCCCAGCCTCGCGCCGTCCAGGAATCGATCCAGCTCGGCCCCGCATCCGGCTTCTCGCGGGTGAAGAGGGTATCCGGCAGAGCGTAGCCGATCGCGAAATCGCGCGAGACCTTCTCGGTGAGGATCTGCCCGCGCTCGCGGACGATCCTCTCGGAGAGCGTCCAGGGCCGGCTCGGGTCGAAGCCGGCCTGGGAGGCGATCTTCAGGATGGACCAGGGCCCGGCGGGCAGGCCCGCCATGCCGCCGCCGCGCCGCTCGATCGCCATGTCGCGGGCGTTGATGACGAGGCCCTCCTGCTGGATCGCGATCCGGTCCGGGATCGAGCCGAACACGAAATCCTCGCCCAGCGGGTTGAGGGGGCCGGCGCTGACGACGAGCACGGCGTGGTCGCCCGGGCCCAATTCCCGCATCAGGGCGGAAAAGCGGTTCTCCCCGAGGAGGTTGCGGCCGATCGTCGGCACGTTGAGATAGGCGATCACGAGGTCGGTGAGAGGCGCGTCCGGCGCTCCCTCGGCCTGGCCCTCGACGCTCGTGCCCCGGAAGGCGGCCTCCACCTCGCCGTTCGTCACGACGAAGCGCTTCGCGTAGCCCTGCGCGATGAGATCTTCGAACGACATCGGCGCGTAGATCGCGATCTTCGCCTCGACCTTCAGGCCGACATTCGCGGCGGCCCCGAATCCGAGCTTCCGGCGGGCCACCGCGAGGGAGGCGTTGAGGATCGACTCGTTGATCACCCGGGTCGAGGCGGTCGCCATCGAGATGCCGTCGACGACCGATTGGGGTGCGGCCCCGTTCGCCCGCGCGTTCGAGCGGCCGACCCGGATCGCGCGGCGCGCGGAGAGGCCGACATACTGCTCCACGAAGGCGAAGAGCGGCTCCGAGCCCAATCCCTCGAGGAAGACGGGCTCGTGGTGGGAGAGCACCTTCACGTCCCGGAAACTGCCGTCGGGCGCGAGCGCCACGAGGAGGTTCGGCGGGGTTCCCCCGAAGCCGGGGATCGGCGCGAGGTCGATCGACTCGAAGGCGTAGGCGAAAACCTCGTAGGATCCGGCCTCCTGCTTCAGGATCGGCCAGACCGGCACCGCCTCGTCCCGCTCGCCGACGACGAGGGGCGCTGGGAAGAAGCGCTCGATCCCGGCCCGGTCGAGGCTGCCGGCGCGGGCGGGGAGAGCGAGAAGGAGGAGGCCGAGAAGGGCGAGCCACGCCGGATGAAGCCCGCGACGGGCTCCCTCTCCCGTTCGGGAGAGGGCTGGGGTGAGGGATTCGCCGGATCCGGAAACGCCGCGCGCCTCACCCGGTCCGCCGGCGGGGACTCGACCTCTCTCGAACGGCGGAGGCGAGGCCCGCGCCCGATCGCGCGACGTCGTCGCCGGGAATCCTGCCCTCACGGCGCCGCGCCCGCGGAGCGGTCGCTGCCGCTCGGGCGCACGGCCGCGCTCCAGGGGAAGCGACCGACCTTGATGCTCTTGATCGCCTTCTGGGTGCCGACGTCGATCACCGTGACGTCGCCGGAGACGCCGTTCGTCGTCAGCATCCGGCTCTCGTCCGGCAGGAGCGCGAGATGCCAGACCCGGCGCCCGACGAGGATGTAGTTGAGCACCTTGAAGGTCTTGGCGTCGATCACCGCGACGCGGTCCGAGGGGCCGAGCGCGACGAAGGCGAAGCGCCCATCCCGCGTCAGGGTGATGCCGACCGGCTGGATCCGGTCGCCCGCGATGCCCTTGATCTCGAAGCGGATCGTCTCGATCACCTGCCGGGTCGCCACGTCGATCACCGCGACGCTGCCGCCGATCTCGGAGGAGACCCAGAGCTTGGTGCCGTCGCGGCTGAACTCGGCGTGGCGGGGGCGCTGCTCGACGGCGGTGGCGTCCACCGCCTTCAGGCTCGGCACGTCGATCCAGTGGACCATGTTGGTGGTCTCGGAGGTGGTGATCGCGATCTTCCCGTCCGGGCTCACCGCCATGCCCTCGGGCTCGATCCCGACATCGATCTGGGCCAGCACCTTGCGGGTCTCGGCATCGACCACCGTGGTCGTGGCGTTCTCCTCGTTCGCGATGAACAGCGTCCGGTCGTCGGGGGCGAGGGCGAACTGTTCCGGGTCCTCGCCGGAGGGCAGGTTGTGCAGGAGCCGGCCCGTGTCCGGGTCGATCACCTGCACGGCATCGGAATCGCTCGCGCAGACGTAGAGGCGCCGCCCGTCCCGCGAGAAGGTGACGCCCCGCGGCCGGCGCCCCACGGGGAAGGTGCGCACCACCTCGAGGCTCGTCCCGTCGATCACCGAGACGGTGTTGTCCCGCTCATTCGAGACGAAGATCTCCTCCGCCCCGGCCGGGCTCGTGACGGCCGGTGTCGCGAGGGCCTGGGCCGCGAGGAGGAGCGCGAGGAGGCGGAGCCGGATCATGCGGGGTCTCCCGAGGTTCATCCCGCGCGTCCCCCGAAGGCCCGGCAGGCGCTCTCGGGCTCGTCGAGGCCGAGCGTGTCGAGCTCGGTGCGCTTGTGCAGGAAGCCCTCGACGGGGGCCGCCGCGACGACCGCGCCGGGCCAGAGCAGGAAGAGGGGCTGGCGCAGCTGCCCGTTCCAGGGGCGGAAGCTCAGGGAGCGCCCCTTGAAGCCGCCGACCTCGAAGCGGGGCGAGAGCATCAGGGTCTGGATCGCGGCCGGATCGAGGCTCTTGAGCTTCGCGGCCGCGGTGCCGATTGCGTGGACGGCGAGCCAGCCCGCGTAGTCGATCGGCCGCATCGCCCGCCCCGCAAGCTTGCGGAAGCGGCCCTGCAGCTGCACGGCGGCCCAGGCCTCGACCGCCCGGCCCCAGGCGGCGGGCGACAGGCCCTGCGTGCCGACGACGGGCCGCGGCGCGGCGGTGTTGTAGACGAGGTTCGTGCCGAAGGCGCCCGCCTCGTCGGCCACCGCCACCACGTCGTGGTCCGGGCTCCGCGTGACGAGGGCGAATTCGCGCAGCGCCGAATCGCGGATGTCGGCCCCGTGCACGTCGAAGCGCGCCTCGCCGACGATCCGCGCCCCGAACTTGCGGGCGCTGGCCTTCAGCGCCTCGGCGTAGAGGGCGTCGGCCGGCTCCGTCCCCGAGACGAGGAGGATGCGCCCCCAGCGCTTGAAGACGAGGAACTGCATGAGCGCGTCGGTGAGCATGGCGCGCGAGGGCAGCACGTGCAGGAGCCGCGCCCGGCAGTCGCGGTCGCGCAGGCGCGTGTCGGGGGCGCCGACGTTGAGGAAGACCGTGTCCTTCGCCGCCGGCAGGTCGGCGAGGGCCAGCACGTCCTCGGCCGGCGCGTTGACCACGACGAAGCGGGGGGCGCCGAGCTTGCCGAACGCCTCCGCCAGATCCGCGCCGGGCTCGACGAGGGTGCGCGTCAGCGCGAAGGAGAGGCCGAGGAAGCGGCCCGTCGCGTTCGAGTCCGCCAAGCCCAGTTCCGCGCCGGCCGCGCCCTCGTCGTCGGGGATCGGGTCCTCGTTGTTGAGGGGGCTCGGCCGCTCGATGCGCCGCTCCAGGTAGTGGATCGCGAGCGGCGCCTCCGCGGCCGCGGCCGGGAAGGCGGGGAGGAGAAGCCCGGCGAGGAGGGCGAGGCATGCGGCGGCCCGTGCGGAAGCGGCGTGCCGTCCCGTCGCGCCGTGCCCGCGCTCGCCTCCAGCCCGCATCGCGGCCGATCTCGCTTCCACCCTGGATCGTCTGTTGTCGGGAAACGATAGAGGGCCGGCGCACCCGCCCGATATTGGACCAAGGTGCACAAGGCCGGCGACTTGAAGCTGTACCAAAGCACAATGGGTTCGACGGAAGGGGCTTGCTACCGTCCTTCTCAAGATCAGGAGGAAACGGTATGCGGAAGGTCCCCCGGCTCGCGGGGAGCGCGGCGCTCGCGCTCAGTCTCGTTCTCTCGGCGCAGCACGTTCTTGCCCACGGCGACGTCCAGCCCCAGCCCGTCGACACCACCGGCCTTGAGCCCCTCGGCGACGAGTGGCGCAGCGAGAATCCCTATCGGGGCAACGCCAAGGCCATCGCGATCGGCGATTCCGGCTACAACCAGAACTGCGCGCGCTGCCACGGCCTCCAGGTGGTCTCGGGCGGGCTGGCGCCGGACCTGCGCTACCTCGACAAGGGCCAGGAGGGCGACACCTGGTTCCAGGAGCGCGTGCGCCACGGAGCCCTCATCAACGGCGTCACCAAGATGCCGGCCTTCGAGGGGGTGCTCTCGCAGGAAGCCCTCTGGGCGATCCGCAGCTACATCGAATCGAAGCACGAGGAGTAGGATGCGGCTCGACCTCCGCGCCCTCGCGATCTTGGGTCTGGCCCTCCTCGCCGCGGGGGCGGCGCCGGCGCGCCCCCTCGACGAGGTCGTGGCCTCCGGCACCCTGCGGGTCGCCCTCTACGGCGACAACGCGCCCTTCTCCGAGGAGCGGGCCGGCAAGCCGCGGGGCATCGACGTCGACCTCGCGCGCGCCATCGCCGAAAAGCTCGGCGTGCGCCTCGACCTGCGGATCGTGGATGCGGGCGAGAACATCGACGGCGATTTCCGCCTCAACCTGTGGAAGGGCGACCTCGCGGGCAGCGCGCTCGCGGACCTGATGCTGCACGTCCCCCACGACAAGATGCTCGCCACCCGCAACGAGCAGATTTTCCTCACGATCCCCTACTACGACCAGCACCTCGCCTTCGCCTACCGCAAGGACAAGGTCGAGGGCCTGAAGGGGCTCGCCGACATCGAGGGGCATTCCGTCGCGGTCGAGGGGGCGAGCGCCTCGGACCTCCAGCTGCTGATGGCCGAGGGCGGGCGCCACCGCGGCGCGCTCAAGCACTTCCGCAGCTTCGACGAGGCGGCCAAGGCCTATCTCTCCGGCGAGGCGCCGATCCTGGCGGGCACCCGCTCGTCGATCGAGGCGGCGCTCCGCGAGGGCGGCGCGGCGCCGGGCGAGAACCCGGTCGTCGAGATCGCGATCCCCGGCATGGTGAAGACGCATTGGGACCTCGGCGGCGCCGTGCGCACCGATTCGCGCGATCTCGCCTACGCGGTCGGCGACGCGATCACGGCGCTCACCGCGGAGGGGCGGCTGAAGGCGATCTGCGAGACCTACGGCGTCAGCTTCACGGCGCCGAAGGGCTACTAGGCCGCGCCGGCCCCGGCCAAGGCACCGGCCAAGGCCCCGATTCGGGGGGGTTGATCCGATGAGACGGCCTCCGATCCAAGTCGTTGGGTCGGATGGCGCCGTTTTGGCCGCCGGAAAGTGCGGCGAAACCTGAGAAAGATCTGAGAACTTTCGACTAATGGCCAATAAGCGGCGGCCGTGAGCCGCTCTACGCTCAGGCACAAGGGGCTCCTTCGAATCGGGGAGCGAGGCCCCGACGGCTTCCGGGAACCGGGGCCGCGCCATAACGGAGGAAACGCCATGAGGGTACGCAAGGAATTCTTGAGCGCGGTGGGGGCGCTCGCGCTCGTCGTCGCCGCCGCCGGGCTGCCCGCCCGCGCCGAGGGCGTGAGCGACCAGGACATCCTGAACGACGCCAAGACCACCGGCGACGTCGTCACCTACGGCCTCGGGCCGCAGGCCCAGCGCTACAGCCCGCTGAAGACGATCAACCGCGACACCATCAAGGGCCTCGTGCCGGCCTACTCCTTCTCCTTCGGCGGCGAGAAGCAGCGCGGCCAGGAGAGCCAGGCGCTCGTCAAGGACGGCGTCATCTACGTCACCGGCTCCTACTCGCGCCTCTACGCGATCAACTCCCGCACCGGCGAGAAGATCTGGGAATATGCCGCGCGTCTCCCTGAGGGCATCCTGCCCTGCTGCGACGTCGTGAACCGCGGTGCGGCCCTCTACAAGGACAAGGTGATCTTCGGCACCCTCGACGCCAAGCTCGTGGCGCTCGACCAGAAGACCGGCAAGGTCGTCTGGAAGAAGGACATCGACGATTTCAAGGCCGGCTACAGCTACACGGCCGCCCCGATCATCGTGAACGGCAAGGTCATCACCGGCGTGTCGGGCGGCGAGTTCGGCGTCGTCGGCCGGGTCGAGGCGCGCGACGCCGAGACGGGCGAGCTCGTCTGGCAGCGCCCGGTCATCGAGGGCCACATGGGCACCCTCAACGGCAAGCCCTCGACCATGACCGGCAAGGTCAACGAGACGTGGCCGGGCGACATGTGGAAGTTCGGCGGCGGCGCCACCTGGCTCGGCGGCACCTACGACCCCGAGACGAACCTGATCTACTTCGGCACCGGCAACCCGGGCCCGTGGAACTCGGCCCTGCGGCCGGGCGACAACAAGTGGTCGGCCTCGCGCATCGCGCTGAACCCCGAGAACGGCGAGATCGTCTGGGGCTTCCAGACCACGCCGCACGACGGCTGGGACTTCGACGGCGTGAACGAGTTCGTGCCCTTCGACCTGCAGAAGGACGGCAAGACCGTGAAGGCCGGCGCCACCGCCGACCGCAACGGCTTCTTCTACGTGCTCGACCGCACGAACGGGAAGTTCATCTCCGCCTCGCCGTTCGTGGCCAAGATCAACTGGGCCAAGGGCATCGATAAGGACGGCCGCCCGATCTACGACGACGCGTTCCGCCCCGGCGACCCGACGAAGTCCGAGGACGGCAAGAAGGGCAAGACCGTGTTCGCGGTGCCGAGCTTCCTCGGCGGCAAGAACTGGATGCCGATCGGCTACAGCCCGGACACGAAGCTGTTCTACGTCCCCTCGAACGAGTGGGGCATGGACATCTGGAACGAGCCGGTGAACTACAAGAAGGGGGCCGCCTATCTCGGCGCCGGCTTCACCATCAAGCCGGTCTTCGACACCCATATCGGCTCGCTGAAGGCCATCGACCCGACGAACGGCAAGGTCGTCTGGGAATACAAGAACAAGGCTCCGCTCTGGGCCGGCGTCCTCACCACCGCGGGCAACCTCGTCTTCACGGGCACGCCTGAGGGCTTCCTCAAGGCCTTCGACGCCAAGACCGGCGAGGAAGTCTGGAAGTTCCAGGTCGGCACCGGCGTCGTCGCCTCGCCCATCACCTGGGAGCAGGACGGCGAGCAGTGGATCGGCGTCGCGGCGGGCTGGGGTGGGGCGGTTCCGCTCTGGGGCGGCGAGGTGGCGAAGTCCACCGCCGGCATCAACCAGGGCGGCAGCTTCTGGGCCTTCAAGCTCCCGAAGACCCTGGCCTCCCGCTGAGGTGAGTCCCCGCCGCCGGTTCCTCCGGCGGCGGGCGCTCCGGGACCTCGGGAGCCGGGGCGGTTTTCTCAACGCCCGTCCGGGCACCCGGGGTCTCCGGACGGGACCGGGTCTCCCGCTTCCCAAAGCCGGTTCCGATCCGGGCCCCTGTGCGAAGGAGCGAGCGTGTTGGACCGGGGCGCGGGATCGTGGGAGAACGGGGCTCCCGCTGAGGACGGAGCGGGAGGGGCACCCATGCAACTCTTGATCGTCGACGACCACCCCCTGTTCCGGGACGCACTGGCGAGCGCCATCCGCCTCGCCTACCCGGACGCGGTGCTCCACGAAGCCGACGGCATCGCCAGCGCCTGCGCGGTGCTCAGCGCGAACCGCGGCATCGATCTCACCCTCCTCGACCTCTCCATGCAGGGCGTGGCCGGCTTCGACGGCCTCGTCACCATCCGCACCCGCTTCCCCCGGGTACCGATCCTCATCGTCTCGGGCCACGAGGATCCGCGCATCATGCGCGAGGCGCTCCAGCACGGGGCGGCGGGATACGTGCCGAAGGCCGTCGACAAGGCGACGCTGACGCGGGCGATCTCGGACGTGCTGAGCGGCGCCCTCGCGATCCCGCCCGGGCTCGCCCAGGCGGCGAGCGCGCCGGCCTCGTCCGCGGGCCGGGGCAAGGCGCCGCTGGCTGAGCGCGTGGCGCGCCTGACGCCGCAGCAATTGCGCGTCCTGATGATGATCCGCCAGGGCAAGCTCAACAAGCAGATCGCCCACGAGCTGCAGGTCGGCGACTCGACCGTGAAGGCGCACGTCTCCGAGATCCTGCGCAAGCTCGAGGTGATCAGCCGGACGCAGATCGTGATCGAGACCGCGCTGCTCGATTTCGAGCAGATCCACAACACGCATCCGGGCTGAGGCGGGCGCCCCGCGAAGAATCCCGAAAAAAAGTGCGTCCGTCGGTGAACCCACCGGCGGGGTGGCGCGACCAACGGATGTCAGGGCCGCGATGGATGGCCCGGAAACACCCGAAGGATCCCCGCCATGGCCCGCTCCGCCCTCCTGCCGATCGCCCTCTCCGCCCTCGTCCTCGCCGGCCTCGGCGGCGGCGCCCGGGCCGACCAGTTCAAGCTCGCCCCCTGCGCCCTGTCCGGCACCTGCTTCGGCCCGAAGAAGGCCCCCCCGATCAAGTACTTCCCCGGTCTCGGCGTGAAGAAGCCGGGCGGCTACGGGCCGGGCTGGGGCTACGGCGCCGCCGCGCTCGCGGGCGGCCTGGCGCTCGGCGCCATCGCCGTGGGTGCGGCGGGCGCGGCCGAGTCCTGCTACGTCGAGCGCCGCCGGATGGAGGACGAGGAGGGCAACGTGTACGTCCGTAGGGTCCGCGTCTGCGAGTGAGGTCAAGTCTTCGCCCCGTCCACCGCCGATCCGCCAAGTCCCGGAGCGGCCGTGGACCCGGGGGATCGGCTCCTCTACAGTCGAGATGCCCCGAGACACTTGACGAATCGGGGCTCGCCGAAGGGGCAGCCCTGCCATGCGGCAGCCGTTCGACACGCCGTCCTCCGTCGCCGGGGCGCTTCGCCGGCTCGCCGCAACCCTCCTCCTGCTGACGGGCGGGCTCGCGCCCGCCGCGGCGCAGACCCGGCCCGGCGCCGTCCTCGACCGGGGCGTCCCCGCGCGCGGAGGCTACGGGGGCGGCCCCATGATCGGGCTGCCCGGCCTCATCGGCATCGTGCCCCGCCTGATCCCGCCGCCGCGCGAGGTCGTCGAGGAGGACGAGCCGCCGCCCCGCCGACGCCCGGAGGCGACGCGTGCGCCGGAGGTCGAACGCCCGCCGCGCCGCGCCACGCAGGTCCGCGCCGTTCCCGAACCCCGGCATCCGCCCCGGCGCCGGCAGGCCGCCCCCGGGCTCGAAGCGTCGCCCAAGCCGGCGCCCAAGCCGCCCAAGGCCGCGGCGCGACCGCCGAACCCGCCGCCCGCGAGGCCCGCACCCGGCCCCGCTTCGTCGCCCCCGCCGGCTCGCGCCGCGCTCGCCGAGCCCGGCGAGGTCCCGGGCGAGGTGCTGTTCGCGCTCCGCCCCGGCGCCCGCCCCGGGACGCTCCGGTCCCTCCTGGCGCGGGAGCGGCTCGATCTCGTCTCCTCCGACACCTTCACCCTCGTGCCGGTCACGCTGAACCGTGCCCGCATCCGCGGCGGGCGCTCCGTGGACTCCCTCGTCGCCGCGCTGGCGCGGGACCCGGCGGTCGAGTCCGCGCAGGCCAACCACGCCTACGCTCTCGTCGGCGCGGCGCCGGCCTTCGCGGGCGTCCAGTACGCCGCCGGCAAGCTCCGGCTCGACGAGGCCCACCGCACCGCCACCGGCCGAGACGTGCCCGTCGCGGTGATCGACTCCGGGGTCGACGAGGCCCATCCCGCCCTGCAGGGCGCGGTGGCCGAGCGCTACGACGCGCTGGGGAAGGCCGGCCCGCCGGCGCCGCACCCGCACGGCACCGCCATCGCCGGCCTTCTCGGCGCCCGCGCCCAACTCGCGAGCGCGGCGCCTGAGGCGCGGCTCCTGGCGGTGCGGGCCTTCTCCGGCGAGACGGCCGCCGGCGCACAGGGCACCACGCTGCATGTCCTGCGGGGCATCGACTGGGCGGCCCGGGCGAAGGCGCGCGTCGTCAACATGAGCTTCGCCGGCCCCCGGGACGAGGCGCTGGCGCGCTTCCTCGCGGCGGGCGTGCGGGCCGGCACCGTCTACGTGGCCGCCGCCGGCAACGGGGGCCCCGGCGCGCCCCCCCTCTACCCCGCCGCCGATCCGAGCGTCATCGCGGTGACGGCGACCGACGCCGAGGACCGGCTGTTTCCCGCCGCCAGCCGCGGCGCCCATGTCTGCGTGGCCGCACCCGGCGTCGATGTGCTGGTGGCCGCTCCCTCCGGCACCTACGGCTTCTCCTCCGGCACCTCGATGGCGGCGGCGCAGGTGAGCGGGCTCGTCGCCCTCATGCTGCAGGCGAGGCCCGCGCTCGCGCCGGGCGAGATCCGCGCCGCCCTGGTCCGCGCGGCCCGGGATCTCGGCGCGCCGGGGCCCGATCCCGAGTTCGGTGCGGGCTTCGCCGACGCGGAGGGCGTCCTGAATGCGCTCATTGCGCCCGCGGTCGCCGCAGCCCAATCCTCCGGCGGCATGAGCGCGACGCCGGTCCCAGGCAGCGGCCAGATCCCCGGCAGCGATCAGGCGCGGCCGTGACCGGGCCGCGGATTCTTTCGCCCTCCCGTGAACCGACGCCCTCTCCCGCGCGACGAACCGGGGAGCACGGATGACGGACATCCCGGACGCGGACCTCGTCGCCCGCATCGCCCGGGGAGACCGGGCCGCGATGCAGGCGCTGTACGCCCGCCACGCCACCGCCGTGTACCGGTTCCTGGTGCGCCTCCTCCGGGATGCGGCCGGCGCGGAGGATCTCGTGAGCGACGTGTTCTTCGATGTCTGGCAGCAGGCCGGCCGCTACGAGGGCCGCGCCAGCGTCACGACCTGGATGCTGTCGATCGCCCGCTTCAAGGCGCTCTCGGCCCTGCGGCGGCGCCCGCACGCGGCGCTGGACCCGGAGACGGCCGAGGCCGTGCCCGACGAGGCCGACACGCCCGAGGCCGTCCTGCAGAAGGCGGGAAAGTCGGAGGCCCTGCGCCGCTGCATCGCGGCCCTGTCCGCCGAGCACCGGATGGTGGTCGATCTCGTCTACTATCACGACCTCTCCGTCGAGGAGGTGGCGCAGGTCCTCGCCATACCCGCGGGCACCGTGAAGACCCGCCTGTTCCACGCGCGCAAGCGCCTGTCCGAGCACCTGCTCGCCGCCGGCATCGACCGCGGCTGGCCCTGAGGTGATCCGCCCATGCCCTCCACCCCGAAGACACCCGCCGAGCCGGACGACCTCGACCTCATCCTGCCTTGGCGGACGACGGGCCGCCTCGACCCCGCGGATTTGGCCCGCATCGAGTCGGCACTCGCCCGCGATCCCGACCTCGCCCGCCGGCTCGCGATCGCCGAGGCCGAGCGGGACGAGACGATCGCGGTCAACGAGGCGATCGGCGCGGCCTCGCGAGCGGCCCGCGACGCGCTCTTCGCGCGGATCGATGCGGATCTCGCGGCACAAGCCGGGCGGAGCCCGCGGGGCTGGCTGGCGCGTCTCGGCGAGGCCCTGTCCGGCCTCTCTCCGCCGGCGCTGGCCGGCCTCGGCCTCGCCGCCTGCCTCGTGATCCTGGGGCAGGCCGGGCTCCTCGCCGGTGCGCTCCTGCGGGAGCGGGGCGGTCCCGCCTACGAGACGGCCTCGCACGGCGGCGGAGGCGCGGCCGGGGCGGGAAGCCACGCCCTCGTCGCCTTCGCGCCCGCCGCGAGCGCTGCGCAGATCGCCGAGGCCCTGCGCGAGACCGGCGCGGTCATCGTGGACGGCCCGCTCCCGGGGGGCATGTTCCGGATCCGCCTCGCGACCGGGCGGCTCGATCCCGCGGCCGTCGAGGCCGCCCTCGACAGGCTCCGGGCGAGGCCGGGCCTCGTGCAGCTGGCTCTGCCCGAGGCGGCGCCCGCCCGCTGACACCGGGGCACGGCCGCCCCGCGTTACGCACAGCATTAACCCAATCTTAACCGGCCGATTGCGGGCGGAGCCGGGCCGTGAGACGTTCGTTAATGAAAGCTTAACGGATGGGCTCGGCGATGCGGTTCGCAGGTCTGAAGCAGCGGATTACGGTGTCGGCCCGGCGCGGGCTCGGGCGCTGCGCCCTGGCGGGGCTCGCCCTCGCGGCTCTCGCCGCACCGGCGGCCGCCCAGAGCTACGCGGCCCTGCCCTCGGTCCCGAGCGCCGCCGTCGTGGCCGGCGATGCGCGGCCGATCTCGGCCTGGGTCACCTTCTGCCAGGGCTACGCGGCCGAGTGCGCCGTCGACCGCAGCGAGCCCGCCTCCATCACCCTCACGCCGGGGATCTGGAACACCATCGTCTCGGTCAACCGCCGGGTGAACAAGGCGGTGCGCGCGATGACCGACATGGACCACCTCAACGTCCCGGACCGCTGGGACATGGCCGAGGACGGCATCGGCGATTGCGAGGATTTCCAGCTCCTCAAGCGCCACATGCTGGCGGAGGCGGGACTGCCGCGCCGGGCCATGCGGATGACCGTGGTGATCGACGAGAAGGGCGAGGGCCACGCCGTCCTGACGCTCATCACCGACCGCGGCGACTTCATCCTCGACAACAAGACGAGCACCGTCCTGCCCTGGCGGCAGACCGGCTACGCGTTCATCAAGCGCGAGAGCCAGGACGCGATCGGCTGGGTCTCCCTCGGCCGCACGCCCTCCCCGACCATGACGGCCAACCGCTAGCGCCATCTCGAGGGGGCGGAGCCCGGACCGCGCGAGGACCGGGGGCCGCATCGGGGCCTTCTTCCTGATCCGGGGATCCGCGAGGAGGCTCGAGTCCCGATCCGGGACGGGGTGGAGCGGAGTGCGTTCAGGCTTCGTCAAGCACGAGGCGCGAGGCTGGCAGCGTTCCGGAGCCTCCCGCCCATGACGCCACGCTTCCTCGCATGCTCCGTGCTGGGAGCCTGGCTCGCCGGAGCGTTTCCGGCCGGTGCGGGCGACGCGGCCGATCGTCATCAGGCGTGGCAGGGCTGCCTGCATCGCAGCTTCACCGTGCAGGCCGCGCTCACGAGCCGGACGCTCGCCGCGGACGCGGCGTTGCGCGCCTGCAAGGATGCCGAGGCCGCCTACCTCTCGGCGCTCGGGACATCGCCGCTGCTCGACGGCGACGACGTGGCCCGCGTGCGCCCCGCCCTCCTCCTGAGGGCCAGAGGCTGGCTCCTGCGCCGGAACGGCCCGCGGACCCTCTAGGAATCGATCCTCAGGCTGCGGCCACGGCCGCCTTGCGGCTCGCCCGGCTCTTGCCGGCCCCCGGGGGGCGGCGCGCGCCATCGGTGGCCACCGGCTCGGCCTCCTCCGGCGACGCCTCCAGGCCGAGCCGGCCCGGCTGGCCGAGGCCGAGGCTCTTGGCGAGGGCGGAGCGCTGCGCCGAGTAATTGGCCGACGTGGTCGGATAATCGGCCGGCAATCCGTAGCGCTCGCGGTAGCTGTGCGGGTCGAGCCCGTGCTTCGTCAGGTGCCGCTTCAGCGTCTTGTACGACTTGCCGTCGATGAAGCTGATCAGGCCGTCCGGCCGGATCGACTTGCGGATCTGAGCCGTCGTCGGCTTCTCGACCACGTCGGCCTCGACCTTGGGCGTGCCGTCCGCCAGGCTCTTCAGTGCCTCGTGGACGCTCGCGATCAGAGCCGGAAGATCGGCAGTGGGAACGGAATTGTTCGAGACGTAAGCGGAGACCACATCAACAGTGCGCTCGATGCCGACACTGTGCGGTGCTGGTGCAACCTCAGACATGTTCACGATCCTCGACGCTGAATCCCCTCCGCAGCGCAAGTTATGACGATGCGCGGGGAAGGCAAGGACAAATGTGTAACTACTTCCCAGATGAACACCGTCAGAGCGTGAATTCAAGCGCGATCTCGCGAAAGGACCGCGACCTCTATCTCAAAGCAAGCCAGCAACGTTGCCCGATTTATGAGCGAATGTTGTGCTTCGTACAGTTCGAAGCCTGGAGTGCGGCGGGAGTTGTGCTCGAAAAGAGGTCGAACCGGCGCAAGCCCCACCTGAATAGGACAGGATTTGCGAGGCGCCCGCGCCCCTTCCGGGCCGCTCCCGGCGAGCGTCCGCAAGCGTACTCTCGTCCCCGTCCCTCGGGTGTGGCCCGTCACCCGCGCAAAACATCAAGCGACGTCATGATCATCTCGGAATCGGGCGAGAATCTGCGCTGCAAGATGAACACAAGAACGTCATGAAACCTGATCACGTTTTTGTGAAACGATGTCATTTAAGAGATTCTTAGTCACTGAGGGCGAAACATCTTATCCACGAATGGATTAGGGGGAATCGCCATGAGATTCGGCGGATCTGATCACGCGGCGATGTTGAATGCGCTCGATCAGTCCCAAGGCCGAATCGATTTCGATCTCGACGGGACGATCCTGTCCGCGAACCCGATCATGCTCGCCCTGCTGGGTTACGATCTCGCCGAGTTGAGGGGCCGCCACCATAGCCAGCTGGTGCCGGAGGCCGAACGGACGAGCGAAGAGTATCGCGCCTTCTGGAATGCGCTGCGGGCCGGCCGGTTTCAGGCCCGCGAGTTCAAGCGGATCGCGAAATCCGGGCGCGTCGTCTGGATCCAGGCTTCCTACAACCCGGTCGTCGATCGTCGCGGGCGCGTCGTGAAGATCGTCAAGGTCGCGGCCGACGTCACCGAGCGCAAGCTGCGCGACGCGATCACGGAGGGCCAGATCGCGGCCCTCCATCGCTCGCAGGCCGTGATCCACTTCACCCTCGACGGAACGATCACCGACGCGAACGAGAACTTCCTCGCCACGATGGGCTACAGCCTCGACGAAGTGCGCGGCCGGCATCACAGCCTGTTCGTCTCCGAGGCTGAGCGGGCGTCCCCGGCCTACGCCGCGTTCTGGCGGGCGCTCGCGGCCGGGCAGTATCAGGCCGGCGAGTTCCAGCGGTTCGGCAAGGCCGGACGGGAGGTCTGGATCTTCGGCGCCTACAACCCGGTCCTCGACGCGGAGGGCAGGCCCTGCGCCGTCGTCAAGTTCGCCACCGACGTGACGCGGCAGGTCGCCGACCGGAACCGGCGCGTCGCGGGCCAGCAGGCGATCGATGCCGATATCGACGCGATCATGCGGGCGATGACCGATGTGGCCCGCCAAGCCCGGTCCACGACCGAGACCGCGGGCCAGACCTCGGGCAACGTGCAGGCCGTCGCCGCGGGCACCGAGGAATTCGCCGCCTCGATCGAGGAGTTGAGCCGGCACGCCAGCGAATCGAAGGCCGCCTCCGACGAGGCCGTGCGCCGGGCGGGAGAGGCGGGCAGCATCATCGCGAGCCTCACCTCGGCCGCCGACAAGATCGGCGAGGCGGTCACCCTGATCCGCTCGATCGCGGACCAGACGAACCTGCTCGCGCTCAACGCGACGATCGAGGCGGCCCGCGCCGGCGAGGCGGGGCGCGGCTTCGCCGTCGTCGCGGCCGAGGTGAAGGCGCTCGCCAACCAATCCTCGCGCGCCACCGAGGAGATCGCCCAGCAGATCGGCGCCGTCCAGTCCGCGACCGCGCAGGCCGTCGAGTCGATCGAGGGCGTGACGCACACGATCGGCTCCCTGAGCGAGATCTCCCTCAGCGTCGCCTCGGCCGTGACCGAGCAGGCCGCGGTGACCCGCGACATGTCGGTGAACATGCAGAACGCCGCCGACAGCGTCGGCATCGTGCGGGGCAGCATGGAGAGCATCGCGGAGGCCGCGGACGCGGTGGATGCCTCGGTGCGCAAGGTCGCCGCCGCCGCCCGCGCCCTCGCCTGAGGCCCCTCACCGGAGCCGCCTCCGCCGGGGCAGGCCCCCGGACGATCGGGCTCGACGTCTCCATGCCCCGTTTCGAAGCCGCGCCCGGTCGCGGCGGGCCCGATCACGGCCTCCTCCCGGCTTGGCGCGCCGTCGCCGCTGTCATCAGGTTTCGGCGGGACGCGTCCTAATGCGTTCCGGCGCGCACCGCCTCGACCATGCGGGAGATGGCCTCGACCGAGTGGAAATTCTGCGGGCTGAGGCAGGCTGGCGGGATCAGGATGTCGAATTCCGCCTCGATCGCCAGCATCAGGTTCACGAGGTCGAGGGAGGTCAGGCCCACATCGACCAGGGCGTCGCTCGGCCGGAACGCCCGGGCGCCCGCATGCTGGGCCGCGATCTCCTGGGCGAGCGCCATCGCGCGGTCGGCCACCTGGGTCGATTCGATCTGTGACATGCTGGTCTCGCAATCCTGGAATGCTGCGGTTGTGAGCATTCGGCACGACCGTTCACGTGCGATGCCCGGATGTGTGTTGAATAGGTCTCCGGAGGTCGAGGATCAATAAGGCCTCAAATTTAACGATAATTCTCGTTAATTCGGTTCTGGGCCGATCTCAGTAGTTTTCGAGGATCTCCATAAGGGTGTCTTAGCGGTAGCCGTACTTACGTTCTCCCGAACGGCGGCCCGCACGCGACCGGTCGCGAATCGGGCCGCGAGGTCTGCGACGGCGCGAGAGGTTCCATGACGATCCAGCACGGCCATGCGGCCGCCTCCATCGAGAGCGGGAGCGACCTGCAGGCGCGGGCTGCCGCCGCAGCGGCCGTCGCGGCCCTGCATGCCGAGGCCGTGGACCGCGACGCGCGCTTCCCCGCCGAGGCCGTGGAGGCCCTGCGCGCCGAGCGGCTCCTCGGCGCCGGCATCCCGATCGCGCTCGGCGGCGAGGGCGCCACCACGCAGGATCTCGCCGAGATCGCCTACGCGCTCGGCCGCGCCTGCGCCTCGACCGCCATGATCTTCGCGATGCACCAGACCAAGGTCGCCTGCCTCGTCCGTCACGGGCGGAGCGAGCCCTGGTGCGAGGGCGTGATGCGCCGCCTCTCGGCCGAGCAACTCCTCCTGGCCTCCTCGACCACCGAGGGCCAGGGCGGGGGCAATGTCCGCTCCTCGGCGGCCGCGATCGAGCCGGACGGGGATTTCGTGACCCTGGAGCGTGCCGCGACCGTGATCTCCTACGGGGCGGAGGCCGACGGCATCGTCACCGTGGCCCGCCGCTCCGCGGACGCCGCCGCCTCCGATCAGGTGCTCTGCGTCTTCCTGAAGGAGGACTACACCCTGGAGCGCCTGAGCGGCTGGGAGACGCTCGGCATGCGCGGCACCTGCAGCGCGGGGTTCCGGCTGCGCGCCCGCGCGAGACCCGAGCAGGTGCTCGCCGCGCGCTACCAGGAGATCCACGGCCAGACCATGACCCCGGTCTCGCACATCCTCTGGTCGAGCGCCTGGGCCGGCATCGCGGCGGGCGCGGTGGACAAGGCCCAGGCCTTCACCCGCACCGCGGCCCGCGGGGCCGGAGGCCAGGCGCCGCCCGGCGCCGTCCACTACGCCCGCGCCGTCTCCAGCCTGCGCCAGGCCCGCGCCCTGATCGCCCAGGCGATCGACCTGTTCGCCGATGCGGGCGAGGATCCGTCGCGCCTCTCCGCCCTCGACGTCCAGACGACGCTGACGATGCTCAAGGTCGAGGTCTCGGAACTCGCGGTCGCCGCGGTGTCGAGCGCGCTGCGCGCCAACGGCCTCGCGGGCTACCGGCAGGACGGCGCGTTCAGCGTCGGTCGCGCGCTCCGCGACATCCTCTCGGCGCCGGTCATGATCCACAACGACCGGATCCTGGCGAACCTCTCCACCCTCACCCTGATGTCCCCCGTCGCCGCCTCCCTGCGGGACTGACCGGCCAGGAAATCGCTCACAGGAGCCGCCCACATGAACATGAAGGTCATGGACGTGCCGGCCGCGCCGCCGGCGCAGGACCCGCTCGACGCGCTCTTCGACGCGATGTTCCGGCCGATGAACGCGCAGGGCGTCTACGCCCGCACCGGCGCCTACGAATCGGTCGTCGAGGCACTCGCCGCCCTGATCTCCTCGAAGCGCGACGCGGAGACGGAGGTGTTCCGCTTCCCGCCGGTGATGAGCCGGGCGCATCTGGAGCGCCACGGCTACCTGAAGAGCTTCCCGAACCTGCTGGGCTGCGTCTCCTGCCTCGAGGGCAGCGAGGCGGAGATCCGCGCGGCGGCCGACCTGCACGCGGCGGGCGGCGACTGGACGGCGGAGCTCGCGACCGCCGATCTCGTGCTGACCCCGGCCGCCTGCTACCCCGTCTACCCGATCGCCGCCGCGCGCGGGCCGGTGCCGGCCGGCGGCTACCGCTTCGACGTCGCCTGCGACTGCTTCCGCCGCGAGCCCTCGCCGCATCTCGACCGGCTGCAATCCTTCCGCATGCGCGAGTATGTCCGCATCGGCACGCCGGAGCAGGTGCGCGACTTCCGCGAGCGCTGGATCACCCGCGCCACGGCGCTCGCCGACGACCTCGGCCTGCCCTACCGGATCGAGCAGGCGAGCGACCCGTTCTTCGGCCGCGTCGGGCAGATCATGGCCTTCAGCCAGCTGGAGCAGTCGCTGAAATTCGAGCTGCTGGTGCCCCTGCGCGGGGAGGCGGCGGGCACGGCCTGCATGAGCTTCAACTACCACCGCGAGCATTTCGGCACGACCTGGGACCTGCGCGACGCGGCGGGCGAGCCGGCCCATACGGGCTGCGTCGCCTTCGGCATGGACCGGCTCGCGGTGGCGCTCTTCGCCATCCATGGGGGCGACGTCGCGGGCTGGCCGGAGAGCGTGCGCGCCGCCCTGCGGCTCTGACGCCTCTCATGACCCTCGACCCGCACGCCCGGCGCTTCCTCGACATGATCACCATGGGCGGCGTGGCCGAGCCGGATGTGGCCGGGCGGCGCGCCTCCCTGCGCAGCCTCGCCCGGCTCGCCGCCCGCGGGGCGGAGCCGGCCGAGACCCGCGACCTGATCCTGCCCGGCCCCGGCGGCCCCCTCCACGCCCGGCTCTACGCGCCGGCGGGCGCCGAGGCGGGCCTCAGCGCCGGGCTCCTCTTCTTCCATGGCGGCGGCTTCGTCGCGGGCGACCTCGACACCCATGACGGGATTTGCCGGGCGCTGACGGCCGCCTCCGGCTGCCGCACCGTCTCGGTCGCCTACCGGCTCGCCCCCGAGCACCCCTTTCCCGCCGCGGTCGAGGACGCGCGCGCGAGCCTCGCCTGGGTCGCCGCGCATGCCCCTGCCCTCGGGATCGATCCGGCGCGGCTCGCGGTCGGCGGCGATTCGGCCGGGGCCGGGCTCGCGGCCCGTCTTGCCCAGGAGGCGCGGGAGCACGGGCCGGCGATCGCCGCACAGCTTCTCCTCTGCCCCGTCCTCGACGGGGTGGGGGAGGGGGCCTCCCGAGCCGACTACGCCAGCGGCTACTTCCTCGACGCGGCGACGATCGCCCGCGACGTCGAGGCCCTCGGCCTCGCGGGCCTGGACCTAGCCGACCCACGCCTGTCGCCGCTCCGGGCGGCCTCCCTCGCCGGCCTGCCGCCGGCCATCATCCACACCGCCGAGTACGACATCGTCCGCGACGACGGCACGGCCTACGCGGCGCGCATCGCGGAGGCGGGCGTGCCCGTCCGCCACTCCTGCCATCGGGGCATGATCCACTTCTTCTACGGCCTCGGCGGCCTCGTCCCGGCGGGCAGGCCGGCCCTGGCGGCGATCGGGCGGGAGCTTGCCGAGGTGGTCGGCTGAGGCGCGACCGCACGACGCCCGCATGCTACCTCTTCGGGGCTGAGGGTTCTGCCCGCCCCGGAGCCGTCCGATGTCTGCCGCCGCATTCGCCGCCTCCCCCGAGCCGCCCCTCCTCCTGCGGGAGGATCGGGAGGGCGTCGCGATCCTCACCCTGAACCGGGGGGCGGCGCGCAATGCCCTGTCGCTGGCGCTGATGGAGGCGCTGCTGGCGGCGCTCGAGGGGATCGGGGCGGATCCGGGGGTGCGGGCCGTCGTCCTGAGGGGGGCGGGACCCGCCTTCTGCGCGGGGCACGACCTCAGGGAGATGCGCGCGAATCCGGGCCGCGAGGCGGTCGAGGCGATCTTCGCTCGATGCACCCGAACGTTGATCGCGATCATCCGCCTGCCGCAGCCGGTGATTGCGCAAGTGCACGGCATTGCCACCGCCGCGGGCTGCCAGCTCGTGGCGACCTGCGACCTCGCGGTGGCCTCGGAGGAGGCGCGCTTCGCCACGCCCGGGGTCGAGATCGGCCTGTTCTGCTCGACGCCGATGGTGGCGCTGTCGCGGGCGGTCCCGCGCAAGGTGGCCCTCGAGATGCTGCTCCTCGGCGAGCCGATCGGGGCGGCGGAGGCACTGCGCATCGGCCTCGTCAACCGGGTGGTGCCGAGCGACGCGCTGGAGGCCGCGACCCTCGCGCTGGCCCGGGCCATCGCGGAGAAGCCGCGCCGGGTCGTCGCCCTCGGCAAGGCGGCCTTCGCGCGCCAGGTCGAGCTCGGCCTGGAGGAGGCCTATGCCGAGATGGGCCGGGTGATGGCGGAGAACATGATGATGGCGGAGGCCGCCGAGGGCATCGATGCCTTCCTGCAGAAGCGGGCGCCGCGCTGGCCCGGGTGAGCCCGGCTCAGGCCGTGTTGCCCGCATCCACCGTCAGCACCGTGCCGGTGACGTTGCGGCCGCCCGGCCCGAGCAGGTACTCGACGGCGTGGGCGACGTCCTCGGCGCCCGCGAGGCGGCGGAGCGCGGAGCGGCGCACGATCCGCGCGCGGCCCTCCGCGCCGAGCCCCTCCGTCATCTCCGTGTCGATGAAGCCCGGCGCCACCGCGTTGACGGTGATGCCGAGATGCCCGACCTCGCGGGCGAGCGACTTGGTGAAGCCGACGAGGGAGGCCTTGGTCGCCGCGTAGACCGAGAGGCCGGAATAGCCCGTCGCCGCGATGATCGAGGCGACGTTGACGATGCGCCCGCCCCCGTCCGCCATCATGCCCCGCACCACGAACTTGGTGAGCATGATCGGCGAGAGGGTGTTGAGCCGGATCAGCGCCTCGATATGCGGGTTCTGCATCGTGGCGAGCAGCCCCTCGGTGCCGAGGCCGGCATTGTTCACGAGGCCGTGGAGCGTGCCGAACGCGCGCCGGGTCTCGCGCACCAGCGCCGGCAGCGCCTCGATGTCGGAGAGGTCGGCCGCGCGGAAGCGGATCGAGCCGGTCTCGGCCGCCCGCGCCGCCTCGCTCGCCGCGAGCAGCCCCTCGGATTCGCGCCGCGCCACCGCGATCACGTCGTGGCCGCAGGCGGCGAGCCGGGTCGCGATGGCGAGCCCGAGGCCGCGGCTGCCGCCGGTGACGAGGACGTTGGGCATCGGGGTCTCTCCCGGCTCAGGCGGGGCGCCGGGCGAGCTTGCCCGCGGCCGTGACGTCGAGGCGGGGCACGATCCTGAGGAGCGCCGGCACCTTGTGCGGGCTGAGCTCGGCCCGGCAGGCGGCGAGGATCTCCCGGCGGATCGCCTCGGGCGGGCCGGAATCCTCCCCCTCGTCGAGGACGACGCTCGCCTGGACGATCGAGCCGGTGATCGGGTTGCGCCGGGCCTCGACGAGGGACATCCGCACCCGGGCGTGCCGGTTGATGACCGCCTCGATCTCCTCCGGGTGCACCTTCAGGCCCCCGACATTGATGATGCCGCCGCGCCGCCCCACGAAGTGGTAGCGGGCCGCCCCGTCGACGACGCGCTCCTCCACCATGTCGCCCGTGTCGACGAAGCCCTCGGCATCCGCGAGCGCGAGCCCGTCCGAGCCGACATAGCCCGAGGCGGTGCGGCGGGAGCGGATGCGCAGCGACCCGTCGACGACCCGCATCTCGACCTCGCCGGGCCGGCCGACGAAGTCTTTCGGGAAGCCCTCGAGCCCGTCCGTGACCTCGAAGCCGACCCCGGCCTCGGTCGAGGCGTAGGCGTGGCCGATCGAGGCGCCGGGATAGGCGTCGCGCAGGCCGTCGAGCACCGCCTGGTCGGCGATCTCGCCCGAGAGGCGCAGATAGGCGGGGGCGATCAGGCCCCGGGCCGGGCTCATCAGCACGCGCCGCCAGTGCGAGGGCGTGCCCGAGACGTGGGTGACGCCGTGGCGCCACAGCCGGGCGAGATGGTCCGAGACCGGCTCCGCGCCGCCCGAGAGGACGAGGGAGCCGCCGCCGAGGATCCCGCGCAGGAAGATCTGCAGGCCGCCGTAGCGCCGGATGTCGTAGAAGGTCGCCCAGACCGGCGGCGCGTCCCCCACGGGGCGCGGCCGGATCGCGGCGGTCAGCCCCGCGAGATCGTGGCGCACGAGCTTGGGCACGCCGGTCGTGCCGGAGGTGAGGAGCAGCCATTCCGTCGCCCGCTCGAATTCGGGCTCGCGGGCCGCGGGCACGGGCGGCCAGGCGCAGTCGATCAGCGGCAGGGCGTCGAGGCCCGGCAGGGCGGAGCGCGGCCGGTCGGTCAGGAGGCAGGTCGCGCCCGCGCGCTCCGCGATCACGGGCAGGTGCTCGGGGGCGAGGTCGGGCGGGCACAGCACCACCGCCTCGGCGAGGCCGTCGACGGCGATCAGCGCGAGCCCGGCGAGGAACTGGTCCCCCATGACGAGGAGGACCCGCTGCCCGCCGACGTCGCCGTTCAGGCAGCTCAGGTCGAGGAGGTCGGGCAGCGCGACGCCGTGCGCGATCCCCTCGAGCCGACGTGGCGCGCCCGGCGCGCTCGTGCCGCGCGCGAGGGCCTCGCGCAGCGAGCGCGGCTCAGGCCGCTTCATCGACCTGCGCAGCCGCGTAGAGGGCCACGAAATCGCCGAGGGTGACCGGAAACTCGATCTCCTCGGAGGCGGTGAAGGGATCGGTGCCCAGCTCGTCCTCCAGGCGGCTCACCAAGATCGCGAAGCAGAGCGAATCGAGGCCGGATTCGAGCAGCACGAGGTCGTCGGTCAGGGGAGCGAGAACCTTCTCCTGCTCCGCCGCAACCTGTTCGATGGCTTCGATGATGATGAGCCGTGCAGACATCCTGAAATCCTCGAAAACTCCATTCCAGAACGGTAAGAGTGGGACTGTGCTGCTTCAAGCCGAACAGCGGAATATGGTGAAGAGCTGAAAGTGTTGACGAATACAGTAAATGCCGGAGTCGCGGGGGTCGCCCCCCACCTCCGGGCTCGCCCGGTTACGGGGCGTTAACCATGCCCGGGCCATCCTGCGCCGACGTGGGTTCTCAGGACGGGCCGGGGCCATGCTCAAGATGCCGACGGATCGGAAGCCCGAGGCGCGGCGCCCGACGCTGAGCGCCGGCGTGCGCCGCCATCTCGGCTTGAGCCTGCAGGCCTTCTACGCGGACGCGCTCTCGGCCCCCGCGAGCCCGCGCCTCGAAGCCGTCCTCGCCCGATTCCTGCGCCGGCCCGAGATCGTCGCGCCTCCCTCGACGGAATATTGAGCGAGGGCGCTTTGTGAGCGGCGCACGATCCGCCTATCCTGCCGCCGTCGCGTCACGAAGGCAGGGCGGTTGAGGACATGGCGGCAGGCGCGACGAGCGACCGGACGGCCTCGAGGGCCTACGCCTTCGAGCGTGCCATCGAGGCCCTGCGGGCCGACATCGCCGCCGCCGGCGCCCACATGGTGATCGACGCTCAGGCCCGCGCGACCTACGACCGGCTGATCAGCCGACTCGCCGCCGAGATGCGGGCCGACGTCCAGCAGGGCCGCTTGACCTGGGAGGCGGCGGCCGAGCGCGCGCGGGGCCTGCGCAACGCCACCATGGAGATTATCCGCTCGCGCAGCACGCCGGTCGGCCGCGCCTTCGCCGAGCAGCTCAAGCGCGAGGGGCTGACGCTCAACGAGCTGATCGCCCGGAAGACGGTGCGGCTCTTCGGCGAGCGCGCCGATTTCAACCGGCTCGACGTGAGCCAGCGCAACCAGGTCTTCGCCGAGATCGTGGACTCGGCCGGGCGCTCCAACCCGCGCGTGACCGGGATGATGCGCGGGATCTCCCGGGCCGGGCGCGCCCTGCTCGTCGTCTCCGTCGCGGTCGCCGTCTACAACATCGGCACCGACCCGGACCATTGGGCGGCCGCGCGCCGCGAGGGGGCGATCCTCGGCGGCGGCATCGCCGGTGGGGCCGCCGGGGGAGCCCTGGCCGGCCTCGCCTGCGGGCCCGGCGCGCCCGTCTGCGTCACGATCGGCGCCTTCGTCGGCGGCACCGCGGCCGCCCTCGGCGTCGGCCTGCTGTTCTGACCGATGCGCTTCCTCGGCACCGATCGGGTCCGCCACGCGGTCCTCGGCCCCGCGCAGCCGGGCCGGAGCTCGGTCGCGGTGGCAGGGGCCGCCGGCGAGGTCGAGGGTCTCGTGCTCGAAGCGGTCGCGATGCTCGACGCGCAGGATCCGATCCCGGGCTATCTCTTCTTCCTGACCGACGACGTGCCCTTCGAGGACGCGCTCTCGATCACGCTGACCGATCCGGCCCTGCGCATCCTCGACACCGCCCGGCTCGGCGGCGCCTACGCCACCGGCGCGTGGCGCGATCCCGCCATCGACGGGCCGGGCCGGCTGAGCTTCCGCTTCATCGACGAGAAGCGGTGGCGGCTGAGGGTGCTGCCGAGACCGGGGCCGCGCCTGCCCTTCCTGAGCGAGCCGCGCGGCGTCCACCGCCCCCTCGGGCTGACCCGGCACTTCGTCCTCGCGGCCGGGCCCGAGGGCGGCTGATCGCGGGCCGGGCGCGGCAGCCCGGCGTCAATCCAGCGCGACGGCGACGAGGGAGAACAGGCCGGCCAGCATGAGGTTGCCGGCAAGGACGAGGGCGATCACGGTCATGGCGTCTGGGGCTCGGCTCGGATGTCAGGCCAGGGGTGCGGCACCGTACGGTGCACCGTGCTTGTAGGGGCAACCGGTTCACGATGCGCCCACACCGGCCGGATTTCCCCATCTCGTGCGCGATAAGGTTGACGGCGATGCAGGACGGCCACGCTTGCCCGCCGCCGCTTGCCTCCTGTGCCGAACCGGGACAGTGTGGCCGCGGTTGCGCGCCGCGCGACCGCGGCCCTGACCCCGGAGGAAGCGATGGCTCTGGTGACGATCGGCGAAGCGCTGAGCGCGGCCTCCAGCCTGTTCGGCCTCAACGCGCTCCGCACCGGTCTCCCGCCGCTCGGCGCCGCTCCCGGCGCCGACGACCTCGCGGACGATTCCGACGCGGACCCCCTCGCCGCGGACGCGATCGACGAGGGCCTGTTCGAGGCGGTCGAGGCCGCCCTCAGGGACGCGGGCTACCTCCCGGTCTGAAACGACCCGCGAGGACGCTCCAAGAGTCTGCTCCAAGGGTTCGCTCCACGCGGACGCCCCGCGGTCCCGGGTTCCGCGATCCCGCCTCGGCTGGGCCGCCGAGAGGGCGGCGGATTCCTGCGTGGATTCCTGCCCCGGGGAGCGCGCCGAACACCCGGTCCGCGGCCTGAGGAAGCGCCCCTGCACGGCCGATTCGATTGCATTGCCGGAAACGCAACCACAGGTCGAGACGACCGGCCGATGTCTACCGCAGTGCAGCAACCGGCAGGTCGGTGACCCGGCCGGTGCGGGCCTGTGCCGGCCCTTGTCCCGTCATGAGAGGGCGGCGAAGCACGCAGATCTCCGAAGTGTTCTTTCTATAGAACATCGGCCTTGCGATAAATTTGTTCTCCGGTCGGACCACATAAGAGAAGGCAGTCTCTGATACGCTCTGATATGATGGGTATTCGGGGAAGGTCGTCGCGTGAGGCCCCGCCTCCGCGGCTTGACAATGTTCGATAAAACGAACGACAAGCTGAGGCGTGCCGTGCGGTGCAGCGACCGGATCGTCGTCGCGCATCCCCCGGCCCCGACGTTTCCAGAGGACGACACGATGCAGATGCCTGTGACGAGAGCCGCACGCCCGGTCCACCGCATCCGGGGCCTCCTGCTCGCGGCCTGCCTCGCGCCCGCGCTCGGCCTCGCGTCCCCGGCCCTCGCCGAGACGGCGCTCCTCAACGTGTCCTACGATCCGACCCGGGAACTCTACCGGGAGGTGAACGCGGCCTTCGCCGAGGAGTGGAAGGCGAAGACGGGCGAGGCCATCACGGTGCGCGCCTCCCACGGCGGCTCGGGCTCGCAGGCCCGCACGGTGATCGACGGGGTCGATGCCGACGTGGTGACGCTCGGCATCCCCTCCGACATCGACGCCATCGTCAAGCTCACGAAGAAGATCCCGGCCGATTGGCGCGACAAGCAGCCGAACCAGGGCCTGCCCTACACCTCCACGGTGGTGTTCCTCGTCCGCAAGGGCAACCCGAAGGGCGTGAAGGACTGGAACGACCTCGGCAAGCCCGACGTGAAGGTGATCACGCCGAACCCGAAGACCTCGGCGGGCGGGCGCTGGAACTTCCTCGCCGCCTGGGGCTACGCCTACAACCAGGACAAGGATGTCGAGAAGGCCAACGCCTTCGTCGGCCAGATCTACAAGAACGTGCCGATCCTCGACACGGGCGCGCGCGGCTCCACCGTCACCTTCGCCCAGCGCGGGCTCGGCGACGTGCTGCCGACCTGGGAGAACGAGGCCTTCCTCGTCCTGCAGGAATTCGGCGCCGACAAGTTCGACATCGTGGTGCCGCCGACCTCGATCTACGCCGAGCCGCCGGTCGCCCTCGTCGACGCCAACGTCGACCGGAAGGGCACCCGCAAGGCGGCCGAGGCCTATCTCGCCTTCCTCTACACGGACAAGGCGCAGGCGATCTTCGCCAAGCACCGCTACCGTCCCCTCAAGCGCGAGGCGGCGGACAAGGCGGATCTCGCCTTCCTGCCGGACGTTAAGCTCTTCAAGATCGAGGATCTGCAGGGCAACTGGGACGACATCCAGAAGAAGAACTTCGACAACGGCGGGCTGTTCGACCAACTGAGCAAAGCCGGGCGCTGAGGGTCTTCCCATGGTCGCGACGCCTCCTCGGCGGTTCCACTTCCGCCGTCCCAGCGTGATCCCGGGTTTCGGGCTCACCTTCGGCTACGCGCTCACCTGCCTCAGCCTCGTGGTCCTGCTGCCGCTCGCCGCCCTGGTGGCGCGGGCGTCGGGCCTCGGCCTGTCCGGCATCTGGGATGTCGCCCGCGACCCGCGGGTGGCGAGCGCCCTGCGCCTCAGCTTCGGGGTGTCGCTGCTCGCGGCGCTCACGGCCTCGGTGTTCGGCTTCGTCGTCGCCTGGGTGCTGACCCGCTACGACTTCCCCGGCCGCCGGATCGTCGACGCCGCCGTCGACCTGCCCTTCGCCCTGCCGACGGCGGTGGCCGGCATCGCGCTGGCCTCCCTCTACGCGCCGAACGGGCTCGTCGGCGCGCAGCTCGCCAAGGTCGGCATCCAGGCGGCCTACACGCCGATCGGGATCTTCATCGCCATGGTCTTCATCGGCCTGCCGTTTGCCGTGCGCACGGTGCAGCCGCTGATCGCCGAGATCGACAAGGAGGTCGAGGAGGCCTCCGCCACCCTCGGGGCCAAGCGCCTGCTGACGCTGACCCGGGTGGTGCTGCCGCCCCTGATCCCGGCGGTGCTGACGGGCTTCGCGCTCGCCTTCGCCCGCGGCGTCGGGGAGTACGGCTCGATCATCTTCATCGCGGGCAACCTCCCCTTCGTCTCCGAGATCGCGCCGCTCCTCATCGTCATCAAGCTCTCCGAGTTCGACTACGCGGGGGCGGCCGCCATCGCCACGATCATGCTCGGGATCTCGTTCCTGACGCTGCTCGTCATCAACCTGATCCAGGCCTGGAGCCGGCGGAGGTTCGGCTATGTCTGAGGGCATCACGCTCGAAGCGGCGGCCGCGCCCCGCCCGCGCAGCGTCATCTCCGAGGGGCGGGGCGTGCGCTGGCTGCTCACCGGCATCGCGATCCTGTTCCTCGCGCTGTTCCTGGTGCTGCCGCTGCTCACCGTCTTCGCGCAGGCGCTGGCCCGCGGCTGGGCGGCCTATTTCGAGGCCTTCGCGGAGCCCGACGCGCGCTCCGCGATCCGCCTGACGCTCACGGTCGCGGCGATCAGCGTGCCCTTCAACCTCGTCTTCGGGGTGGCGGCGGCCTGGGCCATCGCCAAGTTCGAATTCCCGGGCAAGAGCCTGCTGATCACCCTGATCGACCTGCCCTTCTCGGTCTCGCCGGTCGTCTCGGGGATGATCTACGTGCTCGTCTTCGGCTCGCAGGGCCTGTTCGGGGCGTTCTTCATCGAGCACGGCATCCAGATCATCTTCGCGGTGCCGGGCATCGTGCTCGCCACGATCTTCGTCACCTTCCCCTTCATCGCCCGCGAGCTGATCCCGCTCATGCAGGAGCAGGGCACGGCGGAGGAGGAGGCGGCCCTCACCCTCGGGGCCTCCGGCTGGCACGCCTTCCGGACGGTGACGCTGCCCAACATCCGCTGGGGGCTCCTGTACAGCGTCCTCCTCTGCAATGCCCGCGCGATGGGCGAGTTCGGCGCCGTCTCGGTGGTGTCCGGCCATATCCGCGGACTGACCAACACGCTCCCGCTCCACGTGGAGATCCTCTACAATGAATACAATTTCGTTGGCGCGTTCGCCGTCGCCTCCCTCCTCGCCGGACTCGCCCTCGTCACCCTCGTCATCAAATCCGTCCTGGAATGGCGCTACGCCGGGGACCTCGCGGCCGGCGGCCGGCACTAGCGGCGCGCTGGACCGGGCCGGATCCACGGCGATCCGGGTCGAGGGCCTGTCGAAGACCTTCGACACGGCGGCCGTCCTGCACGATTTCCACCTCGACGTGCGGGCGGGCGAGTTGCTCGGCCTCCTCGGCCCCTCGGGCTCGGGCAAGACGACGCTCCTGCGCATCATCGCGGGGCTCGACTTCCCCGACCGCGGCCGCGTCCTGTTCGGGGGCGACGACGCCACCGGCCTGCCGGTGCAGCAGCGGGCGGTGGGCTTCGTGTTCCAGCACTACGCCCTGTTCAAGCACATGAGCGTGGCTGACAACATCGCCTACGGGCTCAACGCCCGGAAGCGCTCGGAGCGGCCGGGCAAGGCCGAGATCCGCAAACGCGTCGGCGACCTCCTCGACCTCATCAAGCTGTCGGGCTTCGCCGACCGCTACCCGTCCCAGCTCTCGGGCGGCCAGCGCCAGCGCATCGCGCTCGCCCGGGCGCTCGCCGTCGAGCCCCGGGTGCTCCTCCTCGACGAGCCCTTCGGGGCGCTGGACGCGCAGGTGCGCAAGGACCTGCGCCGCTGGCTGCGCGAGATCCACGACCGCACCGGCCAGACCACGATCTTCGTCACCCACGACCAGGACGAGGCGCTCGAACTCTCCGACCGGGTCGCCGTCCTCGACAAGGGCCGCCTGGAGCAGGTCGGCACCCCCGACGAGGTGCAGGACCGGCCGGCCTCGGCCACGGTGCTGAAGTTCCTCGGGGATTCGGTCGAGTTCGAGGCCATCGTCGAGGGCGAGCGGGTCCTCGTGGACGGGCGGCCGACGCCCGCCGTCGCGCCCCGCGGGGTGATCGGCCCGGCGCGGCTCTACGTGCGGCCCTGGCAGCTCCAGTTCGTCGATCCGGCCGAGGCGCATCTCTCCGGCACGGTGCGCGCCTCCCACCGCAGCCAGGGCCGCCAGCGGGTCGAGGTCGAGCGGCCGGACGGGCGCCTCGTCGTGGTGGAGGATTTCGACGGCGACCGCTACGCCGCGGGCCGCCCGGTGGGCCTGCGCATCAACGGGGGCTACGTCTTCGCCTGAGCGGCCTTGCGGAACGGCGCGACCATGAGACGATCGTCCCAGATCAGACACGCGATTCGGGGGAGCGATCCGGCGTGGGACAGGCCGAGAAGCGCCTCGACCGGATGCGCCGGAACCCGGTCGGAGACTGGACGATCGAGGACATCGCCATGATCTGCCGGGCCTATGGCATCGATTGCGTTCCCCCGGCCCGGGGGTCACATTACGACCTCTCGCATCCGAGCGAGGCGGCGATCCTGACCGTGCCGGCTCGCAGGCCGGTGCGACCCCATTACATCAGGGCCTTCGTCGCCTTCGTGGATGCGGTAAGAGGGGCGCAAGATGCTGGTGCGTGACTACTTTGTGGAGATCGGCCGGGCTCCTCCCGAGGAGGGTGGATACCTGATCGCCACTGTTCCGGATCTGCCCGGCTGCACGTCGGACGCTGACGATTGGGATAGCGTCGAGGCGAACGTGGCGGATGCCATCGACACGTGGATCGCCGCGGCGCGGCGGCTCGGGCGGCCCGTTCCGCCGCCCGCCACGATCTCGGAGAAACGAGCCTGACCCATCCCCGACCCGACGTCCTCGCCGCCATCGGCGGCACGCCGCTCATCCGCCTGCGCCGCGCCTCCGAGGAGACCGGCTGCACCATCCTCGGCAAGGCGGAGTTCCTGAATCCCGGCCTCTCGGTGAAGGACCGGGCGGCCCTCGCCATCGTGCAGGACGCGGAGGCGCGCGGGCTGATCCGGCCCGGCGGCACCATCGTCGAGGGCACGGCGGGCAATACCGGCATCGGCCTCGCCCTGGTGGCGAGCGTGCGCGGCTACCGCACGCTCATCGTCATCCCCGAGACCCAGTCGGAGGAGAAGAAGCAGACCCTGCGGCTCGCGGGCGCCCGCCTCGTCGAGGTGCCGGCCGTGCCCTTCGCCAACCCGAACAACTACGTCCACGTCGCCCGCCGCCTCGCCGAGCGGCTCGCCGCCACGGAGCCCGCCGGCGCCTTCTTCGCCGACCAGTTCGACAACGTCGCCAACCGCCGCGCCCATGCCGAGGGGACCGGCCCCGAGATCCACGCGGCGACGGAGGGGCGCATCGACGGCTTCGTCTGCGCCGCCGGCACCGGAGGGACGCTCGCCGGCGTCGCGGAATCCCTCAGGGCCCGCAATCCCGACGTGCGGATCGCGCTCTCGGACCCCGAGGGCTCGGCGCTCCACGCCTATTACACGACCGGCACCCTCAAGGCCGAGGGCTCCTCGATCACCGAGGGGATCGGCCAGGGCCGGGTGACGGGCAACCTCGACGGGTTCCGGCCGGACCTCTCCTTCCGCATCCCGGACGGGGAGGCGCTCGAGATCGTGTTCCGGCTGATGCGCGAGGAGGGCCTGTCGCTCGGCGGCTCGTCGGGCATCAACGTGGCCGGGGCGATCCGGCTCGCCCGCGAACTCGGTCCCGGCCACACGATCGCGACCATCCTGTGTGACGGCGCGGCCCGCTACGCCTCGAAGCTGTTCAACCCCGCCTTCCTGACGGAGCGGGGCCTGCCGGTCCCGGACTGGCTCTCGGCACCCGCGGACCCGCTGCCGGACTGGCGCGCCTGAGCGAAAAAGACGATTTCTGTTGAGGCTTCACACGAAGCTTGAACAGAAATCATCCCTGCGACGTTGGAACGGTCAAGCTCGCGCCTCGCGGGCCGCGGAGACCGCTTTCCATGACGCTGACCACCATCCTCCTCATCATCCTGATCCTGATCGTCCTCGGCGGCGGCAATTTCCTCGGCGGCGGCGCCTACCGGGGCCCGAGCTTCGGCCTCGGCGGCCTGCTCGTCATCATCCTGATCGTGCTCCTCGTCACCGGCCGGGTCTGACGGCGCGGCTCAGCGCGGGCAGGTGATCGCCACGACGGCGCTCGCCACCGGCGCGGCGGCGGCGCCGAGGCTCGCCGCCGCGCCGTCCGGCCCTGCGCCGGACCCCGCGCCCGGCCGAAGGCCGTTCTCGGCGAGAAATGCCGCGACGGCGGAGCCCGCCACCAGCGGATAGCTCGTCGGCGGCACGATGCCCGCGACGAGGCGCGGCGAGGCGGGAAACCGGGCGACCAGGCCGGCGAGCCGCCCGGACCGGTCGATCGCGGGGGCGCCCGCCGCCCCCGGCTGCAGCGGCGCGATCACGCCCGCGGCGCTGCCCGTGCCGGGCGCCAGCGTGGTGCCGCCCGCCCCCGCCCCGATCACCCCGAGCGCGTCGTCCGGCCCGGCCGGGTCCGGGCGGGCCGGAGGCAGGACAGGCCCCGGAAGCGCGCCGGCTTCGAGGAGCGCGAGGCCGCGGGCCGGATCGCTCCTGAGGATGCGGGCGGGCGCCCCCCCGATCCGGGGGGCGACGCAGCCTTCGAGCGGGGCCGAGGCCGTGAGGACGCGGCCGGGCGCGACGGCGAGACCCGTGGCGGCGAGGAGACTCGTGGTGGCGAGGCTCGTGGTGGCGACAGGGGCCGCCGGGGCGGCCGGCGGGGCTTCGCGGGCCTGTGATGGCGGCGGAGCGGCCGGTGCCGCCGCGACGGCCTGGGCCGTGGGGGATGCCGCCTCCGGGAAGGGGATGAAGGCGTTGGCGATGGCGATCACGAGCCGGTCGACCTCGCCCGCGAGCGCCTTGTCGTAGCCGATCGTGAAGCCGCGGATGCCGGCCTCGCCCGCGGCGTAGCGGATGTAGGACCTTCCCGCCCCCGTCTCCCCCGTCACGACGATGAAGTCCGGCCGCTTCAGCTTGTAGGTGACCTTCCGGTCCGGCCCCGGATTCGTGGCCCGCTCGAAGAGGGCGTCGAGGCTCGCCTCCCCGGTCCCGAACGAGCGGCTTTCCAGGGTCACCCGCCCGTCCGCGCTCTGCCAGCGGCTGCCGCCGGGGATGGCGGTGCGCTTCGCCAGCAGCCGCTCCGGCACCCCCATCACCGCCCCGCTCGCGGGATCGGGCCTGACGGTGAAGCGGGCGCTCCGTCGCGCCGCCTCGCCGCCCGCGAGGATCGCGGTGCGCAGGCGCGGCGCGAGGGGATCCTCGGCGCCCGCCCCGGCCCGGGTCCGGAAGCTCGCCAGCGCCTCGAAGGTGCGGCGCCCGAACGTGCCGGTAACGACGCTGTTGTAGTCGCCCGTCCAGACGAGGGCGTCCTGCAGCCCCTTGCGCTCGGCCTCGGGCAGCGCCTCGAAGGCGGCCCTGGCGGCCTCGAAGGCGGGGTCCGGCGCGGCGGGAGCCGGAGCGGCCGGTTTCGGCCGGGCCGGTGGAGGGGGCGCCTGCGCGGCCGCGGGACCGAGGACGAGCAGCGCCGCGATCAGGCCCGCGCCGGACCGGATGCCACAACCGATACCGTCCCGCCGCGTCATGTGAGCCCGCCCCCGGATGCACGCCGAGCTTGGCAGAGCGAGGCCGCGAAAGCCAGGGAAGCGGTCGGGAGATCGCGACGACCGAGGCCGCACCGGATTTCATCAGGGGATGTCCTGGCCGCGTCGCGCCGCTCTTCGAAGAGAGAGCGGCCTTCGCAGCCGTTGCGGCCGCCCGCGCAAGTGCTACGCTCGCGCCTCGACGGCGCCTCTCAAGGAATCGCCGGCCCCGTCGAGGCCGGCCCGGGTGTCCGACGCGCGAGGCGGATCATGGCGGGTTCTTCGAGGCTCGGGCGCCGGATCGGCCGCCTCTCCGCGGCGCTCCTCGCCGAAGGTCTGCTGGCCGCAGGCCTCCTGGCCGGGGCCGCGGGGCCCGCCGCCGCGCAGGCCCCATCGGCGCCGGCCGCGCAGGCCCCGTCGACTCCGGCCGCGCAGGCCCCGTCGACTCCGGCCGCGCGCACCGCGAAGGCCGCCCCCCCGAAGACCTTCCTGCGCGAGGCGCTCGCCAGTTCCGGCGTGCGCCTGGAGGCGGCCCTCAGGAGCGAGGCGGGCAAGGGCCTGAAGCCCGCCGCTCAGGCCCGGGCCGAGGGCGAGGCGCGCCTGGAGGCCGACGACGCGAAGGGGGCGCTCGCGCCGCTCACGGCGGCGGTGGCCGCCGAGCCCGCGGATGCGCGCAACTGGCTGGCCTTCGCCCGCGCCGCCGACGCGCTGGGCAACGACGAGCAGAAGGGCGGCGACTACGCCGCCCGCTACCGGCTGCGCGAGCGGGCGCTCGCCGCCGCCTACCAGGCGTATTGGCGGGCGAAGACCGCGCCCGATGAGGCCGCGGCGCTGGCCTTCCTCGCCGAGGCCTACGGCACCCAGTCCGAGTGGCGCCCGGCGCTCGAAGCCTACCGGGCGAGCCTCGCCCTCAACGACGACGCGGATGTCCGGCAGGCCTACGAGGAGGTCCGGGCCGAGCACGGGTTCCGCATCCTCGACTACAAGGTCGATTCGGACGCGGCCGCCCCGCGGGTCTGCTTCCAGTTCTCGGAGACGCTCGCCCCGAAGACCGACTTCACGCCCTTCGTCGCCGTCTCCGGCGCGGCGAACGCGGCCGTGACGGCGGAGGGCCAGCAGGTCTGCGTCGAGGGGCTGAAGCACAGCCAGCGCTACGCGTTCGTGCTGCGCGAGGGCCTGCCCTCCTCGGTCGGCGAGATTCTATTGAAATCGGCCGATTACGAGGTCTACGTCCGCGACCGCGCCCCCCAGGTGCGCTTCACCGGCCGCAATTACGTCCTGCCCCGCACGGGTCAGGCGGGCGTGCCGCTCGTGTCGGTCAATGCGGGCAGGCTCGACGTCGAGGTGCTGCGCATCGGCGACCGCGGCCTGCTGCCGGCTCTGCGCACCGAGGAGTTCCTGAGCCAGCTCAACGGCTCGACCGCCCGGGCCATCGCCGACCAGAAGGGCGTGCAGGTCTGGAAGGGCAGTCTCGACACGGCCAAGGCGGAGCCGAACCAGGAGGTCGTCACCGCCTTCCCCGTCCTGGAGGCGGTCGGCAAGCTCGAACCCGGCCTCTACATCATGATGGCCCGCCCCGCCGGCTCCGCGACGCCCGCGGAGGAGGGGGAGGGCGGCTACGAGCAGCAGGCGACGCAATGGTTCGTCGTCTCGGACCTCGGGCTCACCGCCTTCAAGGGCCGGGACGGGGTCCACGTCCTCGCCCGCTCGCTCGCGAGCGCCGAGGCCGTCTCGGGCGCCGAGATCCGCCTGATCGCCCGCAACAACGAGGTGCTGGCCACCCGCCGGACGGATGCCTCCGGCCACGCCGCCTTCGATCCGGGCCTCGCCCGCGGGGAGGGCGGCATCGCGCCGGGCCTCGTCGTGGCGCAGCTCGGCGACGATTACGGCTTCCTCGACCTCGCCCAGACCGCCTTCGACCTGACCGACCGGGGCGTGAAGGGGCGCCCGGCGCCCGGCGCCGTCGACGCCTACGTCTTCCCCGAGCGCGGGGTCTACCGCTCCGGCGAGACGGTGCAGCTCACGGCCCTCCTGCGGGACGCGCGGGGGCAGGCGGTGGCCGGCCTTCCCCTGACCCTCGTGGTCAAGCGGCCGGACGGCGTCGAGTACCGCCGCGCGCAGGTCCCGGACCAGGGTCTCGGCGGGCGCGCCCTGCCGCTGCCGCTCCTGTCGGGCGCCATGCACGGGACGTGGCGCGTCTCCGCCCACACCGACCCGAAGGCGCCCGCCATCGGCGAGGCGAGCTTCCTCGTCGAGGATTACGTGCCCGAGCGCCTGGAGGTGAGCCTCACCCCGAAGGCGCCGGCCCTGCGGCGCGGGGAGCCCGCCGAGATCGCGGTCTCCGCCCGCTACCTCTACGGGGCGCCGGGCGCGGGGCTCGAGGTCTCGGGCAACGTCGTGGTGCAGGCCGCGGCGGCCTCCGGCATCAAGGGGCTCGAGGGCTACGCGATCGGCCTCGACGACGAGGCCGTCGAGGCGGCCACCGCCGAGATCGGGGAGCGCGCCACCACGGACGCGAAGGGCGCGGCGGCGCTCACGGTGCCGGTCGAGGCGCCGGCCGCCCCCCGGCCGCTCGAGGCGCGGATCACCCTGCAGGTCGGCGAGCCCGGCGGGCGGGCGCTCTCCCGCAGCCTCACCCTGCCGATCCTGCCGGCTGCCCCCGTGCTGGCGATCCGGAAGGGCTTCTCCGGCGACCTGCCCGAGGGCGGCATCGCGAGCTTCGACCTCGTGATGGCGACGCCCGAGGGCCAGCGCCTCGCCCGGCCCGGGGTGACCTGGACCCTGTCGCGGCTGGAGCAGACCTATCAATGGTACCGGGCGGAGGGGCGCTGGTCCTTCGAGCCCGTGAAATCCGTGCGCCGAGTGGCGGACGGGCGGGTCGACCTCAAGGCCGACGAGCCGGCCCGGATCGTGGCGCCCGCCACCTTCGGCAAGTACCGGCTGGAGGCGAGCGTGCCGGGCGAGCCCGGGGCCACCGCGAGCGTGACGTTCAGCGTCGGCTGGAGCGGCGGCGAGACCGCGGACGTGCCGGACCTCCTCGACCTGACCCTCGACAAGGGCTCCTACGCGGGCGGCGAGCGGCTGCGGGCGCGCCTCGCGCCGAAGTTCCGAGGCCGCGCGAGCCTCGCCATCGTCGGCGACCGGGTGCACGACATCCTCGACGTCGCGGTGCCGGAGGGCGGCACCGTGGTCGAGATCCCGGTGAAGCCCGAATGGGGCGCGGGCGCCTATCTCGTGGCGAGCGCGTTCCGGCCCCTCGACCAGGCGGCCAAGCGCCTGCCGGGCCGGGCGCTCGGCCTCGCCTGGTTCGCGATCGACCGGGACACGCGCGACCTCGCCGTCTCGGTCGCGGCGCCCGAGAAGACCCGCCCGCGGCGCGACCTCACCCTTCCGGTCCGGGTCGGCAACCTCGCGCCCGGCGAGGAGGCGCGGGTCACGGTGGCCCTCGTCGATGTCGGCATCCTCAACCTCACCCGCTACGAGGCGCCGAACCCGTTCAACCACTTCTTCGGCCAGAAGGCGCTCGGCCCCGAGATCCGCGACCTCTACGGATACCTGATCGACGGCATGCAGGGGACGCTCGGCGCCATCCGCTCGGGCGGCGACGGCGGCGCGAGCCTCTCCGAAGCGCCCCCGACCCAGGCCCCGCTCGCCCTCTATTCGGGCCTCGTGACGGTGGGGGCGGACGGCACCGCGCAGGTGACCTTCCCGCTGCCCGCCTTCAACGGCACCGGCCGGGTCATGGTGAGCGCCTGGAGCGGCAGCCGCGTGGGCCAGGCGCAGGCCGACGTCATCATCCGCGACCCCGTCGTGGTGTCGGGCACCCTGCCGCGCTTCCTCAACGTCGGCGACCGCTCGCGCATCTTCCTCGCCCTCGACAACGTCGAGGGAGCGGGCGGCGCCTACACGGTCGATCTCGACCTCGCCGGCCCCGTCCTCGTCGGGGCGGAGGCCTTGCGCCGGACGGTGCGGCTCGAGCCCGGCGCCAAGGCCGAGGTGGCGATCCCGCTCACCGCCGCCGGGCCCGGCCTCGCCCGGCTCGACGTCACCCTGTCGGGCCCGGGGCTGGAGGCCGGCATCGGCCAGAGCTTCGCGCTCGGCATCTCGCCGGGCACCGGCGCCCTGGTGCGGCGGGAGCTGCGCCCGCTGGCACCCGGCGCGGGTCTCCAGATCGACGGGGCGCTCCTGGCCGACATCCTGCCCGGCACCGGCACGGTCTCGGTCTCCGCCTCGGTGCTGCCGGGCCTCGACGTGCCGGCCCTGCTCCAGGCCCTCGACCGCTATCCGTACGGCTGCTCCGAGCAGGTCGTCAGCCGGGCGATGCCGCTCCTCTACGTCAACCGCCTCGCGGCGATGGACCGGCTCGCCCTCGACGACAAGGCGGACCAGCGCGTCCGCGAGGCGATCGAGCGCGTCCTCTCGCGCCAGGATTCGAGCGGCGATTTCGGCCTGTGGTCGGTGGGCGGCATGAGCGACGTCTGGCTCAACGCCTACGTCACCGACTTCCTGACCCGCGCCCGCGAGCGCGGCTTCGCCGTGCCGCAGACGGCCTTCAACGCCGCCCTCGACCGGCTGCGCAACGCGGTGGCCAACACCACCGAGGTGCGCGAGGGCGGCATGGACATCGCCTACGCGGCCTACGTGCTCGCCCGCAACGGCCGCCCGGTGATGGGGGATCTGCGCTACCTCGCCGACACCAAGATCGGCGACTTCTCGACGCCGCTCGGGCGCGGCCAGATCGCGGCGGCCCTCGCGCTCCTCGGAGACCGCGGGCGGGCGGGCAGGGCGTTCGACTCGGCGCTCACCTCGCTCAAGGCCGAGCGCGATGCGAAGACCTACCGGGCCGATTACGGCTCGCGCCTGCGCGACGGGGCGGGCCTCCTGGCGCTCGCGGCCGAATCCGGCCTGACGCGGGAGGCGCTTCAGCCCGTCGGCGCCGTGCTCGCCGAGGAGCGGGCGAGCGGGCGGCTCACCAGCACGCAGGAGAATGCCTGGATGGTGCTCGCGGCCGCGGGCCTCACCAAGGAATCGGAGGCGCTCTCCGTCTCGGTCGACGGGGCGGTCGAGCCCGGCGCCCTCGCCCGGACCTTCCGGCAGGCCGCCCTCGACGCGAAGCCCGTGATGCTGCGCAACGAGGGTCGCGCGCCCGTGCAGGTCTCGGTCGGCGTCTCGGGCAACCCGGTGAGCCCCGAGCCCGCGGCCGCGCAGGGCTACACGATCGAGCGGACCTATCACCGCCTCGACGGGACGGCCGTCGACCCGGGCCGGGGCCTGCGCCAGAACGACCGGCTCGTCGTGGTGCTGAAGGTGACCGAGGCGCAGGCGAGCGCCGGCCGCCTCCTCCTCGTCGACCGGCTGCCGGCCGGCCTCGAGATCGACAACCCGAAGCTCCTCGACGCGGACGCGCTCTCCGGCCTCGCCTTCGCCAAGAGCGAGGTGCAGCCGGTCCACACCGAGTTCCGCGACGACCGCTTCGTGGCGGCCTATGAGCGCAGCCCGAGCCAATCCGCCTTCTTCACGGCGGCCTACACGGTGCGGGCGGTCTCGCCCGGCACCTACGTGCATCCGGGCGCGACGATCGAGGACATGTACCGCCCCGAGCGCTACGGCCGCACCGGGTTCGGCACGATCGAGGTCGGGGCGGCGAAATGAGCGGGGCGGGCGGCGCCCACCTCTCCCGCCCGGGAGAGGTCGCGTCCGCCGCAGGCGGACCGGGCGAGGGATGCGACCTCTCCGGAACGACCTGCCCCCCTCACCCTGCCCCTCTCGGAACGAGAGGGGACCCGCGCCGCGGCCGGCGCACCGCGAGGCGGATCGCCCTCGCCCTCGCCCTCCTCCTGCCTCTCGGGGCCGCCCTCGCCCTCTGGCGCTACGCCGCCGCCCTGCCGCCCCTCGACCTGACGCAGGCGGCCGCGCGCTCCACGATCGTGCTCGACCGGGACGGGCGGCTCCTGCGCCCCTTCGCCACCGCGGACGGGCGCTGGCGGCTGCCGCTCTCGGCCGCGGGCGTCGACCCGCGCATGCTCGCCATGCTGACCGAATACGAGGACCGGCGCTTCGCGAGCCATCCGGGCATCGACCCCGCCGCGATCCTCCGGGCGGCGGCTCAGTGGCTCACGCACGGGCGCATCGTGTCGGGCGGCTCCACCCTGTCGATGCAGGTGGCCCGCCTCGTCGAGCCGCGCACCGAGCGCTCCCTCGCGCAGAAGCTCCGCCAGATGGTCCGGGCGGTCGAGCTGGAGCGGCGGCTCGGCAAGGCCGGCGTGCTCGACCTCTACCTCGCGCTCGCCCCCTATGGCGGGGCCGTCGAGGGCCTGCGGGCGGCGAGCCTCGCCTATTTCGGGCGCGAGCCCGCCCGCCTCTCCTTCGCCGAGGCCGCGCTCCTCGTGGCGCTGCCGCAATCCCCCGAGGCGCGCCGGCCCGACCGCGCGCCGGAGGCCGCGCGCCGCGCCCGCGACCGGGTGCTCGACATCGCGGGCCGGCGCGGACTCATCACGCAGGCGGAGGCCGAGGCCGCCAAGGCGGAGCCCGTGCCGACGGGCCGCCGGCCCTTCCCGATGCTCGCCGCGCACGCGGCCGAGGCGGCGGTGGCGGCCGAGCCCGGGACGCGGGTGCTGCGGCTCTCCCTCGACGGGCGGTTGCAGGCGAGCCTGGAGGCGCTGGCGGCCGAGCGGGCGGCCTCCGCCGGGCCGGACCTCTCGGCCGCGATCCTCGCGATCGACAACCGCACGGGCGCCGTCCTCGCGCATGTGGGCAGCGCGGGCTATCTCGACGCGTCCCGGCGCGGCGCCATCGACATGACGGCGGCGATCCGCTCGCCGGGCTCGGCCCTGAAGCCCTTCATCTACGCGCTCGCCTTCGAGAACGGGCTCGCGCACCCCGAGACGCTCCTCGACGACCGCCCCTCGCGCTTCGCCGCCACCTACGCGCCCGAGAATTTCGACCTCACCTTCCAGGGCACGGTGACGGCGCGCCGGGCGCTCCAGCTCTCCCTCAACGTGCCGGCAGTGGAGCTGACGGAGGCGCTCGGGCCCGCCCGCTTCGTCGCCCGGCTGCGGGCGGCGGGCGCCGGAATCGCCCTGCCGCGGGATGCGGCGCCGGGGCTCCCGGTGGCGCTCGGCGGCCTCGGCATCACGCTGACGGACCTCGCCCGCCTCTATGCGGGGCTCGCGCGCGGGAGCGCCGTGCCGGACCTCGTGCGCCGCCTCGACCCCGCTGAGACGCGCGGCCCGTCCCCGGGCATGCCGGTCGCCGATCCGGTCGCCGCCTGGTACGTGGCCGACATCCTGCGGGGCGCGGCTCCCCCCGAGAACGCCCTGCCGAACCGCATCGCCTACAAGACCGGCACCTCCTACGGCTATCGCGACGCCTGGGCGGCCGGGTTCGACCGGCGGGTCACGATCGCGGTCTGGGTCGGGCGGCCGGACGGGGCGGCGGTGGCGGGCCTCGTCGGGCGGCTCGTGGCGGCGCCCATCCTGTTCGACGCGTTCTCCCGCTACGGCGGCGAGCCGGAGCCGCTGGCCCAGCCCCGCGAGGCGCTCGTCACCACGAGCGCCGGCCTGCCGCCGCCGCTGCGCCACATCCGGCGCGACGGGCCGAAGACCCTCGCCGCGACGCTCAGCGCGCCCCTCAAGATCGCCTACCCGCCGGACGGTGCCCGGATCGATCTCGGCCTGTCCGAGGCGGGCAGCCCGGCGGCCCTCGCCCTCAAGGCGCTCGGCGGCGTGCCGCCCCTGACCTGGCTCGTGGACAGCCTGCCGGTGACGTCCGGGGCGCGCCGCCAGTCCGAGTGGCGGCCGGAGGGGGCGGGCTTTGCCCGGATCTCGGTGATGGACGCGGCCGGCGGCAGCGACAGCGTGGTGGTGCGGATCGAGTGAGGCGATCCGCTCGCTCGGTTGGAGGCCGGCCTCAGGCCGCCGGCGCGGCCCGCGGCAGCTTCGGGCCGAGGGCGGCAGCCTCGATCAGGAGGGCGAGTTCGCGCCCGGCGGCCGCGACGCGCTCGGCGACGCCGGCATCGGCCACGGCGCAATCCTCCATCTCCGCCCCGCCCGCATAGACCGAGGTCGGCGCGATGTGGGCGGCGAAGAAGCCGAACAGCGGGCGCAGGGAATGCTCCACGATGAGCGCGTGGCGCAGGCCCCCGCCCGTCGCCGTGAGCACCACCGGCTTGCCGACCATGTGCTCGGGCTCCACGAAGTCGAGCATGTGCTTGAACAGGCCCGAATACGAGCCCTTGTAGACCGGCGTCCCGACGATGAGCGCGTCCGCCCCCTCGATCGCCTCGACGATGCGGGCGGCCGGGAGCGGCAGGGCCTCGCGCGTCGTCACGCCGATGCCCGGACCGGCATCGAGAAGGTCGTAGATCCGCAGGTCGATCCGGCGGTGCCGGCCGAGCTCCGCGGCCACCGCCTCCACGAGGCCGCGGGTGCGCGAGGGCCGGTTGGAGCTCGCGGAGAAGGCGACGACGCGGGGCAGGGACACGGGGCTTCGTCTCCGGTCTTCGGTTCGCCGTCCCGGCCGGGTCGGGGCGCGGGCGGGCCCGCGCGAGAGCCGGGCCGTGAGGTTCATACGGGAACCTAACGCCCGGATTGCAAGGGGCGGGCCGGGACGGAATGTCCCAGATAGGGATGTCGGCCCCCCGTACACATGGACAAGGGCCGCCGCGTGCGGCGGCCCCGGATCCCGTTGTCTCCCAATCCGTCCCGGTCCCGGACGGGGCGGCCCGATCCGCGGGCAGAGCGGCTAAGGCGCCAGGAGCACGTTCGCCGAGCCGACCACGGTGGCGACGAGGCCGCAGGCGAAGACCCCGATCATCAAGTAGTTGAACGCCTTCAGCATCCGGTTCTCTCCTTCTCGATCAGCAGCGGTAGCCGCCCGAGGTCTGCCCGTACTGCTTCACGGGCCGGGTCTGCTGGTTGGCATTGCCCTCCGAGGCCGAGCTCCGCGGGCAGCTCTCGTAGAAGGGGCCGTCATGCACGCCGAGGGAGCCGGTGGTCTCGACGTCGAAATGAGGGGCGGGCGCCCGGTAGGCGTCGTCGGTGAAGGCGTGCGCCGACGTGGCGGCGAGACCCAGGGCGGCGGCGGTCAACAGGGTGGCCAACGTATTTTTCATGACATCCTTTCCGTGAAATACTGTTCTTTGTTCTACCTGTAGTCGAGTGACCAGGCTTGCGATTGATATAGGGAGCAATTCCCGGACCACGCGTGACGATGCGCACGCGCCAGGAGGGATTATAGACTGCGCAGGATTTGGGGCGGCTAGCGCCGACGAAAGCGCCAGACGCTGGAGCGCTTGATCTCGGCGTCCTCCAGCGCCCGCGTCACCGGCACCTCGTAGGTGGCGAGGATCTCCAGCCGCTCCCGCGGCAGGTAGGAGCGGCCCGGATCACCGACCAGAACCGTGGCCCCGCCCGCGTCGAGTTCGGCGAGCCACGCACCGACGCGGGCCGCGACGTCGCGCTCGTAGAAGATGTCGGCCGCGAGAACGAGACTCGCGCCCGGCTGGGTGCCGACGAGGTCGGCCGCGACCGCGGTGATCCGGTCGGCGACGCCGTTCGCCGCCGCGTTGAGGCCGATCGCCGGGATCGCGAAGGGGTCGAGGTCGGTCGCGGTCACGTGCGCGGCCCCGGCCCGCGCCGCCGCGATCGCCACGAGGCCCGAGCCCGAGGCGAAATCGAGCACCTGCCGCCCGGCGGCGATCTCCGGATGGTCGAGGATGTAGCGGGCGAGCGCCTGCCCGCCCGCCCAGGCGAAGGCCCAGAAGGGCGGCGGCAGGCCGATCTCGGCGAGTTCCTCCTCGGTCCGCTGCCAGAGGACGGTGGCCTCGTCGGCGACGTGGAGGCGGATCTCGGGGGCGTGCGGCACCGGCCGCAGGCGCGTCTCGGCCCGGATGAAGGCGAGGGCCTCCTCCGGCCGGAGCGCGGCGTTCATGGGCTCAGCAGCGCCGCGTAGAGCCGGCCGATCGCGGCGGCGGATTCCGCCCCGGCAACGCCGCCCGCCAGCAGGGTCACGCCCGTGTCGAGGGGGTCGAGGCCGAGCGTGCGCGCCTCCTCCGGATCCTCCAGGAGGAACCGGGTCCGGCCCGTGGCGAGCGGCCCCCGCATCAGGCGGCCGAAGCCGGCCCGGGCCAGGCGCCCGGCCGCGCCGTCCCGGCGCCCCAGCGCCCCGAAGCCCGCGGGCGTGTAGATCCGGGCTCCGACCCCCGCCATGGCCGCCGCCGTGCCACCGACGAGGATGCCGCGCGGGCCGATCGCGTGGAGGATGTCGGCCTTCAGCCCCTTCAGCGTCGCGGCGAGCTGTCCGGCGGCATAGCCCGCCGTCATCGGGTTGAGGCCCGAGCCCTCCTCCCCGAGGGCGAGGACGCGCGCGCCCGTCTCCTCGATCGCCGGCTGATGCGGGCCGGCCCGCGTCACCACGAAGACGGACAGGCCCGCCTCCGCGCCGATGCCGCAGAGCGCCCGGTAGCGCTCGGCGAAGAGCCGGTCGTCCGGCGCCACGAGGACGAGGCGCCGCATCGGCACGGGCGCGGCTTCGACGTTCGGAATCGGGTCGGTCATGGTGCTGGCTTAGCACGGCCGCGCGCGCCATGGGCCGAGCCCTGTGCGGCCGATCGCCGGGGCCGGAACAGGGCGGCCCGCTGCCCGGTTGTCGCTCAACCACCAGGGAGGGCGCGTTCCATGGCCTCGGAGCGGGATGAGAGAGCGGTCGCCGATCCGCGGGAGGCCGCCGCCGAGGCGGGCCTGCGCTACGTCGACGACGGCATGCCGGGGCTGAGCCGGAAGAAGAGCGGCACGGGCTTCCGCTATCTCGACGCGAAGGGCCAGCCGGTGCGCGACGCGAAGACCCTCGCCCGCATCCGCGCGCTCGCGATCCCGCCCGCCTACACCGATGTCTGGATCTGCCCGCGCGCGAACGGCCACATCCAGGCGACGGGGCGCGATGCGAAGGGCCGCAAGCAGTACCGCTACCATCCCGATTTCCGCGAGGCGCGGGAATCGAGCAAGTTCAGCCACATCATGGCCTTCGCCGACGCGCTGCCGGGCATCCGGGCGCGGATCGACCAGGACATGCGCCGCCCCGGCCTCTCCCGCGAGAAGGTGCTGGCGACGGTCGTGCATCTCCTGGAGAGCACGCTGATCCGGGTCGGCAACGACGATTACGCCCGCGCCAACAAGAGCTACGGCCTGACGACGCTGCGCGATCCGCACGTGCGCGTCGAGGGCTCGGATCTCACCTTCCGCTTCAAGGGCAAGAGCGGCAAGAGCTGGAACCTGTCGGTGAAGGACCGGCGCGTCGCCCGCATCGTCAAGGCCTGCCAGGACCTGCCGGGCCAGGAGCTGTTCCAGTACATCGACGAGGCCGGCGAGCAGCGCGACGTCACCTCGGCGGACGTCAACGCGTACCTGCGCGAGATCACCGGGCAGGACATCACCGCCAAGGATTTCCGCACCTGGGCCGGCACGGTGCTGGCGGCGCTCGCCCTGAAGGAATTCGAGGCCTTCGACAGCGAGGCGAAAGCCAAGAAGAACGTCCGGACGGCGATCGAGTCGGTGGCCGCCCGCCTCGGCAACACGCCGACCATCTGCCGCAAGTGCTACATCCACCCCCAGATCCTCGACGGGTATCTCGAGGGCGGCCTGCTCCTCCAGGTTCAGGACGCCGTCGAGACCGAATTGTGCGAGGACCTCAACCGGTTGAAGCCCGAGGAGGCGGCGGTGCTGAGCCTCCTGCGCAGCCGGCTCGAAGCGGTGCAGGAAGCGCCGAAGGAGGGGGCGGGCAAGAGCCGCGCGCGCGCCCGGACGCCTGCCAAGCCTTCAGCCAAGGCTTCCGCAAAGTCTCGGGCCGGCTCGGCGGCGAAGCGGGCCTCCGGCCCGCGCCGGTCGGGTGCGGGGGCGCAGGCCCCCGCGAGCCCCTGATCGAGGCGCCCCGCGCTACTTGTCGAGGTCCTGCGCCATCTTGAGATGGTGGTCGAGGTGCGGCTGGGTCTTGCCAGCCCAAGCCTTCAGGTCGGCATTGTCGCCGCTCTTGGCGTAGCGCCCGAACAGGTCCACCGCGTCCTTGTGCGCCTTCACCTGGTCGCTGTGGTACTGCTTGTTGAAGTCGTTCCCCTGCAGGCCCTTCAGCTTGTCGAGTTTGCTCTGGTGCGTGCTGTCGAGCTCCGTCGGCAGCGTGGCCTGCACCTTGCCGCCCTGCACGAAGCCCTTCAGCTCGGCGGTGGTCTTCTGATGCTCGTCGATCATCTGCTTGGCGTAGGTCTTGGTCGCGTCGTCGCCGCGCTCGGTGGCGAGCTGGCTCGACTGGATCTCGAACATGTCGCTGATCGCGGCCTCCTTCACGAAGTCGGCGGTGGAGGGCGCCGCGCCGACCAGGGCGTTGAGGCCGCTCTTCTCGCTCAGGGACTGGGCGTCGGCCGGCAGGCTGGCGGGAAGGGCGAAGGCGGCGCAACAGACCGCAATTAGAAGATGCTTCTGCATGTTTATTTCCCTCATGAATTGCATGAATGGGAAAAGGCTTGCCCTGCCCCGGAGTTCCGTCCGCGAGCGCCGCCCTGCGGACCCGCCGCACCCTCTTCCCAGGCGCGGAACCGGGAGCCGCCTCAGCGGCCGCCGACGAGGGTCCAGAAACCGTGCTTGCGCCCGTGCTCGCGGCGCAGGGTGTCGCGGTAGCCGCTCGCGCCGGGATCGATCGCATCGAGCTGCGCGAGGTAGCGCGCGGCGTGCGCGTAGGCCTGGCTCCGGCCCCGCTCCAGGATGTCGTCGATGAGGCGGCGATAGAGGAGGGCGGCGGCCTCCGGCCGGGCCTGCTCCAGCGCCTCGGCCGCCGGGGCCAGAACCTCGTAGCGCTCGCCCTCCCAGGTCTTCGCCCGGTCGAGGACGAGGCGCCCGGCCCGCTCCAGATCCGGCCAGTTGATGAGGAAGGTCAGCGCCCGGTAGGGCTGCGGAAAGGCCATCGCCCGGTCGAAGGCCGCGCGCAGGGCCTCGTCATCCTCGAAATCCGGAAGCTTGGCGAGGTAGTCGCGCAGCATCGCCGCGTCGAGGCTGTCGCAGAAGCGCTGCCAGCGCAGATCCTGCGCCTCGCCTGCGCGCCCGAGCGCGTCGAGGATGCCGATCTCGAGGGCGGCCCGCGCCCGGGCCGGCGTCTCTGTGTCGACGCGGCCGGTGATGAGCGCCTCGCGGGTCAGGATCGTCCCGTTCCCCTGCCGGGGCCGGCGCACCCAGTCCAGGGCCTCGTCGAGGCGCCCGGCGGCGAAGAGGCGCTCGGCGACCGCGCCGGTATCCGGCGCCTCGCCCGCGACCGCCCGTTCGAGGGCGATGAAGGCGTCGACGTCGCCCCGCCGGTCGGCGATGTCCTGGCGCGCCCGCAGCAGGCGTCCGCGTGCCCGGGTGGCGCGCCAGTCGCCCGGCGCATCCGGCACCGCGGCCAGCGCCTGCGCCAGATCCGCGTCGAGACCGGGCAAGGCGCCCTCCGGCAAGCGGGGAACCAGGTCGAGGACGAGCATCGCAAGGGGGCCGTCCGGCTCGTCCGCGACGAGCGGCAGGATCCGGCCCGCGAAACGCCCGGCCTCGGCCTCGGGCAGCGCGCCCGCGATCTCGACCGCCGCCTCCGCGGCCCGCTCGTAGACCCCTTCGGTGATGCCGAGGCTGTCGTCCACCCGGGCGAGCACGCCCGAGGCGCCGTGGAGGAAGCGCACCAGCCGGTCGAGGGCGGCGACCGGGTCGAGGGGGCGCAGCTCGCTCAGGATCACCGAGACGGTGGCGTTGAGGTCCGCCGTGAAGGCGCGGCGCCGCTGCCAGTCGATGAAGCCCCGCGCGCCCTCCAGCGCCGAGAGGCGGCGGTCGACGATGGCGGCCACCGCCTCGGGCCCCTGCAGGGCGGCGAGTGCCGCGCTGACGATCTTCTTGAAGGCCGGGTTGCGCTCGGTCTCGCCGAGGATGAGCGCGATCAGCCGGTCCGGCCGCAGCGCGGACAGCGTCTCGGGGGAGGGCGTGGTGCGGCGCGCGCCCTTGCGCCTGGGCGCCTCCTCGCGCGCTGGCGCGGCCTCGGCCTTTGAGGGCTTGCGTGCCATCCTTCCCGCCGATCCCCCGCGGCCGGGCTCACGCCGGACGGAGCCCGCTACTCGACCACCCGCGCGATGGGCCGGTCGTGACCGTCCGAGGTCTCGTCGTGCCACGCCCCCTGACCGTCCTGATAGCGGATCCCCTCGGTCGAGCCCGGAATCTGCTGCTCGGCCGCGGCGCGCTGAGCGGCCTGCAGGGCTTCCTCGCGGCTGCGGAAGGTCTCGGAGAACACGTCCCCGACCTTGTAGGCGAAACCGCCGTCGTGCTCGACGATCCGGTAGGTGATCTCGCTCATGGACGCTCCTCCGCGGTTTCGGTTCGCTGGTGCGCGAACCCGCGGAGCCGGGGCGCGGTTCCTCGGCCGTCTGCCCTCGGCCTTCAATGACGGGTCGGTGCGGCGGCGCGGAGCTGCGTGAGAGCTGCCTCGCAGCCCGCGATCAGCGAGCCGCGCAGGTCGTCCTCCGCGTAGCCCGCCCCGTCCGGGAAGGCGATCGTCCGGACGCTTCCGTCGCCGAGCGCGCGGATATGCGCGAGCCAGCCCGTGTCGGCGCGCTCGAAACGCGCCTCGAAGGTCTCTCCGTCCTGCTCGAAACGATGTGGCTCCATCTCTCCGATCCTCTCCTCGCCCCACCCGGCGGCCCGCACTATCTGCCTGCGCGCGGAGGACGACGAGCCCCGTATCCGGGAACCCGCCATGCCGATCCGCGCCGCCCTCATCGCCCTCGTCGCGCTCGCCGGCCCGGCCGCCGCGCAGAGGGGGCCGGGATTTCCCGGCAGCGGCGTCGGCCTGCCCGCCTCGGGCGTGCCGACGAACCCCTTCGCCTCGAACTATCCCTCGGCGCAGCCCCCCGTCCTCATGGAGCGCCCCGCGCCGCGCGTCTACCGCCCCCGCCGCGCCGGGCGCGAGCGGCTGTCGCCGCCCGGGCGGATCGGCCGATGACGGATTGGATGGGCTGGCTCGCGCAGGGCGGGGGCGTGCATCTCATCCTGCTCGCCGCCGGCTTGGTGATCGGCCTGATCGCGGTGACGCGCTGAGGCGTCACCCTTTGTCGAGGGCGCCCGCGATCGCGCTGACGAGGCGCGGGTCGGTCGGATCGACCTGCGTGCCGAAGGCCGCGGCCAGGGTGCCGTCGCGCGCGACGAGGTACTTGTGGAAGTTCCAGCGAGGCGTCTCGCCCGGCTTCTCGGCCGCCGCCCATTGATAGAACGGGTGGGCGTTCGGCATTCGCACCCGGGTCTTGGCGGTCAGCGGGAAGGTGACGCCGTGGTTCTTGCGCGCCGCCTCGACGATCGCCACCCCGTCCAGGGGCTCCTGGTTGCCGAAATCGGGCGAGGGCACGCCGATCACGGCGAGGCCCCGGTCCTGGAAGCGCGTCCAGAGGGTCTGAAGCCCCGCGAGCTGGCCGGCGAAGCCGCAGGCCGTGGCCGTATTGACGACGAGGATCGGCTTGCCGGCAAATTCGCTGAGCGCCAGCGAGCCGCCCTCCGCCCTGTCGAAGGCGAAGGCGCCGGCCTTCGCGCCGCTCCGCTCCGCGGCCGCGGCGGCACGGGGGCCGGCGAGCGCGGCACCGATCAGGACGAGGGCTTGGCGGCGCAACAGGGTCATGGCGCACTCCCGGCAGGCGTTCTCCTGCGCACAATCTAGTTGGCGCTCGCGTCCCGTCCACCGCCAGGGGGAACCTTCCGGCGGGGGATCGCTTGTGCGGGTGCACAATCGATCACCGGAAGAGACATCGTCCCATGCGCAGCCTGCTCGCCGCCACGGCCCTTCTCATGACGGGCGCCTCGCTCGCCCTCGCCCAGGCGCCGGATGCGGGCCAGCCGGCCCCCGCCCCGAAGCCGGAGGTCGCCAAGCCCGCCGAGCAGGCGCCGGGCAAACCCGTCGAGCCGGCGCCGGGCCAGCCCGCGACGCTGACGGGGGATCTCCGCCCGACCTTCGTCGCTCAGGCGCCGACGGACATGGTGGCCTCGAAGGTCGTCGGGCTGACGATCCAGAACGCGGCCAACGAGACGATCGGCGAGATCGCCGACGTGGTGCTCGACGAGGGCTCGAAGGTGAAGTCCTGGATCGTCGGCGTCGGCGGCTTCCTCGGGATCGGCACGAAGTACGTCGCCGTGCACCCGAGCGCGCTGCGCCTCGTGCGCACCGACGGCGACAAACTCAAGGCGACGATCAACACCGACAAGGACCAGCTGCGCGCCGCGCCGGAATACGTCTATCTCGGCCAGCAGAAGAAGGACGAGGCGAAGAAGTAGGGGCGGCCCGTCAGGCCCTGTTCGCGAGCGCCTCGCGGACCGTGCTCGCCACCGCGCCGTCGCGCAGGTGGCGAGCGACGAGGAGGGCGTCCGGCATCAGCTCGGCCGCCGCGGGATCGGTGTTCGCGACCTCGCTCGCCAGCACGATGCGCAGGCCGGGGCGGAGCGCCCGCGCCTCGAGCGCCAGCCGTGCACAGCAGAGCTCACCCTCCAGCGAGACGTCGGCGACGAGGACGTCGACGGGGAGCCCGAGGGCGAGGACGGTGAGCGCGTCGATCCCGCAATCGCAGGCCGTGGCGCTGTAGCCGGCTCGCCGTACCTGCCCCGCGATCTCCTCGCGCCACTGCTTCTGGCGTCCGGCTATGAGAACCTGAACCCCGTAGACGCTCGCCCTGGCATCGGTCCGGGCGACGGCGCTCATGGCAGCGGATCCGATTTCAGGACGAGCCATCGCGCCCTCGACGTCGTGTTCGCGTTGCATCGCAGCATGCTAGTCCGAGGGCGCGTGCCGGCACAAGACCCCCGCCGCATTTGCGCCGCAAGCCTGAACGGAGTGCCTGCCTTTCGGGCAGGGAAGCATAGCCGGCATGCGGTTGACGCAGGCGGGGCGGGCGGGCAACACGGCCGCGCCCCTCCGAAGGAGCCTGCGAGATCGATGTCGTCCGCCAAGTCGCCGCCCGTATCGCCGCTCGCCCCCGAATCGGTGCCCGCGCTGCCGCCGGTTCCGGGCGTCCGGCTCGCCACCGCGCAGGCCGGCATCCGCTATTCGGGGCGCACCGACGTGCTCTATGTCGGCCTGGAACCCGGCACCCGGGCGGCGGGCGTCTTCACGCGCTCGAAATGCCCCTCGGCGCCGGTGGATTGGTGCCGCGAGGCCCTGCGCGGCGAATCGGCCCGGGCCCTCGTCGTCAATTCGGGCAATGCCAACGCCTTCACCGGCTCGAAGGGCCGCGAGGCCGTCGCGCTCACGGCCCGGATCGCGGCCGCGGCCGCGGGCTGCCCGGAGGACGCGATCTTCATCGCCTCGACGGGCGTGATCGGCGAACCCCTCGACGCGACGAAGTTCGAGGGCGTGCTCGCCGATTGCGCGGCCCGCGCCGAGGACGGCCCCGGCGCCTGGGACGCGGCCGCCCGCGCCATCATGACGACCGACACCTTCCCGAAGCTCGCGACCCGCACGGCCGAGATTGCGGGCACGCGGGTGACGCTCAACGGCATCGCCAAGGGCGCCGGCATGATCGCGCCCGACATGGCGACGATGCTCTCCTTCGTGTTCACGGATGCGAGCCTGCCCCAGCCCGTGCTGCAGGCGCTGCTGACCGAGGGGGCGGACAGGAGCTTCAACTGCGTCACCGTGGACGGCGACACCTCGACCTCCGACACCCTGCTGCTGTTCGCCACCGCCCGCGCCGGCAACGCGGCGATCGGGGATGCCGCCGACCCGCGCCTCGCCGAGTTCCGCGCGGCCCTCGACGACCTCCTGATCGAGCTCGCCCAGCTCGTCGCGAAGGACGGGGAGGGCGCGCGCAAGTTCGTCACCGTCGCCGTCGAGGGGGCCGAGAGCGACGCCTCGGCGCGCCGCATCGCGCTCTCCATCGCCAACTCGCCGCTGGTCAAGACGGCGGTGGCGGGCGAGGACGCGAATTGGGGCCGGGTCGTCATGGCGGTCGGCAAGGCGGGCGAGCCCGCCGACCGGGACCGCCTCGCGATCTGGTTCGGCGACGTGCGGGTGGCGGTCTCGGGCGCCCGGGACCCCGCTTACAGCGAGGCTGCGGCGAGCGCCGTGATGCGCGAGGCCGCCGTCACGATCCGGGTCGATCTCGGCCTCGGGCAGGGCCGGGCCCGCGTCTGGACCTGCGACCTCACCAAGGGCTACATCGAGATCAACGGGGATTACCGCTCGTGAGGGCGCTTCCCCTCGCGGCCCTCGGCCTCGCCGCGCTCGGGCTCGCGGCGCCTCTCCGCGCGGAGGAGGGCGGCCCCGGCGACGGGCTGATCAGCATAATCGGCCGGGCGCGCACCGAGACGGCGCCCGATTTCGCGAGCGTCGAGATCGGCGTCGAGGCCCGGGGCGCGACGCCGGCCGCGGCCCTCGACGGCACCAGCGAGGCCGCGCGCCGCATCGTGGCGCTCGCCGCCGAGTTCGGCGTGCCCGAGAGCGACATCGGCACCACCGCGGTCACGCTCCAGCCCGTCACCCGCACGATCCGCCAGCCCGACGGCACCGTCGCCGAGAAGCCGGACGGCTATCGCGCCGCCAACCAGGTGCGCCTGCGCCTCGCCGAGATGGGACGCCTCGGCGACCTGATGCGCCGCGCGCTGGAGGCGGGGGCCAACCGCATCGACGGCGTCGGCTTCGGCCTCAAGGACCCGGAGGCGGCCGAGGCCGCCGTGCGGGTCGCCGCGATGAAGGATGCGGGCGCCCAGGCCGCGCGGCTCGCCGAGGCCGCCGGGGTGAAGCTCGGCCGCGTGGTCTCGATCCAGGCGCCGCCCCGCGCGAGCGTCCCCCCGCCGATCCTGATGGCCGCGCCCGCGCCGATGCGGGCGAAGGGCCGCGGCGGCGTCGCCGTACCCCTCGTCGCCGGCACGATCGAGGCGAGCGCCGAGGTGGCCGCCACCTTCGCGATCCTGCCGTGAGCGGGCCCGCGCCGCTCCGCCTCCTCCTCGTCGTCGCCGTCGCGCTCGTCGACGCCGACGGGCGGGTGCTCCTCGCCCAGCGCCCGCCCGGCAAGCAGCTCGCGGGGCTGTGGGAATTCCCCGGCGGCAAGGTCGAGCCGGGCGAGCGGCCCGAGGCGACGCTGATCCGGGAACTGGCGGAGGAACTCGGCATCGCGGTCGAGGAGCCGTGCCTCGCACCGCTCACCTTCGCGAGCCACGCCTACCCGGATTTCCACCTCCTGATGCCGCTCTACGTCTGCCGCCGCTGGGAGGGCACGCCCCGGGCCCTCGAAGGGCAGGCCCTGCGCTGGGTGCGCCCGCGGGCGCTGCGCGACATGCCGATGCCGCCCGCCGACGCGCCGCTGATCCCGTTCCTGATCGACCTGCTGGGGCCTTAGGGCGCCTCAGGCGTCCGTGAGCCCGGTCGCCGTGCCCGCGAACAGGGTGGGGCGGAAGCGGGTGGGGCGCCACGCGGTCCCGTCGAGGCCTGTCTCCTCGCCGCGGCGGACGGGGGCGGCCTTGGCGGCCTGCCCGCGGCAGGCGAGGCGCCCGTCCGCCTCGAGGCGCAGGGCGAGGAGGCTCTCGGGGCATCCCAGATGCGCGGGCTCGGCGAGGCCGAAGGCGAGGTCGTCGAGGCCGCGGGCGCCGGTGATCACGAAATCCTCGTCCACGGCGAGCACGTCGGTGACGGCGACGCGGCCCTTCGCGAAGGCGAGGCGCGGGTTGCGGCCGGTGAGGCGCGTGGGTGCGCGATGGGCGAAGCCGATCGTCCGCAGGGTGGGGGGAAGCGCGCCCTGCGCGAGCGCGGGCTCGAGGAAGGCCGGCACGACGAGATGCGTGGGCACGGGGCGCAGGAGGGCTGCGGCGAGCGCCGCCCCGTCGAAGACCGGCAGGGTCTCCAGGCTGGCGCCCGCGACGAGCGCTGCGCCGAGGCCGGTGACGACGCCGCGCAGGTCTCCCGGGGGAACGAGGCTGAGGATGCGCTCGCCCGGCCCGATCCGGGTCGCGACGAGATGCACGGCGACGGCAGCGAGCAGGGCATCCCCCGGCCGGTGGACGGGGCGGGCGGGGTCGCCGTTCGCGAAGCTGATCAGGCCGCCCCCGGTATCGGCGGCGACGGGTCCGGCGCGCCGGTCGAGGACCATCTCGTCGAGGTTGATCACGCCGTCCGGAACGTCGGGGCCGAAGGCGGCGAGGTAGCGCAGGCCGAAATAGCGCGCCGCCGCCCGGCACAGACGCTCGGCCGGCCGCGACTCCCCGAGCCGGGTCTGCGTGAGGACGGCGCTGAGGGCCGCCGCCTCGATGCCGGCGGCGAGCTGGTCCTCGTCCCATGTCGCGGGCAGGAGGCAGGGCACGTGGCCCGCCGCCTCCACCGCGAGATGGGCGACGAGGCCCTCGGTGCTGCCGGGAAGCGCCAGCCCGATGCGGCTGCCGGGGGGAAGCGGCCACGCGCGCAGGCCGCAGGCGAGGCGCGAGACGATCTCGGCCGCCGCGCCGTAGGTCCAGGTCATGGCCGGCCGGCCGCTCCAGGCCGCCTTGTCCGCCGCGTCGAGCAGGGCGACACGGGCGGGGTGGCGCCGCGCGGTGGCCGCGAGCAGGGCGCAGAGGCCCGTGCGCCGCAGGGGCACCTCGGCCGGGTCGGAACGGGGATCGGCCGGCGATTCGGGGGCGGAGGCCGGCGCGCGCGGGACGGCGAGGGCCGCCCATCCGGGCGGGTCCTGAAGATCGGAGGCCCTCGGTAAGACAGCAGCCTGCGCCGACACCTGCGCCCCACTTCCCTGAAGCCAGCGATGGATCGCGTGAGATGGCCTCGTTGATGGGACTTTAAGGTTAACCGATCCCTAATTTCTCATCGGGAGGGGAGCGAGGCGGGCGGAGGGCCGCCCTCGACGGGTGGCTCGGGGCGGCCGTTTGCCCTATGCATCCGCGCCGTCGCCGGGTACCGGAATGGCTGCGGTGTCATGTCTTCGCCGTATTCCGGAGGAAAGCAGGCCGCCCTGTCGTTCGAGCGGAGCCGCGAGGCACCCGCGCCCGCACGGCGCCGCCCGGGCCGGCGTGCCGGTCGACGGCGCGCCCCGGGCGAGGCCTCCGGCGCGCGGCTCGAACGCGATACGGTTCCCGGTCGTCCCGATCCGGTTCTACACGACGCACTCCAAGGGGTCAGAGCTGATGTTCTTCGCCAACAGCCAGGCGCGCCTCACGCGCAAAGCCGCGTTCCTCGCGCTCGCCGGCAGCCTCGTCGCCGGTCCGGCCCTCGCCCAGGCGCAGCCGAAGGGCAAGCCGGCTCCGGCCGCCCCGGCCCCCGCCGCCCCCGCCCCGGCCGCGCCCGCCCAGGCGCCGCAGACCCCGGCGGCCCAGCAGCAGACCGGCCCGCAGATCATCAACGTGAAGTCCGAGCCGAGCCAGGCCGACTGGACCAAGGTCTGCGGCAAGGACCAGGGCTCGGGCACCGACGTCTGCTACACGACCCGCGATTTCGTCTCCGACCAGGGCCAGCCCGTGCTGGCGGTCGCCGTCTACGACATGAAGAACGCCCAGACGAAGCAGGAGGTGCGGGTGGTGCGCTACCTGCTGCCCCTCGGCCTGCTCCTGCAGCCGGGCATCCGCTTCACCGTCGACGGCCAGCAGCCCACCGCCGGCCGCTTCGCGGTCTGCTTCCCGAACGGCTGCTTCGCCGAGGCGCCCCAGCTCGATGCCGGCGTCGTCGCCGCGATGAAGAAGGGCACCACCCTCAACGTCTCGGTCCAGAACCAGACCCAGCGCGAGGTCACCTTCGCGGTCCCGCTCGCGGGCTTCGGCAAGGCCTTCGACGGCCCGGCCATGGACCCGAAGGTGCTGGAGGAGCAGCAGAAGAAGCTCCAGTCCGAGCTCGAGAAGCGCAGCGACGACATGCGCAAGAAGCTCGAGGCGGAGAAGGGCGGCGCGGCCGCCACCGCCGCCCCGAAGCCGTAGGCCCGGCCGGACGCATCAGGTTTTCTCGGAACGCGGGAGGCCGGGCAGCGATGCCCGGCCTCTTCGCATGTCGGGAGGGGCTGGCCGCCGGGCGGCCTCGGCTCAGTTCGGGTGGCGGTCGCGGACGCGGTAGGCGCCGCTCGAATCCTGCTCGAAGACGTCGGCGATGCCGGCATGGCGCAGGGCCTCGCCCGAGGTGTCCGGCACGAGGTTCTGCTCGGAGACGTAGGCGACGTACTCCGACTCCGCATTCTCCGCGAGCAGGTGGTAGAAGGGCTGGTCCTTGCGCGGCCGCACGTCCTCGGGGATCGCGAGCCACCATTCCTCGGTGTTGTCGAACACCGGATCCACGTCGAACACGATGCCCCGGAAGGGGTAGATGCGGTGGCGAACGACGTCGCCGAGGCCGAATTTCGCGTTTCTCATCCTGAGAGCGGTCATGGTCGTCAAGATAGGTCCCGGCCGGGCGCCTGTCAGTGCGCCGGCCGGGCGGGTTCGTGGGTGATCAGGAAAGTTTGTAGACTTTCGCGAGTTCCGGATCCTTCTGCGCCACGAGCTTGGCGAGGTCGACGATGACCTTGGCCTGCTTCCAGGTGGCGTCGTCCTGCATCTTGCCGTCGAGCATCACGGCGCCCGTCCCGTCCGGCATCGCCTCGACGATGCGCACCGCGAAGGCGACCTCCTCCGGATCGGGAGCGAAGACGGTCTTGGCCAGCGCCACCTGGCTCGGGTGCAGCGTCCAGGCGCCGGCGCAGCCCATCAGGAAGGCGTTGCGGAACTGGACCTCGCAGGCCGCGGAATCCGAGAAGTCGCCGAAGGGGCCGTAGAAGGCCTTGATGCCGTTGGCCATGCAGGCATCGACCATCCGCGCGATGGTGTAGTGCCAGAGGTCCTGCTGGGCGGAGGCGCGGGGCGCGTCGCCCGCGGGATCGGCGATGACGCGGTAATCCGGGTGGCCGCCGCCGACCCGGGTGGTCTTCATGCCGCGGGAGGCGGCGAGGTCGGCCGGCCCGAGGCTCATGCCGTGCATGCGGGGCGAGGCGCTGGCGATGGCGTCGACGTTGGCCACGCCCTCCGCGGTCTCCAGGATGGCGTGGACGAGGATGGGCTTGCCGACCCCGTGGCGCGCCTCGAGCTGGGCGAGGAGCTGGTCGATGTAGTGGATGTCCCAGGGACCCTCGACCTTGGGGACCATCACGACGTCGAGCTTGTCGCCGACCTCCGCGACGATCTCGAACAGGTCGTCGAGAATCCAGGGCGAGTTGAGGGCGTTGATGCGGGTCCACAGGCCGGTCCCGGAGGCCGCGAAGTCGGTGTCGCGGGCCATCGCCACGAAACCCTTGCGGGCGGCTTCCTTCTGGTCGGCCGGGACCGCATCCTCGAGGTTGCCGAGCACCACGTCGACGGTCTTGGCGAGCTCCGGCACGCGGGCGCGGACCTTGTCGTTGTGGGGCGGCACGAAGTGGATCATCCGCTCGAGCCGGACCGGCAGATCGCGGAAGGGGGCGGGAGCTCCGGTGGCGAGCGGCTGGAAGAAGCGGCGCGGCAGTTTCATGGTCGGTCCTCGGTCGGTTCGATTCGCTCTCGCGTAGTGCAAGCGTGGCCCCGCCGTAAAGCCGTCCTCTCGGGGGGAGAGCCCCTCCGGTCGCGCGGGGCCGGGGCCGCGACAGGTGTTGCAGCGCACGCACGGTCAAGTTCCGTATCGGAACTGGGCCGCACGGGGGACGTTTTCGACAACGAGGCGGGTCTCACCAGACTCCCCGCGAGACGCCCGGACAGACGGGCCTTCGTCGGCGACCGCGCCCGAGCGTGCGGCGAAGGGCTGTCGCCCGACTGACGTTTCTCGCGCGGGGTTCCCATCCGAGGACCAGGCAGATGTCCGGACTGACCAAGCGGCACCTGCTCCTGTGCACCGCGCTGGCGATGCTCGGCACGAGCGCTCCCGGGATGGCACTCGCCGCGCCATCCTCGAAATCCCCGAGCCCGCAGGCCTCGGCCCCGGCGGGCGGGCGCGGGAGCGATCAGCGGGCGACCTTCACCCCGGGTGAGGCGGCGGCCGCGCGCCCGGCCGCACTGGCGGCGCCGGTCCGGATCGCGGGCGACGACGTTTCGGCCTTCCAGGGCCTCATCGACGGCGCCTCCGAGGCGCGCGAGCCCTGGCTGGTCCTCTCGGGCGGAGGCGAGAACGGGGCCTTCGCGGCGGGCCTGCTCTCGGGCTGGAGCGCGGCGGGCGACCGGCCGGCCTTCGGCGTGATCACGGGCGTCAGCACGGGGGCCCTCATCGCCCCCTTCGCCTTCATCGGAGCGGCGGGCGACCGGCCCCTCGAGACCGCCTACACCACGGTCACGGCGGCGGACGTGTTCGAGTTCGGCGGCACCAACGAGGCGCTGACGGACACCTGGCCCCTCAAGCGGCGGATCGCCCGCACGGTGACGCCCGAGCTGCTGAAGGCGGTCGCTTCCGAGCACGCCAAGGGCCGCAGGCTTCTCGTCGCCACCACCGAGGTCGACACCGAGCGCCCCGTCCTGTGGGACATGGGCGCGATCGCGAGCGCGGGCGGCCCGAAGGCGCTGGAGCTGTTCCGGGCGATCGTGCTCGCCTCCTCGGCGGTGCCCGGCATCTTCCCGCCCGTGATGATCGACGCGCTCGCGCCCGACGGGAAGGCCTTCCAGGAAATGCACGCGGACGGCGGCACCACGGCCCCGTTCTACCTCGCGCCGGCCGCGGCGATCACGGGGGCGGCCCCGGTCCGGATCCCGGCCCGGACCGTCTACGTCGTCGTCAACAACAAGCTGGCGCCCGACTTCCAGATCGCGAGCCGCACGACCCTGAGCGTGCTCGGCCGCTCGCTCTCGGCCGCCATCAAGGCGCAGACCCGGGCGGCGCTGGCGCTGACCCGGAACTTCGCGGCGGCGAACGGGCTCGACGTGCAGGTCGCGGAGATCGACGGGCGCTTCGGGCAGACCTCGGCGGCGCCCTTCGACCAGGGCTACATGAAGGCCCTCTACGCCCATGGGGAGCGGCTGGGGCGCGCCGGCACCGCCTTCGCGACGCCGGACGCGCTGGCCCGGCGGGACGAGCCGGAAGCCGCCGGGGCGGCGCTCGCGACGGGTTCCGTCAGGCCCGCGCCCCGCCCCCCGGGCGGCCGGGCGCAGGCCGCCTCGAGCGATCTCGCGCGCCGATGATCGCGATCACCGGCCGGCGCCCGCGGACGTAGATCGCGATCATCCTATTCCGCGGCCGCCATGTGCGGCTCCGGCTCGGCCAGCGGGAAGGTGCAGGTCACGACGGTGCCCGTGCCGGGCGCGGTCTGGAGCGTGACGCGGCCGCCATGCAGCTCCACGAAGGAGCGCACGATCGAGAGGCCGAGGCCGACGCCGCGGTGGCGGGTGCCGAAGGTGTGGCTCTCGAACCGGTCGAAGACCCGGGCGGCGACGTCGGGGGGCATGCCGCGGCCCTCGTCGCGGACGGCCAGAACGAGCTCGCTCGCGGTGCGGCGCGCCGTCACCGCCACCCGCTGGCCGGGGCTCGAGAAGCCGACGGCGTTCGAGAGCAGGTTGAACAGGATCTGCCGGACGCGCTTGCCGTCGGCCACCACGCTGCCGATGTCGTCGGGCACGTCGAGTTCGAGGCTGATCTCGGATTCGGCGAGCCGGTCCTCGATGCCGCGCACCGCCGCCTCGATGGTGGAGCGCACGTCCACGCTCTCGCGCTGCAGCTCCAGCGAGCCGGCGTCGATCGAGGCGAGGTCGAGGATGTCGTTGATGATGACGAGGAGCGAGCCCGAGGAGCGCAGGATGTGGTCGGAATACTCGCGCTGGCGCTCGTTGAGCGCGCCGACCGTCTCGTCGCCGAGGAGCTGCGTGAAGCCGATGATGTTGGTGAGCGGCGAGCGCAGCTCGTAGGAGACGTGGTGGACGAAGGTGTCGCGCAGCTGCGCCGCCTTCTCCAGCGCGTCGTTCTTCTCGGTCAGCGCCCGCTCGACGTTCACGCTCGCGGTGACGTCGATGAGGGTGAGGAGCGTGGCGCCCTCGGGCAGCGGCTGGGCCGCGCAATCGAGCACGGTCCCGTCGACCACCTCCAGGCGGCAGGCGAGGCCCGAGCGCGATTCGAGGCCCGTCACCGCGTCGCGGATGTCCATCCACGGCTCCTCGGCCGGGGCGAGCGCCCGGCAGGCGGCGATCACGGCGTCGATGCGCGGGCGCGATTCGAGGGTGGCGGTGTCGAGGCGCCAGACGGTGGCGAAGGCGCGGTTGGCGAAGGTGAGGCGCCCGTCGGCGCCGAACACCGCGACCGGCTCCTTCAGGGTGTCGAGGGTCTCCGCCTGGACCCGCATCAGGGCGTTGTAGCGGGATTCGAGCTTCATCCGGTCCGAGACGTCGTCGAACAGGTAGGTCAGGCCCCCTTGCGGGTTCGGGTCGGCCACGACCCGGAAGGTGCGCCCGTCCGGCAGGTACCACCAGGTCTCGTTGGCCTCGGCCGCCCGGTAGGCGGCGAGCACGCCCTGCTTCCAGGACTTGAAGTCGGCCTGCTCGGGCAGCTTCCGCTGCGAGCGCAGATGGTCGAGGATCTCGCCGTCGAGGGGGCGCCCTTCGAGGAAGCCGGGGTCGAGGTCCCAGAGCTGCCGGTAGGCGGCGTTGTGGAAGATGAGGCGCTGGCGGGCGTCGAAGATCGCCACCGCGGTGGGCAGCTGGTCGAGGGTGCGGACGTTCGCGTCCATCTGGCGCTGGAGGTCGGCGCGCACGCTCTCGAGCTCCGAGACGTCCACGGCGATGCCGACCCGGCCGTTCTCCAGGGCGGTCTCGGTCACGTCGAGGATGCGGCGCCCACCCGCCACCACCGCCGAGAGCCGCAGCGCCTGCCGCGCGGCCGGGGCGCGGCGGCTCGCTTCCTCGCGGGCGATCAGCTCGCGGGCCGGCCGGTCGAGAAGCTCGGTGCCCGCCTCGAGGGCGACCTCGCGGCTCGGCGCCTCGACGGCGGCGACGTAGGCCGTGTTGACCCAGGCGAGGCCGCCGTCGCGGTTGCGCCGCCAGACGGGCTGCGGGATCGCGTCGAGGAGGCCGGCCAGGGCGGCGAGGCCGCGGCGGGCCTCGTCCAGGGTCCCGCGCAGCTCCATCAGTTCGCGCCGCTCGTCCGTGGTCTCGCGCAGGCGCAGCAGCGCCCGGCCGGCCACCGCCTGACCCTGCGCCTCGACGCTGCGGCCGGACTGGCTGCGCAGGCTGAGCCGGAAGCCGGTGCCCCGCACCCGCAGGGTCTCGACGCCGGCCTCCAGCGCCGCCGCGTCGGCGGGCACGAGCCAGGTTCCGAAGGCGAGGATGCGGCGCGCCGCGGTCGCCGCCGGGCGCGCCCCGTCGAAGGCGAGGCCGACATCGCCCTCGATCACGGGGTCGCCCCGCCCCTCCCAGGTGATGATGACCTGCCGCTCGGCGTTGAGCAGCATCTCCGCCCGGTCGTGCGCGCCGCGCAGCGCCCCGAGGGCCGCCGCCTGCTCGCGCTCGCGCCGGGTCCAGCGGGAGCGCTCGTGCAGATGCAGCAGGGACAGGATCGTGGCGAAGACCGTGAGCCCGATCAGGATCGCGAGGCCGGCGAGGTTGTGGGTGTGGATCCCGGGCGCAGCGGCTTGCCCGTCCGCCGGGGCCGCCAGGGCGCTCCCGGCGAACCCGGCCGCGGCGACGATGAGAGCGCCGGCGCAGACCGTGAGGCGCGCCGTCCGTTCGACCCTCATGATCCGTACCGCCTCCACGAATCTTCGATGAGGCACGCGAACGCGGCCCCGCGGCGCGAACCGCGCCGTTCCCGCGTCGCGGCCTCTCGGGCCGTCCCGCAGGGCACCTCATCTGAGGAATCGGGACACTGTACCCCGTCGCGGAATCGCGCCGGAAGGGGGTCTGGCTGAACAATGAACCCTGGGGTGCATGTCGGACCGACCCCGACACACGAAAGACACACTTCCGCACGGGGCAGGTCGCAATCCCTGCGGGTGCGGGCGGAGCCCCCGAACGCGCGAAAGCCCGGCGCGGGGCCGGGCTTTCGGACGGTTCCCGCGGGCCGGCTCGGCGCCGGCCCCGGGCGGGATCGAGGGCGGGATCAGTAGCGGTAGTGATCCGGCTTGAACGGGCCCTGCTCCGGCACGCCGATATAGGAGGCCTGATCGGGGCGCAGCTTCGAGAGCTTGGCGCCGATCTTCTCGAGGTGCAGGGCGGCGACCTTCTCGTCGAGCGTCTTGGGCAGCGTGTAGACCTGCCGCTCGTACTTGCCCGGGTTCGTCCAGAGCTCGATCTGGGCGAGCGTCTGGTTCGTGAACGAGGCCGACATCACGAAGGACGGGTGGCCCGTCGCGTTGCCGAGGTTCACGAGGCGGCCCTCCGAGAGGAGGATGATGCGGTGGCCGTCGGCGAACTCGATCTCGTCGACCTGCGGCTTGATGTTCGTCCACTTGAGGTTCTTGAGACCCGCGACCTGGATCTCGTTGTCGAAGTGGCCGATGTTGCAGACGATGGCCCGGTCCTTCATCGCCCGCATGTGGTCGAGGGTGATGATGTCCTTGTTGCCGGTCGCCGTCACGAAGATGTCGGCGCGGGGCGCGGCATCCTCCATGGTGACGACCTCGTAGCCCTCCATCGCGGCCTGGAGCGCGCAGATCGGGTCGATCTCGGAGACGAGCACCCGGCAGCCGGCGTGGCGGAGCGAGGAGGCCGAGCCCTTGCCCACGTCGCCGAAGCCCGCGACCATGGCGACCTTGCCGGCCATCATCACGTCGGTGCCGCGGCGGATGCCGTCGACGAGCGACTCGCGGCAGCCGTAGAGGTTGTCGAACTTCGACTTCGTGACCGAATCGTTCACGTTGATCGCCGGGAAGAGCAGCTTGCCCTCCTTGGCGAGGATGTAGAGGCGGTGCACGCCCGTGGTCGTCTCCTCGGAGACGCCCTTGATCGAGTCGGCGAGGCCGGCGAACCAGCCCTTCGGCTTCTCCTGGAGCTTCTTCTTGAGGAGCGCGAAGAAGATCTCCTCCTCCTCGGAGCCCGGCTTGTCGAGGAAGGCGGTGTCGCCGGATTCGGCGCGCAGGCCGAGATGCACGAACATCGTGGCGTCGCCGCCGTCGTCGAGGATCATGTTCGGCATGCCGCCGTCATGCCAGTCGAACAGGCGCGAGGTGTAGTCCCAGTACTCCTCCAGCGTCTCGCCCTTGACGGCGAAGACGGGAATGCCGGCGGCGGCGATGGCGGCGGCGGCGTGGTCCTGCGTCGAGTAGATGTTGCAGGAGACCCAGCGGATGTCGGCGCCGAGCGCCTTCAGGGTCTCGATCAGCACGGCCGTCTGGATCGTCATGTGCAGCGAGCCGGCGATCTTGGCGCCCTTGAGGGGCTGGCGCGCCGCGTATTCCTCGCGCACGGCCATCAGGCCCGGCATCTCGCTCTCGGCGATGGAGATCTCCTTGCGGCCGTAATCGGCCAGCCCGATGTCCCTGACGATGTAGTCCTTGGCCATGTGCCCGATGCTCCGTTCCATTGGCTGTTCGGCGGTGCCTATACCAGGGCGCGGGGTACGAGGCAATCAAGACATAAAGATGTCTTTATGCGTATCTCGCCGGGCCGGTGCGGCGAGGCCGTGACGGGGCCGCGTCAGGGCCTCATGCGGGGTGGCGCCTTGCGGGAAAGGCGGTCACGAGCCGCGCCGAGTCGGGCGAAGTGACGACCCACACGCTGGCCCGAGGAGGAACGTCGCTTTCGGGGCGCCCGACGGAGGATCGCGGTTCAGCAGGCAGGCCGTGACCTCGGCGCCCGGATCGTGAGGCTGCCCGGACCGGCGCGGCGATCGTTCACGGGGAGATGGGCCGGGTCCGGACGAGATCGGAAGCCCGCACCGTGACGAGGGCTCCCTCGGGTTGCGCGAACTCGACCATCACCGTTGCGCCGCCCGGGGCGACGTGGACAACGGTTCCCTCGGCGCCGGCCGGGATCGTGCCGCCATCGTCCGTCACGGCGTCGGTGACGAGTCGCACGTCGTCGAGGTCCCGAAGCGTTGCATCGGGACCGTCGCGTTTCAGACGATAGAGGACTTCGACCGACATGGTCCGGTGGGTAGGAGTTCGCCAGGGCGGCGGCAAGCCGCGGCCCTATTCCTCCGCCCGCAAGTGCCGCCGGATGATCTTGCCCGTGGTCGTCATCGGCAATTCGGCCCGGAAGGCGAGGTCGCGCGGGTATTCGTGGGCCGAGAGGCGGGCGCGGGCGAAGGCGAGGATCTCGTCGCGCAGGGCGTCGGACGGGGCAAAGCCCTCGCGCAGCACCACGAAGGCCTTCACGATCTCGGTGCGCAGCGGGTCGGGCTTGCCGATTGCGGCGGCGAGCGCCACCGCCGGGTGGCGCAGGAGGCAATCCTCGATCTCGGTCGGGCCGATGCGGTAGGCGGCCGAGGTGATGAGGTCGTCGTCGCGCCCGACGAAGTGGATGTAGCCGTCCGCGTCGCGCCGGGCCTGGTCGCCGGTCAGCATCCAGTCGCCGCGGAACTTCCGGGCCGTCGCCTCGGGCTGGTTCCAGTAGCCGAGGAACATCACGGGGTCGGGGCGGGCGACGCAGATCTCGCCCGCCTCGTCGACATCCGCCTCGCTGCCGTCCGGCCGCAGGATCGCGACGCGGTGGCCCGGGACGGGCTTTCCCGTCGAGCCGGGCCGGGCGATCCCGGCCGCGCGGCAGGCGGCGAGAACGAGGTTGCACTCGGTCTGCCCGTAGGCCTCCCCGATCGTGAGGCCGAGGGCGTCCCGCGCCCAGTCGAAGGTCTCGGGGCCGAGCGCCTCGCCCGCCGAGGCGATGTTGCGCAGGCGGGACAGGTCGAAGCGCGCCCGCGGGTTCTCGACGCCGCGCAGCATGCGCAGGGCGGTCGGCGGCAGGAAGACGTTGGTGATGCCGAGCCGGGCGATCAGGCCGAAGGCGTCCTCCGCCTCGAAGCGGCCGGGCCGCGCCACCACGGGCATGCCGAAATGCAGGCTCGGCATCAGCACGTTGAGGAGGCCGCCCGCCCAGGCCCAGTCCGAGGGCGTCCACATCAGGTCGCCGCCGTGGGGCGCGAAATCGTGCATCATCCGCCAGCCCGGCAGGTGGCCGAGCAGCACCCGGTGCCCGTGCAGCGCGCCCTTCGGCGCGCCCGTGGTGCCGGAGGTGTAGATCATCAGGGCGGGGTCGTCGGGGCCCGTCTCCAGGGGCGTGAAATCCTCGCCCCCCTCCGCGAGGAGGTCGGCGAGGCCGACCGTCCCCTCGGGGGCGCCTTCCGCGCCCTCGCGGCAGACGACGAGGTCGAGGTCCGGCAAGCCGGCGCGCAGCGGCCCGAGCTTGGCGAGGCCGGCGGCGTCGGTGAGGATCGCCCGCGCGCCGGAATCGGCCAGCCGGTAGGCCAGCGCGTCCGGCCCGAACAGGCCGGCGAGCGGCAGGGCGACGGCGCCGAGCTTGTAGGCGGCGGCGTGCGCGACCACCACGGCGGCCGATTGCGGCAGCAGCACCGCCACCCGGTCGCCCGGCCCGACGCCGCGGCCCCGCAGCGCCCCCGCGAGCCGGTTCGACTCCGCCCTGAGCCGCCCGAACGTGACCGTCCCGACCGTGCCGTCGGGGCCGACCTCCAGGATCGCCGGCCGATCGGGCTCGCGCGTCCCGAAGCCGTCGCAGACATCGACGCCCATGTTGTAGCGCCCGGGGATCTCCCAGCGGAACGCGGCGCGCAGGCTATCGTAGTCGGGGGCGGGGTTCAGCACGGGGCGCGCTCAGGCGTCGCGGGCGGGGAAGGCGCCGGCGAACACGAAGTCGGTGATCGGCCGGCGGCCGTTCGGCGCCTCGCGGGTGCGCTGCTCGTCGGTGAGGTCGGCGGGCGGAACCGCGCGCCCGACCGCGTAGGCCGCCTCGACCCGGTGATGCTCCGGCACGTTGAGCACGCCGACCGCGCGCTCCCGGTCGAATCCGGTCATGCCGTGGGCGTGCCAGCCCTGGCGGATCGCCTGGAGCTGGAAGGCGAGGGAGGCCGCGCCTGCGTCGAGGGAGTGGCTCCAGGAGGGCTGCAGGTTCTCGCCCACCCGCATGCGGCCGCTGGAGACGAGGAAGACGAGGGCGCCGGTGTCCTTCACCCATTTCTGGTTGCCGGGCCCGATGAGGTCGAACAGCCGGTCCCAGTTGGCATCGCCGCGCAGGGCGTAGACGAAGCGCCAGGGCTGCGAATTGTAGGAGGAGGGCGCCCAGCGCGCCGCCTCGAACATCCGCATCAGCTCCGATTCCGGCACCGCCTCGCCCGTGAAGGCGCGCGGCGAGCGGCGCTCGACGAAGAGCGGGTCGACCGCGTGGTCGGGCTGGCGCGGCGTCGGGGTCGTCACGGGCGCATCTCTCCGGGCTGGACGGGCGTCTCGGCGGCGCGCCGCGCCGCCCGCCTCCCGGCATGCACGAGGTGCGCGATCCGCGCAAATGCGACCTTCGGGGGAGGCCCTAGGGCAGGCCGCCGAGCCCCGAGGCCGCACCGGCGCCGCCGAGACCTCCGCCGCCCCCGAGGCCACCCCCGCCCCCGCCGCCGAGCCCGCCTCCGCCGCGGGGCGCCCCTCCGCCGCCGCCCTCGGCTCCGTCGCCCCCGCCGCCCGTGACGATGCTGCCCGGCAGCGAGATCGAGCCGGGGCTCACGGACATCGGCGCGAGCGATTGCGGGCAGATCCGCGCGCAGACCGGCGCCATCTCGGCCGGGCTCGAGCACAGGGAGCGGGCCTCGCCCCCCACGCAGGCGCAGCTGCAGGTCGCCGCGGCCGGCAGGGGCAGGAGGGACGCCAGGGCTCCCAGCAGAAACAGGCGCATGCTCTTCTCCCGATGCGGCTCGCGCGCAGCATAGCTCAACGCGGCCCCCGTGTCCGCGCCCGGGCCAGGGCGGCGTGGAGCCCGGAGAGCCCCGCCTCGACCGCCTCCAGGGTGCCGACCAGGGTGTAGCAGGTGTAGGCGTAGGCGCCCGGCCGGCCGGGCCCGTGCCGGTAGACGCAGTTCCATTTCACCGTGGCGTTGCCCTCGGGCCCGCGCGGCGCCGGGAAGCGGAAGCGGCCGTAGCCCGCATCCGGATGCGCGGGCTGGGGCAGGCCGGGGCTGTAGACGCCCATCGCGTAGGCGCCGTCCTCCGTCGCGAGGATGACCGGCAGCGGCTGCTCGCCCGGCCCGTCCGAGAGAGGGGCCCGCCGGCCGCTCGCCGGGTCGTAGCTCCAGAACCGCGAGAAGTCCGGCGGCATGTAGCCCGTCAGCACCTCGAAATTCGCCGCCTCGAAGGGGCGCGCCACCGCGAAGGTCGCCCGGTAGGCGATGGCGTTGGGGATCCCCTGCGCGCCGATCTCCACGTCCTTGTCGAGGACCGTGTCCGAGGTGGGCGAGGCGTAGCCGCCCGGACCCTTCGGGCATTCCCGCGAGGTCTCTCCGGGGCCGACCCACCACGCCATCCGCGTGCGGGTGCGCAGGCGCCCGCCCTCCGCCCGCAGGCTGACGAGCAGGCTGCTGCTGCCCGGGCCGCTCCCGTCGCCGCGCGAGCCGGCCTCCGTCGGGTTCAGGCACTCCCCGAACCCGTCGAAGGCGGCGGCCGACTGCAATTCGCGGCCGTGATCGAAGCGGTTCAGGAACTCCCGCCCGTTCCAGGTCAGGCTGTCGATGGCGCCGGCCGTGCGGGCCGAGGCGCCCACGACGATCTGCGAGCCGGCGAAGGGCCGCGAGACCGCGACGCGCCCCTCGGGCGAGGGCCAGCGCACGCCCGGCCCGTCCGCGGCCCGCACCGGTTGCGCCAGCGCGAGGGCCAGCGCGAGCGGAACGAGGCGATGGGCGCGCAATCCGAAGATCGGATTAAGGGCCTCGCAATGCCGGTGGGCTAAGCCTTTAAGCCTATCCGCGAGGCCGGATCCGGACAGGGGCTCAGAGCGATGACGAAGCGGAGCGACCGAGCCCCCGCCCCCGAGACGCCGCGCTTCTCCGAGCCCCGGACGAGGTTCGTGCGCTGGCTGATGCGCCCGCATCGGTCCCTGTCTCCCGCGATCCACCCCATCCTCCTGGCGAACTATTTCGCGAACGCCAAGGCCCTCTTCCTCGGCGGGCTCAATTCGGTCCTCGTGGCGGCGGCGCTCGCCCTGTGGCTCGGCAGCCCCCTCGTCGCCGCCGTCGCGGCGGCGGATCTCGGCCTCCTGGCGGCCCGCCTCGCGGTCCGCGCCCGCTGCCACCGCAATGCGGCCTCGGGCCGCGCGACCGCCACGGACCTCTACGTCGCCCTCAACCTCCTGTGGCCGACGCTGCAGGGCTGCGTCTCGCTCTGCGCCGTCCTGAGCGGGGACTGGCCGAGCATCCTCCTCGCCTCGATCTCGGCCGTGGCGGTGATGGGCCCTCTCTGTGTCCGCAACTTCAGCGTGCCGAACCTCGCGATGGCGCAATGCACGGTGCTCATCCTGCCGACCGTGATCAGCGGCGGCTTCGTCGACGCGCCGCTCCTGCTGCTGTTCCTGATCCAGCTGCCCTTCGCGGTCCTGGCGGTGCGCGGCGTGACCGAGCAGGTCGCCGTGCTCGCCGGCGGCGCCTTCCGGGCCACTCTGGAGAACGAGCGCAAGGCGCTCTGCGACGATCTCACGGGGCTCGGCAACCGCCGGGCCTTCGAGCGCCACCGGCAGGCCGACATCCGGCCGGGCGGCCCGGACGGCGCCTGCCTGTTCTGCCTCGACCTCGACGGGTTCAAGCCCATCAACGACACCTACGGGCACCCGGCCGGCGACGCGGTCCTCGTCGCGGTCGCGGGCCGGCTCGGGAGCGCCTTCGGGACGAAGGCCAGGGTCTTCCGGCTCGGCGGGGACGAGTTCGCGGCCGTCGCGACGGGGCTCGACCTCGGCGAGGTGCACGCCCTCGGGCAGCGGGTCATCGAGGCGGTCGGGCGGCCGATCGCGCTGGCGGACGGGAGCGCGGTCGAGGTCGGGATCACGGTCGGCGCCGCCGTCGCGCCGGGTCCGGCGGCCGGCCAGGCCGACCTGCTCCGCCTCGCCGACGAGGCGCTGTACCGGGCCAAGGCGGCCGGCAAGCGCCGCATCGAGGTGATCCTGGCGCTCGGATCGGGCGCGCCCGCGGCGGCGAGCCCGGCCGAGGCGCCCCTGCCCGACGCGCCGGCTGTGAGCGATGTGCCCGCTGCGCCCGCCGCGCGCGGTCGCGACGCGGCCTGAGGCGCCCGGAACCGTGCCGGGCTGAGCCTGCGCACAATCGATCCGGCGAACCGAACCTTAACCACGTCCGCGCTCTGATGGCGCGATGTCGGGTCGGGGTGAACGAGAGGTTTCGCGCGTGCGTCGGGGGTTCCTTCGTCCGGTCCTGCTGCCGGTTCTGCTCCTCGCCGCCCTGCCGGCGGCCGCGGAGGGCGACGCGTCCGTGCGCGGCGTGGTGCGGGCGCTGCGGGACGCCAGCGTGGCGACCGACCTCAACAGCCGCGTCGTCCAGCTCCCCTTCCGCGAGGGCGATGCCTTCAAGGCCGGCGACACCCTCGTCGCCTTCGACTGCGACAAGGCCACGGCCGAGTTGCGCTCGGCCCAGGCCGAGGATCAGGTCAACCGCATCGCCTTCGACAACGCCCAGCAGCTCGACCGGCGCCAAGCCATCGGCCGCATGGAGGTGCAGGCCGCCAAGGCGAAGTGGGAGAAGGCGCGGGCCGCCGCCGAGGCGCTTCAGGTCCGCGTGCGCGACTGCCGCATCCTCGCGCCCTTCGGGGGCCGCGTCGCGGACCTGCGCATCCACGAGCACGAGATGTCGACGCCGGGCCAAGCCCTGATGCGCATCGTCGATGCCGCCGCGCTCGAGATCGACCTCATCGTCCCCTCCGCCTGGCTCGTCTGGCTGCGGGCCGGCACGCCGCTCTCGGTGCGCGTCGACGAGACGGGCCTCAGCTACGCGGCCCGCGTCGCCCGCACCGCGGCCGCGGTGGACCCGGTCTCGCAGACCATCAAGATCACCGCGCATTTCGCGCCGGGCGACATCGCGGCCGTGCTGCCGGGCATGAGCCTCGACGCGCGCTTCGACCGCCCGGCCCATTGACCATGCCGATCGAGGCGAGGATCGCGCCGCGGCCCGCGCGCGCCGAGGCGCAGCCCGCGGCTCCCCGGGCGGCCCCCCAGGCGGCCCCTCAGCCGGCCCCCCAACCGGCCGACCCGGCCTCCGGCCTGCGCCAGCTCCTGCGGGTCGAGGCGGAGTTCCGCCGGGCCGCGACCCGGGACGCGCTGGGGCTCGCCCTCGTCAACGAGACGGGCAAGCTGACCCGCGCCCGGCAGGTCTTCCTGCTCGGGCGCACGGGCAAGGCCCTCTCCGTCGAGCGGGTCTCGGGGCTCGGCGCCTTCGAGCGCGACGCGCCGCTCGTCCGCTGGGTCGCGTCGGTCGCGGCGGCGGCGGGCGAGGCGGCGCGGCCGGTCGATCTCGCGGCGGAGACGGGCGAGGAGGCGCGCACCTACCCGTTCCCGCACGCCCTCTGGATTCCGCTGCGGGACCGCGCGGAGACCCTGGTCGGCGGCCTGCTTCTCGCCCGCGAGCGCCCCTGGGACGAGGCCGACACGGCGCTCGCCTCGCGCCTCGCGGAGACCGGCGCCCACGCCCTCCTGGCGCTCCAGGCCCCCACCCGCCGGCGCCTCGCGCCGCGCTCGCGGAAGGCGTTCCTGATCGGCGGGGCCTGCGCCCTCGGCGCGCTCGCCCTCCCCGTGCCGATGACGGTGCTGGCGCCGGCCAGCATCACCGCCGAGCGGCCCTTCGTCCTCGCCGCCCCGATCGACGGCATCATCGAGGAGGTCGCCGTCGCCCCGAACACCGCGGTGCAGGAGGGCGACCTCGTCGCCCGCTACGTCGACACCGCGCAGCGCAACGCGCTGGCCATCGCCGAGCGCGACGTGCAGGTGGCCGAGGCGCGGCTGCGGCAGGTGACGCAGGGCGCCTATCTCGACGACAAGGCGCGCCGCGAGATGGGGCAGGCGCGGGCCGAGCTCGCCCTCAAGAGCGCCGAGCGCGACTTCGCCCGCGACACCTACGCCAAGACGCAGATCCGCGCCGAGCGGGCCGGCGTCGTGGTCTATGCCGACCGCAAGGACTGGTTCGGCAAGCCGGTCGCCGCCGGGGCCCGCATCCTCGAGATCGCCGACCCGCGGACGGTGGAGGTGCGCATCGACCTGCCCGTCGCCGACGCGGTGGCCCTGCCCGAGGGCGCCCGCGTCCGCCTCTTCCTCGATTCCGATCCGCTCGCCGCCCTCGACGCGAGGATGGTGCAGGCGACGCCGATCGCCCGGCTGACCGATGCCGGGGTGCTCGCCTACCGGATCACCGCCGCGCTGGCGCCCGGCGAGCCGCCGCGGCTCGGGGCGCACGGCACGGCCCAGCTCTTCGGAGAGCGGGTGCCGCTCGCCTTCTATCTCCTGCGCAAGCCGCTGACCTATCTGCGCCAGAAGGCCGGCCTGTGAGCGGGCCGGCGCTCCCGGCCGCGGGACCCGCCGCCGCGCCGCTGACGGCGCTGCGGGAGGATCTGCGCTTCCATCCCGGCGCCCCCACCGGCGACGGCGCGCCGACCTGGCTCGTCTACGACCCGCCGGCCCACCGCTACTTCGAGATCGACGCCACGGGCCTCGCCCTGCTCCAGGCGTGGCGCGCCGGCCTGACCCCGGCGGAACTCGCCGAGCGGGCGGGGCGGGCGCTCGGCCGCACGGTGGCCGAAGCCGAGGTCGCGGCCTTCCGCGCCTTCGCGGAGCAGAACGGGCTCGCGGCCCATCCCGGCGGCTGGGCCGCGCAGGCGGCGCAGCTCGCGGCCGGCCGCACCGGCTGGGCCTCCTGGCTCCTGCACAACTACCTCTTCATCCGCATCCCCCTGGTGCGGCCGCAGGCCTTCCTCGTCCGCACGCTGCCCCATGCCCGCAGGCTCGCCTCACGGCGCAGCCTCGCCGCGATCGGGCTCGCGGGGCTCCTCGGCCTGATGCTCGCCTCCCGGCAATGGGACGCCTTCACCTCGACCTTCCTGCACTTCCTCAGCGTCGAGGGCCTCGGCGGCTACCTCGCGGCGCTCGCCTTCGTGAAGGTCCTGCACGAGCTCGGCCACGCCTACGCGGCCGTGCATCGCGGCTGCCGCGTCTCCACCATGGGCGTCGCCTTCATGGTGCTGGTGCCGGTCCTCTACACGGACACCACGGATGCGTGGCGCCTGCGCGACCGGCGCCAGCGCACGCTGATCGACGCCGCCGGCATCCTGGTCGAGCTCGGCGTGGCGCTGCTCGCGACGCTCGCATGGTCCTTCCTGCCGGAGGGCTCGCTGCGGAGCATCGCCTTCTTCCTCGCCACGGCCGGCTGGGCGATGAGCCTCGCGGTCAACCTCAACCCGCTGATGCGCTTCGACGGCTACTATCTCGCCTGCGACGCCCTCGGCATCTCGAACCTGCAGCCTCGCGCCTTCGCCCTCGCCCGCTGGCGCCTGCGCGAGTGGCTGTTCGACCTCGGCGACCCCTGTCCCGAGGCGTGGAGCGCAGGGCGCCGCCGCGCCGTCCTCGCCTACGGCTTCGCGGTCTGGCTCTACCGGCTCGTCCTGTTCACCGGCATCGCCGTCATGGTCTACGCCATGACCTTCAAGCTGCTCGGCCTGCTGCTCTTCGCCGTCGAGATCGGCTGGTTCGTAGTGGCGCCGATCGGGCGGGAAGCGGCGTTCTGGTGGCGCAACCGGACGCGGATCGACCCGGCCGGGCGCCTGCGCGTCACGGGCGGCGCCCTCGCGCTGCTCCTCGTCCTCCTGGTGATCCCGGTCTACGGCCGGGTCGAGATCCCCGCCATCGCCGAGCCGGGGCGCAGCGCCCGTCTCACCGCGGCGGCGCCGGGCCGGATCGAGGCCGTGGAGGTGGGGGCGGGCGCCTCCGTCGCGGCGGGGCAGGTGCTGCTGCGCCTCGCCTCGCCGAGGCTCGACCACGAGATCGCGGTGGCGCGCACCAAGCTCGCCCTGATCGAGTTCCGGCGCGACCGCCGGGCCGCGGACGCCCTCGACCGCAGCGCGAGCCTCGTCCTCGACCGGGAATTCGCGTCCCAGCGCGAGACCCTCGCCGGCCTGGAGCGGCGGCGCGGGGAACTCGTGATCCGGGCCGCCTTCGACGGGACGATCGCGGAGCTGGAGCCCGATCTCCAGCCCGGCCGCTGGGTCGGCCGCGGCGCCGAGCTCGGCACGCTCGCCTCGAACGGTCCCCGCCAGGTGCGCGGCCTCGTCGGCGAGGATGGGCTGCGCCGGCTCCGGGCCGGTGCCGCCGGCACCTTCGTGCCCGACGACCTCACCGCGCCCTCGCTTCCCGTGACCCTGGCCTCGGTCTCCCGGGCGGCCTCGGCGACCGTCGAGATCCCCTATCTCGCCTCGCATCTCGGCGGCCCCGTCTCCGTGCGGGAGGAGAAGGGCGTCGGCCCCGTGCCGGTGGAGGCGCAGTACACCGCGATCCTCGAACCGCCCTCGGAGGGCCTGCGCCTTTCCGAGAGCCCCGCCGTAGTGCGCGGCGTCGTCACCGTCGCGGGGACGCCCGAGAGCCTCGCCGGCCGGGCCGTCCGCCGGATCGTGGCCGTGCTGGTGCGCGAGAGCGGATTCTGAGCGGGTCCCTCGCCGCATCCGGGACGCGAGCGGCGAGGGATCCTTAACCCTGTTCGTACACACTCGTACGGCCCCCGGACCCTCGCTTTCGTCCGGGGACGGAGACGGCTTCCGCCATGTTCGAGCGCTTCCGCAACCGCCCGCGTGCCCGCTCGCGCGCCGCCGCGGCCCGGCCCGCCACCGCGATTCGGGCGCTGGAGCCGCGCTACGTGTTCGATGCGGCGGCCGCACCGGCCGCCGCCGCCGCCGCCCAGGCCGCCGAAGCGCCCGCGCCCGACCATCCGGCCGCCGAAGCGGCGCACCCGGCCGAGAGCCCCGCGCCGGACCACGCCCCGAGCCCGGCCGCGGACGCCTCCGCCGCGGCGGCTGAGCGGCGCGAGATCGTCGTGATCGACCGCAACGTGCCCGACCTCCAGACGCTCCTGCGGGGCGTGCCCGAGAAGGCCGAGGTGCTGCTGATCGATTCCGCCCGCGACGGGTTCGACCAGCTCGCCGAGGCGCTGCGGGGGCGCAGCGACGTCGATGCGGTCCACATCCTCTCGCACGGGGCCGCGGGCGACCTGCGCCTCGGCACCGGCACCCTCACCGCCGACACCATCGCGGGCCGCTACGCCGAGGATCTCGTCGCGATCGGGCGAGCCCTCGGGCCGGACGGCGACCTCCTGATCTACGGCTGCGATTTCGGCGCGGGCGCGAAGGGGGCGGAGGCGGTGCGCCTCCTCGCCCGGGCGACCGGGGCCGACGTGGCCGCCTCGGACGACGCGACGGGCGACGCGACGCTCGGCGGCGACTGGGACCTCGAGACCCGCACCGGCGCGATCGAGGCCGGCCCCGCCCTCGACGCCCCGGCCCGGGAGACCTGGCACCATCTGCTCGCGCCGGCCCAGATCAGCATCACCGGCGAGCCGACCGTGCTCGATGGAAGCGGGGCCCTGATCACCGCCAAGACGACCCGCGCCACCAACAACGGGTCGGTCGACTATTTCGACGTCGACGCGAACCTCGTCGGCGCGACGGCGACCTGGGCGAATGCCGGCACGGTCGGAGGCGTGGCGGTCAGCCTCCGGGCCACCGTGGTCTCGATCGGCGAGGGCGACGACACGGTCTCGTTCGGCACCAGCAACGACGATACGGCGGTGCTGCTGCGCTCGACCTCGACCACGAACGGTACGCCGAGCAACGCGGCGCACGTCGTCCTGCGCTGGGATCTCGTGCGCGCCGATAACGGGCAGCCGATCGCCGCCGACATCGATTTCCGGATCGGCGACATCGACGGCATCAACGGCAACCCGAACACCCGCGAATCGGTCACGGCCGCCCAGACGGGCCTGACCTCCTACACGGTCGACCAAGCGACCCACCTCACGCTCGACTCGCGCAACGACCTCGTGCGTGCCTCGGGCACGCAGAACGAGAACGTCACGCCCCCCGATCCGGTCTCGATCATCGGCTACAATTGGACGAACGTCTCGTCTTGGACGATGACCTACGACCTCGCGGCGAACACGCAGACCGGGGGCGCCGCCTTCATCCACGACGGCGACCGGGACATCGCCTTCAACACGCCGGTGACGGTCACCATCCCGAAGGTGGATCTCGACGCCGACGATTCGGCCGGGTCGGGCCTCACCTACGCGACGCAATTCACGGAGAACGGACCGGCCGTCGGCGTCACGGACACCGACGTCCTGATCGCGAACACGCCGGCCGTCGACGGGGCGGAGATCATCCTGCGCAACGCCAAGGCCGGCGACGACCTGATCGTCGGCGCGCTGCCGGGCACCCTCACCGCCGGGATCGACCGCAGCGTCGCGGGCGTGATCAAGGTGACGCTCTCGGGCAACGGCAGCCTCTCGGACTACCAGAACGCCCTGAAGGCGGTGACCTTCGCGAATTCGGACGATCTGCCCGACACGACCGACCGCCAGATCGACGTGCGCGTGAGCAACGGAACCACGCAGGGCACGAGTTCACGCACCACGATCTCCGTGGTGCCCGTCGACGACGCGCCCGTGAACACGGTGCCGCCGCCGCAGACGATGCAGGAATACACGAGCCTCGTCTTCTCGAGCGCCAACGGCAACGCGATCAGCGTCGCCGACGCGGATGCGGGCGCGTCGAGCATCAAGGTCACGATCACGGCCGGCAACGGCATCGTCACGCTCGCCCGCACGACGGGGCTCGGCGTGACGGGCGACGGCACGGGCACCGTCACCCTCACGGGCTCGATCAGCGACATCAACGCCGCCCTCGACGGGGCCGCCTACCGGCCGAACACGCATTTCGCCGGCTCGACCGCGGTCACCGTCGCGACGGACGACCTCGGCAATACCGGTCCGGGGGGGCCGAAGACCACGACCAGCCAAGCCCTCATCACCGTCCAGGCCAATGCGGAGGCGCCGACGATCGGAGCGCGAACCGGCACGGAGCCGGCACGCGAGGACACGCCCCTCGTGTTCTCCCCGGCGAACGGCAACGCGATCACGGTCGCCGACCGGGACGGCGGTGCCCTCACCGTCACGATCTCCGCCAACCACGGCGTCCTCACCCTCGCGCGGACCACCGGCCTGACCATCACGGTCGGCGACGGCGCGGACGACGCCAGGATGACCTTCTCCGGCCTCGCCTCCGACATCAATGCGGCCCTCGACGGGCTGCGCTTCGACCCGGATGACGACTATAACGGGCCTGCGCAGATCGCCCTGTCGGTCCAGGACTTGCCCCGCGCGGCGGACAATTTCACCAATGGCAGCTTCGAGCAGCCGGGCGAGCCGCCGAACAGCTACACGCTCGTGGACGACAGTTCCGTGCCGGGCTGGAAGACCACGGCCAGCGACCACAAGATCGAGATCTGGGGCACGGGCTGGAACGGCGTGCCGGCCTACGAGGGCAACCAGTTCGCCGAGATCAACGCGACGGAGGTCGCCGCCCTCTACCAGGATTTCGACGCCTCGCCGGGCTCCATCATCTCCCTCGACTTCGCCCATCGCGGACGCCAGGGCGTCGACACGATGCGGGTGGTCGTCACCGATCTCGGAGCGGACGGGGTCTACGGCACAGGCGACGACATCGCGCTGCTCGACAAGAACTACCTCGATGGCAACGCGGCCTGGGGCGCCTACCACGAGGAATTGTCGCAGGGCGCCAGCGGCAACAAGCTGCGCTTCGAGTTCCGCTCCGTCAGCGCGGAAGGCAACGATCCGACCTACGGCAATTTCGTCGACGGCATCCGGATCAACCAGAATTTCATCACCCAGCGCACGATCGACCTCGCGATCGCGCCCGTGGCCGACATCGTGGCCGACACGGTGGCGACGAACGAGGACAACGCGGTCACCTTCAACGCGCTGACGGGCACGAACGGCGCCTCGGCCGACAATTTCGAGGATCCCGGCGCCTTCGTCTCGAGCGTCACGAACGGCGCGCACGGACGCGTCAGCTTCCAGCCGGACGGGCGGCTCACCTACACGCCGGATCCCGACTTCAACGGCACCGACACGTTCACCTACACCGTCACGTCCGGCGGCACGACCGAGACCGCCACCGTCACGGTCGGCGTCGCGGCGGTCAACGACGCGCCCCAGCACGCGCTGCCGGCCGGCGCCTCGACGAACGAGGATACCGACCTCGTCCTGTCGGGGGCGAACGCCATCCGGGTCTCGGACGTGGATGCGGGGACGGGCAGCCTGACGACGCGGCTCGGCGTCGCCCACGGCACGCTGACGCTCGCGCCGGGCTCGGGCGCCGGGGTGAGCGGGGACGGGACGGGCAGCGTGACGCTGACGGGCACGCTGGCGCAGATCAACGCGGCGCTCGACGGGCTGCGCTACCGGCCGGGGGCCGACTACAACGGGCCGGACACGCTCACCCTCGTCACGGACGATCTCGGCAATACGGGTGCGGGCGGGCCCTTGAGCCGCACCGACACGCTGGCGCTGACGGTCGTCGCGGTCGCGGATTCGCCCGTGGTCTCGGTGCCGGCGGGCACGCAGGCCGCGAGCGAGGACACGGCACGCGTGTTTTCTGTGGCCAACGGCAACGCCGTCACCGTGTCGGACCCGGACGGCGGCAGCCTCACGGTCACCCTCGGCAGCGATCACGGCCGGCTCACCCTCGCGGCGATCGCGGGCCTGACCTTCTCCTCCGGCGACGGCACCGGCGACCGGACGATGACGCTCACGGGCAGCATCGCCGACATCAATGCGGCCCTCGACGGGCTGCGCTTCGACCCGGATGACGATTACAACGGACCCGCCCGGATCAGCCTCGTCACGCGCGACCCCCTCCGCGCGGCCGACAATTTCACCAATGGCGGCTTCGAGCAACCGGCCATCGCTGCGGGCACGAACACGCTCCAGCCCGACAGCGCGGTGCCGGGCTGGAAGACGGATGCCACGGACCGTCAGATCGAGATCTGGAACTCCGGCTTCAACGGGGTGCAGGCCTACGAAGGCAACCAGTTCGCCGAGATCAACGCCAACGAGGTCGCCGCCCTCTTCCAGACCTTCGATGCCGCCCAGGGGTCGCGGATCTCCCTCGACTTCGCTCACCGCGGACGCCAGGGCGTCGACACGATGCGGGTGGTCGTCACCGATCTCGGAGCGGACGGGGTCTACGGCACAGGCGACGACATCGCGCTGCTCGACAAAAACTACTCGGACGGCAACGCGGCCTGGGGCGCCTACCACGAGGAACTGTCGCAGGGCGCCAGCGGCAACAAGCTGCGCTTCGAGTTCCGCTCCGTCAGCGCGGCCGGGGGATCGCCGAGCATCGGCAATTTCGTCGACGGCATCCGGATCAACCAGAATTTCGAGGTGAACCGGACGATCGACCTCGCGATCGCACCCGTGGCCGACATCGTGGCCGACACGGTGGCGACGAGCGAGGACAACGCGGTCACCTTCAACGCGCTGACGGGCACGAACGGCGCCTCGGCCGACAATTTCGAGGATCCCGGCGCCTTCGTCTCGAGCGTCACGAACGGCGCGCACGGACGCGTCAGCTTCCAGCCGGACGGGCGGCTCACCTACACGCCGGATCCCGACTTCAACGGCACCGACACGTTCACCTACACCGTCACGTCCGGCGGCACGACCGAGACCGCCACCGTCACGGTCGGCGTCGCGGCGGTCAACGACGCGCCCCAGCACGCGCTGCCGGCCGGCGCCTCGACGAACGAGGATACCGACCTCGTCCTGTCGGGGGCGAACGCCATCCGGGTCTCGGACGTGGATGCGGGGACGGCCAGCCTGACGACGCGGCTCGGCGTCGCCCACGGCACGCTGACGCTCGCGCCGGGCTCGGGCGCCGGGGTGAGCGGGGACGGGACGGGCAGCGTGACGCTGACGGGCACGCTGGCGCAGATCAACGCGGCGCTCGACGGGCTGCGCTACCGGCCGGGGGCCGACTACAACGGGCCGGACACGCTCACCCTCGTCACGGACGATCTCGGCAACACGGGCGCGGGCGGGCCCTTGAGCCGCACCGACACGCTGGCCATCGCCGTCGCGGCGGTCAACGACGCCCCCCGCACCGGGCCTCTGACCGCGCGCGGCTCCGTCGACGGGGCGGCGGTGAGCGTCGATCTCGGCGCCTCCTACAATGATCCGGAGGGCGATCCGATCACCTACACGGTGACGGGCCTGCCGCCGGGTCTCTCCGCCGATCCGACGACCGGGCGCGTGAGCGGCCGGATCGACCGCTCCGCCTCGCAAGGGGGAGCGGGCGGGCTCTACACGGTCCAGGTGCGCGCCACGGACGGGCAGGGCGGCATCACCGACGCGACCTTCACCTGGCGGGTGCTCAACCCCGCACCGATCGCCCGGAACGACACGTTCCTGGCGGAAGGGGGGCGCAGCCTCACCGGGTCGGTCCTGGCCGACAACGGCAACGGGCCCGACGCGGACCCGGACGGGGACCCGCTCGCCATCGTCGCGGTGGGCGGCCGGGCGGGCGATGTCGGGCGGGGCGTCGCGGGCTCGGCCGGCGGGATCTTCACGGTCGAGGCCGACGGGCGCTACGCCTTCGATCCGGGCGCCGACTTCGCCGACCTCGCCCCCGGCGCGACCCGCACCACGACGCTCACCTACACGGTCTCGGACGGGGAGGGGGGCCTTGCCACCGCGCAGGTCAGCGTCACGGTCGCCGGGCGGATCCCGGCGCTCCCGGCGCCCTCGCCCCTCGACCTCGCCAGCAACGACGGGCAGCCGCTCCGGCTCGATCTCGCGGCGCTCTTCCCGGGCCGGGAGGGCCTGACCTACGCGGCCGCGGGCCTGCCGCCCGGCCTCGCGCTCGATCCGGCGACGGGCCTCGTGTCCGGCACGGTGGCCTCCGACGCGTCCGGGCCGACGGGCCTGCGCGGCTACCCGGTGACGCTCACCGCCACGGACCCGGCCGGGGCGAGCGAGACCCGCACCCTCACGTGGCGCATCGCGAACCTGCCCCCCGCGGCGGCGGCGGATGCCGCGAGCACCGCCGAGGACACGCCCCTCGTCATCGACGTCCGCGCGAACGATGCCGATCCCGACGGCGACCCGCTCACCCTCGTCGCGGCGGACGGCCTCGCCCCGAGCGCGCTCCACGGACGCGTGGACGTCGTCGGCGGGCGCCTCGTCTACGTGCCGGACGCGCATTTCAACGGCCAGGACCGCATCACCTACACGGTCTCCGACGGGAACGGGGGGCTCTCGACCGCCACCGTCGACGTGACCGTGACGCCGGTCAACGACGCGCCGGAGGCCGGCAGCCTGCCGGACACGGTCTCCCGCGACGGGCAGACCATCACCTATCCGATCGCCCCGAATTTCAGCGATCCGGACACCGATCCCCGCGTCGCGCAGGGGACGAGCGGGGGCGGCCTGACCTTCTCGGCCGCCGGGCTGCCGCCGGGACTCTCGATCGACCCGTCGACCGGCCTGGTCAGCGGCACCCTGCCGGCGAACGCCTCGGCCACGCCCGATTACAGGGTGACGGTGACCGCGACCGACCGGAACGGGGCGAGCGTCGGCCGCAGCTTCACCTGGCACGTCGACAACGGCGCGCCCGTGGCCGCACCCGACGCGGCGGCGACCGTCCAGGGCCGGCCCGTCATCGTCGCGGTGACCGCGAATGACGGCGATCCGGACGGGGATGCCTTCGCCCTCGTGGCCGATCCCGGCCGCGCCACCGCCGCGCATGGCAGCGTCGGCGTCGATCCCGCGAGCGGCACCCTGACCTACACGCCGGATCCGGGCTTCCGCGGCACCGACACGATCACCTACACGATCCGCGACGCGCAAGGGGACGAGGGAACCGGCTTCCTGACCGTGAGCGTCGGGCCGGTGAACCAGCGCCCGACCGCACCGGACAGCCTCGCCGCGCGGGTCGCCGCCGACGCGGACCGCGTCGATCTCGACCTCGGCGCCGCCTTCGCCGATCCGGACGGGGATTCCCTCGCCTATACGGCGACCGGCCTGCCGCCCGGCCTCACGATCGACCCGGCGACCGGCCGCGTCACCGGACGGGTCGACGCCTCCGCCTCGGGGCCGGACGGCAGCCGCACCTACGTCGTCGAGGTCACCGCGCGCGACGCGGGCGGCCTCTCCGTCACCCGCGCCTTCGCCTGGACGGTGGTCGATCCGCCCCCGGAGGCCGTGAACGACACGATCGCGACCGCGGAAGAGACGCCCGTCGACATCGAGGTGGTCAAGGCCGGCGCGGCTCCCGGCACGCCGGGGCAGGACACCGATCCCGACGGCGACCCCCTCGCGGTGGTGCCGGGCTCGCTGCGGGCGGCGCATGGCAGCGTCGGCCTCAACCCGGACGGCACGATCCGCTACCGGCCGGACGCGGATTTCAACGGGACCGACACGATCCTCTACACCGTCTCGGACGGGAATGGCGGCTTCTCGACCGGCGCCGTCACGGTCACGGTGGGCCCGGTCAACGACGCGCCCGTCGCCGGGCCGCTCGCCGACCGGGGCGGCGCCGACGCGGAGGTGATCGATCTCGCGACCGCCCCCGCCTTCAGCGACGTGGATACCCGCGACCATGCGCCGGGCTCGGTGCCGGACCGGCTGAGCTACTCGGCCACCGGCCTGCCCCCGGGATTGTCCATCGACCCCGATACGGGCCGGATCACGGGGCGTCTCGCCTCCGACGCCTCCACCCGCGTCCCCGGCGGCCTCTACACGGTCACGGTGACGGCGCGGGACCTGGCCGGCGCGGCCGCCTCCAGCACCTTCACCTTCGCGGCGCGCAACATCGCGCCGAGCGCGGGCGACGACGCCTTCGCCGGCGACGAGGACGCGCCCCTCACGGGCTCCGTCCTCGGCAACGACGCCGACCCGGACGGCGACCCGGTCGCGGTGGCGATCCTGCGGGGGCCGGCCCACGGCACCCTCGACCTGCGCCCGGACGGGCGCTTCACCTACGTGCCGGACGCCGATTACAACGGTCCCGACAGCTTCACCTACACGTTCCGCGACGCGGACGGCGCCGCGGCGACCGCGACCGTCACGCTCGCGGTGCGCCCGGTCAACGACCCGCCGGAGGCCGGGGCGCCGCCGCTCGTCACGCCGGAGGACACGCCGGTGGACGGGCGCCTCTCGCTGCGCGACGTGGACGGCGACCCGCTCACCGTTGCCGTGGAGCAGGCGCCGCGCTCGGGCAGCCTGATCCTGCGGCCGGACGGCAGCTACACCTACCTGCCGAACCGCGACTTCCACGGCAGCGACAGCTTCACCCTGCGGGTCGCCGACCCGAACGGCGGGGTCACCCTCGTCACGGTGCCGGTCACGGTCGATCCCGTGAACGACGTGCCCGAGGCCAGCGCCGACCCGCTGACCCTGCCCGCCAACACCAGCGCCGGCGGCCGCATCGTCGCCTCGGACCGCGACGGCGACAGGCTCGCCTTCCGGCTCGCGGCGCCGCCGGCGAACGGCAGCCTCGCCCTCGCGGCGGATGGCGGCTACGTCTACGAGCCCTACGACGGCTATTACGGACCGGACCAGTTCAAGGTCCTCGTCTCCGACGGGCAGGGCGGGGAGACGCTCGTGACGGTGGCGGTGACCGTCACCCCGAACCCGATCGAGGTGCGCCCGCCCATGCCGCCCGCGGCGCTCATGCCGCCCTCGCCCCTCGCCCCGCCGCCCGGAGCCGGGCGGGACGCGAGCCTCCTCCCGCCGCCCGCGCTCACGGCCACCGGCATCGTGCTGCCCACGGTCGCCGCGTTCGGCAGGCTGGAGAGCGTCTCGGACGTCGTGCTCGCCGAGGGCGCGGTTGTGGCCGCGGTCAACGGCGTGCGGTCCCTCAACGGCATCGATATCGTGCCCGTACGCCCCGCCATCCAGCAGGAGACCGAGCGGCTCGCGCGGCTCGGGAGCGACGGGCTCGTCCCGGAGATCGGCCTGGAGACGCCGTGGTTCTCGGCCCGGCCCTTCATCGGGCGCTCGCTCGGCTTCACGCTCGCCGAGGAGACCGGCGCCGGGGGCGTGCTGCGCGACGTGGTCGTGGAAGCCATCCGCCGCCCGGACGCGTTCGGCCTCAGCCTGCGCAACCTCGCCCCCGACGCGGCGGGTATCGCCGCCGTCACGCTCCGCGGCGCGGATGGGGGGCCGGCTCCGTCCTGGCTGGAGACGGATGGCCGGGGCAGCTTCTGGGGCCGGCCTCCGGCCGGTGGCGGCCGGGTCTCGGTGGCGGTGGAATTCACGCTCTCCGACGGCCGCGTGATCCGCCAGCCGCTCGATCTCGACACCGAGACCGGCGAGATCCGCGCGGGCCGGAAGCCGGCTCCCGCGGCGCGGGCCGCCCCGCCGCCCACGGAACCCGAGACGGAGGCGCGCGCGCCGCTCTTCACCGATCAGCTCGGTGCCGCGGAGCTGCGGGCGAGCCGCGAACTCGACCTCATCGAGCAGGCCCTGGCCGGAACGCCCTGAGGGGAGCCCCCGAGCTCGCGCGGCGCGAGTACCGAGGGCCGGCGAAAGGGTGCGGAAGTGCACCGTTTCATCCTTCGTTTACCCTGAAAGTTTACCAATTCGGGGTCGGTTGCAGCAGGCAGGCCAGTGCCGTGGCCGCTGCGCCGACGCGGGGGATTTCCAGTGATGACCTTCGAGGCGGTCGACCGCGGCCGGCCGCACGCGCGCGCGCATGCGGCGATGGTTGCGGCTGCAATCGGTATCGGGTTCGGCGTGTCCGGCTGCATCGTGAAGCCGCAGCCGCTCGGCCCGGCCGAACTCAGCGCCTATGCCGACGACAAGCTCGCACGGGTCGGGCAGGGACAGCCCCTGCCGGGGCCGCGGATCGACCTGTACGAAGCCTTCGCGCGGGCGCTGAAATACAATCTCGATCAGCGTGTCGAGATCATGCAGACCGCCGTGCGGGTGCGCGAGCTCACCTTCGCCCATTACCAGATGCTGCCGGGCTTCGTCGCCAACAGCGCCTATGCCGGGCGCGACACCTACGCGGCGAGTTCCAGCATCTCGGCGATCACCGGCCGCCAGTCCCTCGAGCCCTCCTACAGCCAGGACAAGCAATACGCCTTCGGCGACCTGTCCCTGAGCTGGAACATCCTCGATTTCGGCCTCTCCTACGTGCGCGCCCAGCAGGCCGCGGACGGCGTGCTGATCGCCGAGGAGACGCGGCGGCGCGTCGTCAGCCGCATCATCGAGGACGTTCGCACCGCCTATTGGCGGGCGCTCACCAGCGAGCGGCTCGCGACGCGTCTGCGGGCGCTGGAGAGCCGGGCGCAGGCCGCGATCGGCAATGCCCGCAAGCTCTACGCGGAGCGCCAGACCTCGCCGGTGACGGCCCTGACCTACGAGCGCGAGCTGATCGAGATCAAGCGCGAGGTGCAGCGCGTCGAGGCGGACCTGCAGGTCGCCCGCAGCCAGCTCGCCGCGCTCATGAACCTGCCGCCGGACCTCCCGTTCCAGCTCGCCGAGATGGAGGCGGTGGACGAGGGGCTGAAGCTCGGCCTGCCGGAGAACGAGCTGATCCGCGTCGCCCTCCAGAACCGGTCGGAGCTGCGCGAGGTCGCCTACCGCCAGCGCATCAACGGCCGCGAGGCCGAGGCCGCGCTCCTCGAACTCCTGCCCGGCTTCAACGTCTTCGTCGGCGGCAACGCCGACACGAACCGGCTCCTCTACAACGCGAACTGGGTCGGCTGGGGCGCGCGGGCGAGCTGGAACCTGATGCGGGTGTTCCAGTATCCGGAGCGCAAGGCGCTCGTCGGCGCGCAGGACCAGCTCCTCGACAAGCGGGCGCTCGCCGTGACCATGGCGGTGATGACGCAGGTCCATGTGAGCCGCATCCGGCACGCGCTGGCGCTCAAGGAATACGGAACGGCCTCCGAGTTCCGGCGGGTGCAGCGCCGCCTCGTCGGCCAGTTGCGCGCCTCGGCCGCCGCCGACTCGATCAGCGAGCAGACCCTGATCCGCGAGGAGATGAACACGCTCGTCGCCGAGGTGAAGTACGACCTCGCCCACGCCGCCGTGCAGAACGCCCGCGCCAACGTCTACGCCTCGCTCGGCCTCGACACTTTCCCGCTGGCGGCGATCGACGGGAACGACCTGCCCGGCCTCAAGCGGGCCGTGCAGGGAAGCTGGCTCGGCGTCGGCGAGGTGCTGCCGCGCCCGGTCGTGGCGCTGCCCCCGCCGCCGGCACCCGCGCCGCTCGAATTGCGTCGCTGAGCGGGGCAGGCGGCCCCGTTCAGGCGGCCTGCAACTGAAGCGCGTGCAGCGCGAGGCCGAGCCTGCGCGAATCCGCGCCGCCGCGGTCGATCCGGCAGCCGGGCAGCGCGAAGGCGAGGTCGAGCTGGCCGAACGCGATCAGGCCCGGCGTCAGGTAGGTCGGGATCGCGCAGGCGAGGGTTCCGTCCCGCTCGAGGCGGCCCGAATGGAGGAAGGCCCCGTTGCCGAAGAGCAGCACCGGCTGATGGTCGCTGCCGTCCCCCAGATAGGGGGAGGCGTGGATCACGAGCCGTGATCCGCTCGGAACGTGCCCGAGGCCGAGATGCAGCCAGGCTTCCGGCCCGTCCGACCAGACCTGACCGGGCTCGGGGGCGGACCAACCCGTCCCGATCGCGCGGAGGCCGGCTTCCCCGGCTCCGAACCGGATCGCCTGCCCCGTTCGCAGAGGGATCGTCATGGCAGCGGGCTCCCCTGCGGCGTTCCGTGCGCCGTGATCAGCGCGATCGACATCTCAGCGAACTCAGTATTTTCTCGCGCCGCATCGCATAAAGTGTCCAATTGATGCCGAAAGCTTCCGGCGAGCACTATTTTTGAGTTAAACGAGTAAAAGCAGCAGATTGGAATTTGTTTACAGTGCCAAGATTGATCGATATGAAAGGGCGCGGCTCAGATTGAGAAGTGGCAATTTCATTGCGGGATTGGAAACGACAAGTCAAATATTGGATACCCGATGCGCCGGGACCATCAGTCAACTTCGGGGATCATATTTCTGAGCTTCTGGTCGAGGGCGTGCTGGAATATCCGCTCTGGCAGGCGTCCACGTACCGGGTGATCGGGAGTTGTATCGCGAGCTGGCTCGCGCGGGATGATCTGGACGGCCTGACGGAGGAGCCGGACGCGACGGTGGCGTTCTGGGGATGCGGCCTGCGCGACGAGCAGCCGCTCGACGCCGACATCGCGGCCCGATGCCGCTTCTACGGCGTGCGAGGTCCGCTGAGCCGCGACGTGCTCGGGCTGCCGCCGGACACCGTCCTCGGAGACACGGCGCTGCTCCTGCCCCTCGTCCACGAGGCGAGCCGGGACAGCCACACGGCGGGCCAGACGGTCTGCGTTCCCCACATCAACGATTCGGCCCGGTCCGAGGCCGAGGTTGCCGCGATGTCGGGCGCCGACACCGTGCTGGTCCCGCGCATAACCCCGGGCGTGGCGTCGCTCCGGGCGACCATCGACGCGATCGCCTCCGCCAGCTTCGTCCTCTGCGGCTCGCTGCACGCGGCGATCGTCGCGCACGCCTACGACGTGCCCTTCGCCTTCTGGGACAGCGGCCACCTCGACATTCCCTTCAAGTGGCGCGACTTCGCGGGCTCGATCGGCATCCCGACCGTGTTCGTCGGCTCCGTCGAGGAGGGTCGCAGCGCCTACGAGGCCTTGATCGCGCCGCGCCGGAAGCGGCTGCCCCTGACCCCGATCCTCGCCGTCTCACCCTTCCGGATTCGCATGACAATCCTGCGAAAGGCCCTCACCTATGACGGTATCGCCCATGACGGCATCGCCGAAAGTGACGTCACCCGAGAGGACATCGCCGGACCCGGCTTCGCTCCTGAGGGAACCGGCCGGGCCTGGACCGATCCGGGGGAAGAGCGTGCCGGTGCAGGGCTCGAACCCCTCCTGGACCGCGAGCGCAGGCTCGCCGCCCGCGTCGAGCAACTCGTCACCGAGCGGGATGCGGTGCAGGCGGCGCTCACGCTGCTGCGCGCGAATCACGAGGTTCTCCTGGGCCGCGCCGATGCGATGGGCCGCCAGTCCGAGCGAGACGCCGCGGCGCTCGGCGAGTTGCGTCAGCTCAGCCTGAGCCTGACCGAATCCGCCGAGCATCGCGCGCACCTCCACGGGGAGATCGGACGCCTCGTGGGCGAGGTCGCGGGGCTGCGCGCGGAACGCGCCGTCCTCGAGGCCGTGCCGCTGGCGCATGCCGAGCGCGAGCGATCGGAACGGGAGGCGGCCGACCTCAGGGTGGCACTCGCCGCGGCGGAGCGGGAGCGGGCCGCCGCCGAGCTCGCTGCGGAGCAGGAGCGCGCCGCCGCGGCCGGCCTCGCGGCGGAGAGGTGCGCGCTGACGCGGGCACTCGCCGAGGCCGAGGAGACGGTCGCGCAAGCCCGCGCCCGGGAGGCGGAGCAGGAGGAGGCCCTTCTGCACCTGCAACAGCAGCGCCGCGACCTCGGCGCCAAGGTCCAAGAGGTCAGCCTCGCCCATGCCGCCGCGGCGGCCGCGTTCGGGCGCCGCGTCCGCCTCCTGCACCAGCGCGGTGCCGCTCTCTCCGAACTCGTCGCCGCCGGTCCTCGCGTCGAGGCCGGCCTGGAACGGGACGCCCTGCTGGGCACCGGGAGCGTTCGGACGAGGCGCCCCGCACCGCCGCGCCGCCGGCTTCGCGACATCCGCGCGGCACTCCTCGCGTGGCCGTTGTTCTCCCCTGGCTGGTACGGGCGCACCTACGCCGATGCCGCCGGCCTCGGGGACGCGGCCGCCCTCGATCACTTCCTCGCCGTCGGCCTCGCCGAGGAGCGCGACCCGCACCCCCTCTTCAGCTCCGCCTGGCTCCGGCGCAGGGGACAGGTGCCCGAGGGCGAAGCCCCTCTCATCGCCTTCCTCGATGGCTCCGCCGAGGGCGATCCGCACCCGCTGTTCGACACCGACTACTACCGCGCGGTGAACGGCGACGTGGCCGCGGCCGGTCTGCCGCCCTTGCGGCACTACCTGCAGCACGGTGCCGCCGAGCGGCGTCGCACGCACCCGGCCTTCGATCCGGCCTGGTACGCCCGCCAGCGCGGGCCGGCCGCCGACGATTGCCCCGACCTGCTCGTCGATTACCTGGGCACGCCCGACGCCTTCGGCCTGCAGCCGCATCCGCTCTTCGACGGGCAGCGCTACCTCGCCCAGGTGCCGGGGCTCGCGCAGGCCGGCATCAACCCGCTCCTGCACTACCTCGCGCGTGGCGAGGCGGAGGGGCGCAGTCCGCATCCGCTCTTCCACCCGGCCTACTATCTGCGCCGCAACCCCGACGTCGCCGCGGCCGGCCTGAGCCCTCTGAGCCACTTCCTGCGCTTCGGCGGTGCCGAGCACCGGCAGACGCATCCCCTGTTCGACGCGTGGCACTACGTGCGCTGCAACCGGGACGCCGCCGGCGCGGCCGAGAATCCCCTCCTGCATTACGTCCTCGAGGGGGCGGCGGAGGGCCGGTCCCCGAGCGACCGCCTCTCCGAACGCGCCCTCGCCGAGGCGTTGCCCGATCTCGACCGGGGCCGCCGGAACCCCCTCGTCGCACTCCTCGACGGCGACGGGCTGCGGCTCGACGTGCCGATCATGCCCGCCGGCCAGAACCGGCCCCCGGCGGAGATGTCGATCCCGGACAGGCCGGCGCCGCGGGACCGGAATGCCGTCTACTGGCTGCCCGATATCCTGCGCGAGCACGTCGAGGCCCGCTACGGCGCGAGCGCGGTCGAGTGCCTCCACGGCCTGATGCGGATCATCGATCTCTACGCGGAGGACCCGAACACCTTCGCCCGCTCAAGGGACCGGGACGACCTGTCGGCGCGCATCGCGGCCGCCGCGGCCGCTCTGCCTCCCCTCGATGCCGCGATCGACGTCACGATCGTCGTGCCCGTTCATAACGCGCTCCTCTACACGATGACCTGCGTCGCGTGCGTGCTGGAGCAGGCTGGCCGGCGCAACTTCGAGATCCTGATCGGCGACGACGCCTCGACGGACGCGACGCCCGAGGTGTTCGCAGGACTGGGCGGCCGGGTCCGGCTCGTCCGCCGGGAGGAGAATGTCGGCTTCCTGCGCACGTGCAACGCGGTGGCGGCCGAGGCGCGCGGGCACCACCTCGTGTTCCTCAACAACGACACCCTGCCGCTGCCCGGCTGGCTTGACGCCCTCGTCGCGCTCGCGGAGCGGGACCCGCGGGCCGGTATCGTCGGCGCGAAGCTGCTGAACGGCGACGGCACGCTGCAGGAGGCCGGCGGCATCCTCTGGAGGGATGCCTCGGCCTGGAACTTCGGTCGCGGCAGCCACCCCAACGGCCCGGCCTACAACTACGTCAAGGAGGTCGATTACTGCTCTGGCGCCGCCCTCCTCCTGCCCCGGCGGGTCTGGGACGAGATGGGCGGCTTCGACCCTCTGTTCGCACCGGCCTATTGCGAGGATTCCGACCTCGCCTTCCGCGTGCGCGCGGCCGGATATCGCGCCCTCTACCAACCCGTCGCGGAGGTGATCCACCACGAGGGCCGCAGCCACGGGCGGGACGAGGGGCAGGGCCCGAAGGCGTATCAGCTCGTCAACCGCGAGAAGCTGCTGGCCCGCTGGGCGCGCACGCTGGAGACCGAGCATCTGCCGAACGCGACCGACATCTTCCTGGCGCGGGACCGCTCGCGGGGGCGGCCCCATCTCCTCGTCGTCGACCATTACGTGCCGCAATGGGACCGCGATGCCGGCTCGCGGACCATGATCCACTTCCTGCGGGCCTTCGTGGATTGGGGCTTCCACGTCGTGTTCTGGCCAGACAACCTGCACCAGGACCCGATCTACGCCCGCCCGCTCCAGGAGATGGGCATCGAGGTCGTCTACGGGCCGGATTACGTCGGCCGCTTCGACCAGTGGATCTCCGAGCACGCTCGCTGGATCGGATGCGTCCTGCTCAGCCGGCCGCACATCGCCATCCACTACGTGGATGCCGTGAAGCGGCATCCCGGCCTGCAGATCCTCTATTACGGGCACGACCTGCACTGGCGCCGGCTGATGCTCGAGCACGAGCTCGGCGGGAGCGAAGAGGTGCTGCGCCTGTCCGAGCATTTCCGCACCCTCGAGGCGCGTCTGGCGGATCTCAGCGACGTGGTGATGTACCCGCAGGAGGAGGAGCGGGCGCTCGTCGCGGAGCAGTGCGGGCCGGGCAAGGCCGTCATCGCCGTGCCGGCCTGGGTGCTCGGGAGGGAGGAGATCGAGGCCGCACGGGACGCGGCCTCGACGATCCCCGGGCGCGACCCGCGCCGCCTGCTCTTCGTCGGGGGCTTCACGCACGCGCCGAATGTCGACGGCATCCTCTGGTTCGCGCGGGAAGTCCTGCCTCTCCTGCGCAGCCGGGGCCGCGACATCCGCCTCACGATCGTCGGCTCGAACCCGCCGCCAGAAGTGTCCGCCCTGACCGGCGCCGATACCGAGGTGACGGGACCGATCAGCGACGCGGAGCTCGCCGCCCACTACGCGGACGCCGCCGTCGCCATCGTTCCCCTCCGGTTCGGCGGAGGGGTGAAGGGGAAGGTCATCGAGGCCTTCGCGAAGGGCGTGCCGGTGGTGTCGACCCCGGTCGGCCTGCAGGGCATCCCGTCCCGCGAACAGCTCGCCCTCTGCGCCGAGACGCCCGAGGACTTCGCCGATTGCGTCGCGCGGGCGGCGGACGACCGCGCGGGCGCGCTCGAGCGGGCCGAGGCCGCGATCGGCTTCGTCGAGCGGGAGTACACGGCGGCCAAGCTCCTCCGGCAGCTCGGCCCGGTGATGCGGGGTCTGTCTGCGCCGTGACGATACCGATCGGGAGGAGGGGCCGCGACGCCGGCGTGGGGACGCGCGGGGCCTGCCCATGACGCAGAGGGCGATCCGCAGCCGGGCGCCGCTCCGCCTGGGCCTTGCCGGAGGCGGGACGGACCTGTCCCCCTTCTGCGACGCGTATGGCGGCGTGGTGCTGAACTGCACCATCGACCGCTACGCCTACGCCTTCATCGCGCCGCGTGACGACGGGCGAACCGTGTTTCGGGCCCGCGACATCGGCCGGGAGGAGGAGCACCGCGCGGGCGCGATTCTGGACACCGACGACGGTTTGAGGCTGCACCGCTGCACCTACAACCACTTCCTCGGCGGCCTCGCCGCGCGCGGCGTCGAGGTCGGACGGGGACTGACGCTGACGACGGTGGTCGACGCGCCGCCCGGCTCGGGACTCGGCTCGTCCTCGGCGCTGGTGGTGGCGATCTGCGAAGCCTTCCGGGTCTATGGCGGCGAGCCGCTCGGCCTCTACGACCTCGCCCGTCTCGCCGTCGAGATCGAGCGGGTTCGGCTGCGCCTCGACGGCGGCCGGCAGGATCACTACGCCGCGGCCTTCGGCGGCATGAACTTCATCGAGTTCTTCGGCGACGGGCGGGCGATCGTGAATCCGCTGCGCGTCGATCGGTCGATCCTGAACGAGTTCGAGGCCTCGCTCGTCCTCTGCTTCACCGGCACCTCGCGGGATTCCGAGCGCATCATCCGCGAGCAGACCGCCAACATGCGCCGGCACGATGTGCGGGCGCTCGACGCGCTGTTCGCGCTGAAATCGGCCGCGATCGACATGAAGCAGGCGGTGCTGTCGGGGGAGATCGGCCGGATCGCCGAGATCCTCGCGGAATCCTGGGCTTCGAAGAAGAGGACCGCCGGCGCCGTCTCCAGCGGCGCCCTCGACGCCCTGTTCGAGGCGGGCCTCGCCGCCGGCGCGCGCGCCGGCAAGATCTCGGGCGCGGGCGGCGGCGGATTCATGATGTTCCTCGTCGCGCCGGAGGACCGGCGCCAGCTGATCGAGGGCCTGAACCGGGCGGGCGGTCAGGCCTCGCCCGTCCACCTGACCTCCAAGGGAGTGGAGACATGGCTTCAGCCCCGCGCGAGCTGACCGGGAGCCTGCCCGCCTCGGGGCCGCGGCGGCAGGCGATGGACGCCCATCTCGCAGCCTCCGTGCGCGTGATGCAGGAGGCGGCCAGCTCCCACGCCTTCCTCGACAGCCTCGCCGCGACGGCCGACCTGATGGTCGCCTGCCTGCGCGGCGGCGGCAAGCTGATGTTCGCGGGCAACGGCGGCAGTGCCGCCGACGCGCAGCACATCGCCGGCGAGTTCGTCTCCCGCCTCAACCTCGACCGGGCTCCCCTCGCCGCCCTGGCCCTCACCGTCGACACCTCGGTTCTGACCGCGATCGGCAACGATTACGGCTTCGAGCGGGTCTTCGAGCGTCAGGTCCGCGGCCTCGGTCGCCCCGGCGACATGCTCGTCGGCATCTCGACCTCGGGACGCTCGCCGAACGTCCTGCGCGCCGTCGAGGCGGCCAACGCGGGCGGCATCCGCACGGTCGCCTTCTGCGGGGAGGGCGAGACGGAGCTCGGGCGGCTGTGCGCGATCACCGTCGCGGCGCCATCCCGCTCGACCCCGCTGATCCAGCAGGTCCACATCGCCGCCGCGCACGTGATCTGCGGCCTCGTCGAGCAGGCGATGTTCGGGTCGCCTGCGTGAGCGCCGACGCCGTCCCGCGCGGGGACGGGCTCGTCCAGGCCGTCATCCTGTGCGGCGGCTCCGGAACGCGGCTCGGCGCGCTGACGAGGGAGACGCCCAAGCCCCTCCTCCCGGTCGGAGGCGCGCCCTTCCTGCACCATCTCGCGGCCGAGCTGCGGCGCTTCGGGGTGAGGCGCCTCCTGCTGCTGGCGAGCTTCCGCTCCGAGGCGGTCGAGCGCTTCGCCGCCGAGACGCGGGCCGGCCTCGGCCTCGCCGTCGAGGTCGCGGTCGAGCCGGCCCGGGCGGGCACCGGCGGCGCGCTCTGGCACGCCCGGCAACGGCTCGATCCGAGCTTCCTCCTCCTCAACGGGGATAGCTGGTTCGACCTCGACCTCCTCGCATTCCTGGCCTGGGGCCGGGCGCGGCCCTGGGCGGACGTCGTGCTCGCCCTGCGCGAGGTGGAGGATGCCTCGCGCTACGGGACCGTGCTCCGCGAGGGCGACCAGGTGACCGCCTTCGCGGCGCGACCGGAACGATCGGGCCCCGGCTTCGTCAACGGCGGCGTCTCCCTGGTGCGCCGCTCCGCCGTGGAGGGGATCGGGCCGGCGGCCTCGCTGGAGGAGACCGTGCTGCCCTGCCTCGTCGCCGAGGGCCGCGTCGCCGCGAAGCCCTATGGCGGGTTCTTCATCGATATCGGCGTGCCGGCCGCCTACGCGCAGGCCCAGAGTGCCGTGCCCGACGCCCGATGCCGGGGCGCGGCCTTCCTCGACCGCGACGGCGTCCTCAACGAGGATCTCGGCCATGTCGGAAGCTGGGACCGCTTCCGCTGGCGCCCGGGCGCGATCGAGGCCGTCGGGCGCCTGAACGACGCGGGCTTCTACGTCTTCGTGGTCACGAACCAGGCCGGGATCGCCCGCGGCTTCTACGGCGAGGAGGAGGTTCGGGGCCTGCACCGGCGCATGGCGGAGGATCTCGCGGCCGCCGGCGCCCATATCGATGATATGCGCTACTGCCCGCACCATCCCGACGGAACGGTGCCGCGCTACGCCGCGGCCTGCGACTGGCGCAAGCCCGCCCCCGGCATGATCCTGGACCTGTGCCGGCACTGGCCGGTCGACCGGGCGCGCAGCTTCCTGATCGGAGATCGGGAGAGCGACCTGGCGGCGGCGCGCGCCGCGGGGATCACGGCCTTCCGGTGCGAGCCCGCCGAGCCGCTCGACCGCCTCGTCGGCCGGATCCTGAGGCGCTGATCCGGCCGTAGGCCGGTCCGCGCGGGGCGGGGGCCTCCCGGAGCCTGCGCCCGCCGGGGCGTGGAACCCAGCGTTCCGGCTCCCAGGGCGCCGTGTTGCCGTGGGCGAGGCTTTGCATTACGCGATCTTCGCGGACCAGGCTGGCGCAGGCGGCCGGAAGCTTGGACCTCATGTTCGAGGCCGGCCGCGTTCGGCGGTGAGCCGAGCGAGAGCGCAGAGAAGCACATCGTGGCGTCCGACCCTGTTCCGCCCCCGACCCTGCCCAAGGTCAAGACCGGCATCGCGGGCTTCGACGCGATCACCTTCGGCGGCCTGCCGGCCGGGCGGCCGTCGCTGATCTGCGGGTCGGCCGGCTGCGGCAAGACCCTGTTCGCGACGACCTTCCTCGTGAACGGCGCGACGCAGTTCGACGAGCCCGGCGTCTTCATGAGCTTCGAGGAGCGGGCGGAGGATCTCGCCTCGAACGTGGCCTCCCTCGGCTACGGCCTCGACCGTCTGGTGGCGGAGGGCAGGCTCGCCATCGACCACGTGCGCGTGGAGCGCAGCGAGATCGAGGAGACCGGCGAGTACGACCTCGACGGCCTGTTCATCCGCCTCGGCTACGCGGTCGACACGGTGAAGGCCAAGCGCGTCGTGCTCGACACGATCGAGACCCTGTTCTCCGGCTTCACGGATCCCTCGATCCTGCGCGCGGAACTCCGCCGCCTGTTCGGCTGGATCAAGGAGCGCGGCCTCACCGCGATCATCACGGGCGAGCGGGGCGAGGGCCAGCTCACCCGGCAGGGGCTTGAGGAATACGTCTCGGACTGCGTCGTGCTGCTCGACAACCGCGTCGAGGACCAGATCACGACGCGTCGCCTCCGGGTCGTGAAGTACCGGGGCTCGGCCCACGGGACCAACGAGTACCCGTTCCTGATCGACGCCGAGGGCATCAGCGTCCTGCCGGTGACCTCGGCCGACCTCGACTACGCGGCGCCCGCCGGCATCGTCTCCACCGGCATCGAGGGGCTCGACCGGATGCTGGAGCCCGGCGGCTTCTACCGCGGGTCGAGCATCCTGATCTCGGGCGAGTCCGGGACGGGCAAGACCATGATCAGTTCCAGCATGATCGACGCGGCCTGCCGGCGGGGCGAGCGCTGCCTGGCCTTCGTCTTCGAGGAGAGCGGCGACCAGATCTGCCGGAACGCGCGCTCGATCGGCCTCGACCTGAGGCGGCACGTCGAGGCCGGGCTCCTGCGCTTCGAGGCGGCGCGGCCGAGCCTGTTCGGCCTCGAGATGCACTTGGCGCGCATGCATCGCGACCTCGACCGCTTCGAGCCGAGCCTCGTCGTGGTCGATCCGCTCTCGGCGCTGCGCGGCCCGGCGACCGAGATGCAGGCCACGATCCTGCGCATGGTGGACCTTCTGAAGAGCCGCGGCATCACGGCCGTGTTCACGAGCCTGCGCATCGACGGCGCCGTCGACCTCACCGACGATTTCGGCGTGTCCTCGCTGATGGATGCCTGGGTCAAGCTCCTCAATGTCGAGGCCAACGGCGAGCGGTCCCGCACGCTCTACGTCATCAAGGCGCGGGGCATGAGCCACTCGCATCAGGTGCGCGAGTTCCTGATGTCGGACGAGGGCATCGCGCTCGTCGAGGCCTATATCGGGCCGGCCGGCGTGCTCACGGGCACCGCCCGCGCCGTCCAAGAGGCCGAGGAACGGGCATCCACCCTCCGGCGCCAGCAGGAGAGCGAGCGGCGCCAGCGCGAGGTGGCCCGGCGGCGCCACTCCATCGAGCGCCAGATCGCCGAGCTTCACGCCAGCCTCGAGGCGACCGAGGAGGAGGAGCGCCTGCTGCTCGGGGAGACCGAGGCGCGCGAGACCACGATCGAGAGCGAGCGTCGCGCGATCGCGAAGCGGCGGAGTGCGGCACGATGAGCGGCGGGACACAGGATCCGGGGGAACCGGCGACCGAGGCGGACCTCGACCCCGGTCATTACCACCTGCGCCTCTACGTCGCCGGGCAGACATCGAAGTCGCTTTCCGCGATGGCGAACCTGAAGCGCTTCTGCGAGGAGCATCTGGCGGGCCGCTACGACATCGAGGTCGTCGACCTGTTGAAGAACCCCCAGCTCGCCGCGGGCGACCAGATCCTGGCGATCCCGACCCTGGTGCGCCGCCTGCCCTCGCCCCTCAAGCGCATCATCGGCGACCTGTCGAACACCGAGAAGGTGCTGGTGGGCCTCGACATCCGCCCGAAGGCCGACGGGCCTTGAGCGCGGGCGGCACGCCTGGGGATGGGGGGAACCGCTATCTCCTGCGCCTGTTCATCGCCGGCACCTCGCCGCGCTCCCGGCGCACCATCGAGACGGTGCGCCGCGTCTGCGATGCCCATATCGACGGCCCCTACGACCTCGAGATCGTCGACATCTACCAGCAGCAGGCGCTCGCGGAAGCCGACCGCGTGCTCGCGGCACCGACCCTGGTGAGGCTTCGCCCCGAACCGGCGCGCCGGATCGCGGGCGACCTCTCGGACGAGCGCCGCATCCTGCAGGGGCTCGGCCTGACCTCTCCGGCGGCGAAGGGTGCCGATGACAGCTGACGTTCCGACGCCGCCGTCCGACCTCACGCCCGCCCAGTACCGGGCCCGCATCGGCGAGCTGGAGGCGCGCCTGGAGGAGAGCGAGGACACCCTCGCGGCGATCCGCCGGGGCGATTTCGACGCGGTGGTCGTCGAGGGGTCGAACGGGGAGCGTCTGGTCTACACCCTGGAGAATGCCGACCGGCCCTACCGGGTGCTGATCGAGCAGATCCAGGAGGGAGCACTCACCCTGAGCCCCGACGCGACGGTGCTGTACTGCAACCGGCGCCTCGCCGCGATCCTCGGCGTGGCCCAGGAGAAGCTGATCGGGCGATCACTCGGCCTGTTCGTCCAGCCCGGCCAGGAGACGGTCCTGGCGGGACTGCTCGAGGGGGCGCTGCGCGCGCCCGTGCGCGGCGAGATCGCCCTGCGCGACGACGGTGGCGCGCCGCGCCCGGTCTACCTCTCGCTCAGCCGACTGGAGCGCGACGGAGAGGAGCCGCTCCTCTGCGGGGTCCTCACCGATCTCGCCGAGGAGCGCGGCCGCCTGCACGAGCTCGCCGAGGCGAATGCCCGGCTGACGGCCGAGATCGCCGAGCGGGAGCGGATCGAGGAGGCGCTGCGGCAATCGCAGAAGCTCGAAGCGGTGGGCCAGCTGACGGGCGGCGTCGCGCACGACTTCAACAACCTGCTCACGGTCATCAAGTCGTCGACCGACCTTCTCAAGCGGCGGGATCTCGCCGAGGAGCGGCGCAGCCGCTACGTGCTCGCGATCTCCGACACCGTCGACCGCGCGGCGAAGCTGACGGGGCAGCTCCTCGCCTTCGCCCGGCGGCAGGCCCTCAAGCCGGAGACCTTCGATGCCTGCGTGAGCGTCGCGGCGATCGGCGACATGGTGGGGACGCTGACCGGAGCGCGGGTACACGTCGTGACGAGGCTTCCGGACCGGGCCTGCTGCGTTCACGTCGATCCGAGCCAGTTCGACACCGCCCTCGTCAACATCGCCGTCAACGCCCGCGACGCGATGGACGGCGCGGGCGAGCTGACGATCTCAGTGCAGGCGACGGAGGGCATCCCCGCGTCCCGGGGCCAGCCGGCGGTGCCGGGCTCCTACGTCGCCGTCGCCGTGAGCGACACCGGCACCGGCATCCCGGCCGCGATCCTCGACCGGATCTTCGAGCCGTTCTTCACGACCAAAGGGGTCGGACAGGGGACGGGCCTCGGGCTCAGCCAGGTCTTCGGCTTCGCCAAGCAATCCGGCGGCGAGGTGCTGGTGCTGAGCGAGGTCGGCCGGGGCACGACCTTCACGCTCTACCTCCCGCGGGCCGAGATGCCGGCCGACGCGCCGTCGCCCGCCGCCGACCGGGACGACGTCCCGATCGACGGCCACGGCACCTGCGTCCTCGTCGTCGAGGACAATCCGGAGGTCGGCCGCTTCGCGACCCAGACCCTGGAGGAGCTCGGCTACTCGACCGTGTGGGTGCGCGACGCCGGGGCGGCTTTGTCGGAGCTGGAGCGGATTCCCTTCCGCTTCGACGTCGTGTTCTCCGACGTGGTGATGCCGGGGCGCGACGGGGTCGACCTCGCCAACGAGATCCGGCGGCGACGTCCTGCCCTGCCGATCGTGCTGACGAGCGGCTACAGCCACGTGCTGGCCAGGGAGGGCACGCACGGCTTCGAGCTGCTGCACAAGCCCTACTCGGTCGAGCAGCTCTCCCACGTCCTGAGCCGCGTCGTCCTTGCGGGACGTCGCGGCCGGACCTGACCCAGCCGCGACGGGGCGGAACGGCGAGGACGGCGCCCTCTCCCGGGCGGCCTCACCGGTTTCCGATGCCGGGACCGCCGGCCGTGCCGCCGGTGCCGGGCGGCCCGCTTGTGGGCGTGCCCCCGATGTTCACGCCGGGGGTGGAGCCGGGCACGGACGCGCCGCTCGGATTGCCCACCCCGTTCGGCGCCGGGGCAGGCGGGGAATCCTGGCGGGGATCCGATCTCGTCCCGGCGGCCCTGCCGCCGCTTCCGCGCGGGCCTTCGAGCGTTCCCTGCGCCAGGGCAGGCCCCGCGACGGAGAGACCGAGGACGACGGCAAGGGTAAGTGAGAGGCGCACCGGGTTCTGCTCAGTGAATCGAGAGGCCGGCACCTCAACCCACGGACGGGCCGCGTTGTTCGCGGCCTTCGCGTCCGACTAGCGGCGCCGCCCGTTCGGCGTCAGGTCGCTCTCCATCGCCTTCACGGCGCTCGCCCACGCCTTCTCCTCGCTGGCATGCGGCCGGTCCGACCGCTCCAGCAGCTTGCCGCTGCGCCTCAGCACCCAGCGATACGCGCCGGCCGGCATCTCGAGAGGAAGGACTTCGATTTCGTACGGATGGGGAATGTCGTTGGTCATGGTGCCGATATAAGCACCTCCCGGCATCTCGCCAGCGGGCCGGCCGGTCTTGCCGTCGTGGAACCGGAGAGCGGGCCTCGTCGGCATGCGCGACGGTCGCTGGATCTACGGGTTGGTAGGGCAGCTGGAGGTCGCGGGCGGACGCGATCGAGTTCGCCATCGTCGCACCGAGCGCGCCGGCATCGACGTTGCCGGCATTGCCCTCGATTGCGCCAGAACGTCGCATATCCATCAGCGTGCGCTGATCGCCTGGGAAGGCCTTCGCCCGGTTGCACCGGAACGCCTTGGCCAACGACTGGCCGACGAATGCGGCCCTATTCCTGGCCGTGAACATGGGAGCCCCGTTCACCGGTGGCTCGGCTTGGCCGGCAAGGTAGGCCGCTGGCGGGCTGGCGAGTGCGGGAGCAATTGCCGGCTTCCTCAGCCCGGCCTGGGAGAGGACGAAATCCGACGTGCCTACGACAGGGATGATGACGACGATCACAGCACCGTGCGCTTTCCGCCGCACCTCCGAAAATGGTTCGGCTCGCTCAGCGAAGGCGATGTCGAGCGTCTGGAGAAGCTGATCAGCCTGAAGCCCGAGACCAGCGAGTGGGTCGACGCCAAGAACGATCGCGAACTCAAGACCCTCGACGGCGCCGTCGACTTCATCAACTCGTCCTGCACGGCCGCCAAGGTGCTGACGTGGGTCTGCGGCACGGCGGCTACCTTCCTGGCTGGCGTCGTGACGCTCGCCATGAAGGTACGAGCTGTTCGCCCTGCGGGCACTCCAATGACCCTGCGCATTGTGGGCTATCTCTGCCTCACCGCGATCTGCGGCGCGATCCTGTTCGGTGCCGGCACGCTGGCGCCGCCGGCCGTCCCAGCGGCATTGTACCCTCATGAACTTCGGCCCGCCCGGTTCTCTGTGGTGGGACTCACCATCCTCGTCGCCCATCTTGGCGAGGCAACCGGCGATCTCAAAGACGCCGAAGGTACAATCTGCAACAGGCCTCACTCATTTGGGTGATGCGGCGTCCCGGCACAAAGATACAGACTCCGACTGTAGTTCTCGCGCCGACGTGCGTGATGAACGACTTCCTGTCTCAGATGTCTGTTCTAACCTGATGTGGAGGGCCGCATGTCTCTGCCGCAAAGCTCAGTATCGTCTTATAACGACCGCGCAAAAGATACCAATCTCGATAATTATCCTGTGCTGTCCCTGGTCTCCGGCAGCGCGCAATTCCTTGGGTTGGGCGACGCGAACGCCGACTGGTTTGTCATCGATACCGCCGGCCAGCCAGAGGATTTTGCGGGCGCGGTCCCCAAGCAAGCGCAGATCACCTTCGAGGTCATTGGTGGGGGGAGGAGCCTCGAACTCGGTCGCCGTGAACAAACCTACGCTGATCTGAGCGCCTCCGGCCCGAACTATGATTCGTCGTTCTTCATTCGCGGCGATGACGCGAGCCTGACGACCACGATCACCATAGGGTCCGATGAGCTCACCACTTTCCGTGTGTTCAATGCGGACGGGCCATACACCATCAACATCAAGACGACAGGCGGAGCGCCGAACCCTCAACCGCCGTCGAATCCGCCTGCCGATCCATCCCCGACGAATCCGCTGCCGAGCAACTTCAACCCCAATGCGGTCGCGGACATCGCGAGGACAGCGCCAGGGAGAATCGTGGCGATCGACGTGCTCGCCAATGACAGCGATCGTGACGGCGACAAGATCTCGTTTGGCTACTTCGCCGACGATCCGGATCACGGATCCGCCCGTTACGATGCCGTCTCCGGTGTCGTGATCTACACTCCGAACGCGGGCTTCACCGGAAACGACACGTTCAAATACGTCATCTCCGATGGTCGTCAGGGGACGGCAACGGCTGAGGTTCTCGTTGTCGTCTCGGATCAGCCGGCCCTCGGCAAGGACGTCGCGTTCTCGCCCACCGGCTACCTGGGAGCGAACCCCGACGTTCGCGCCGCCGGCGTCGATCCGTGGGCACACTACGATCAATACGGGTGGAAGGAGGGGCGCGACCCATCAGCCGACTTCGATACGCAGTTGTACTTGAAGCACAATCCCGATGTCGATCAGGCAGGGATCAGCCCCTTGGGGCATTATGAGGCCTTCGGTCGCGCCGAAGGACGCGAGACCTACACGGCGGTCGGTCAACCGAGCGACATTAATTCGTCGGGCTTCGATAAGGCCTATTATGCCTTGGCCAACCCTGACGTGGCAGCTGCCGGGGTCGATGCCGCCACGCACTACGCGACCTTCGGGTGGAAGGAAGGACGGGATCCGAACGCCTTCTTCGATACGGATGCATATCTGCAGGCCAATCCAGACGTCCAAGCCGCCGGCGTGAACCCGCTCGAACACTACCATCTCTTCGGCTGGAAGGAAGGACGCGACCCCACTCCATCGCCCGAGTTCACGGGACTGCAGTTCAACGCTGCGCTCTATCTGGAAGCCAATCCGGATGTGGCTCAGGCGGGCGTCGATCCTCTGCTGCATTACCTGCAGTTCGGAGCGAGCGAGGGACGGACATTCTTCGGAGATTGATCATCCCGGAAATGTCGTGATCGTCTCCAGCCTGCCGAGCTCGCCGCGGCAGGCTTTCACGACGCCGTGACCGCTTCCAGCTTGCCGGCCGCGCAGGGATGTGCAAGTCGGACTCCGAAGTCCCGAAGACTTGCTTATGCAATCGGAGTGCTCGGAGGGGATAGTGGAAATCGACTCGGGCGGCCTCGTTGACCATATCTACGAGGCCGCGGTCATACCCGAGATGTGGCCAAATGTGCTTTCGCAACTGATGCGATTTGGCGGCGGAGACGGTGCACTTCTCTTCACGACCGACGGGAACGACTTCCGGTATGTCACCTCTCCGGGCTTCGAAGCGGGAACCGCCGAGTACGTTGCTGAAGGATGGCCGGCTCGGACTGATCGGGCGGCCCGCCTCTTCGCCAAGCAGCATGCCGGATTCCTCACCGATCTCGATGTCTACACCGCCGAGGAGATGGAGACGGAGCCCGTCTTCCGCGATTTCCTGCGTCCGAGAGGGTTTGGTTGGGGCGTCGCCAGCGCCATCACGGTGCCCAGCGGCGACCGCCTCATCTTCAACGTGGAGCGTGCCTTCTCGCGCGGTCCGATCACCGGCGACATCGTCGCCCGCCTCGACACACTGCGTCCGCATCTCGCCCGTGCGGCTACCATGTCGGCACGGCTCAGGCTTCAGACCGTAAAGGTCGCCGCACAGGTTCTCGATGTCGTCAACATACCTGCGGCAATCCTGGGCTGGCAGGCGCAGGTGCTGGCGGTCAATGACGGCTGCTCAGCTCTTCTCGGGAGCACCATCCGCGAAGCGCGCCGGCTGACCCTCAACAACCCGAAAGCGGACCGCCTGCTGGCGCCGGCGTTGGAAGCTCTCGCGGCGAAGCGGCCGACCTCGATCTGCTCCATCCCAATTCCCGCCACAGAGGAGCGTGGCCCCCTGATCCTACATGTCTTGCCGGTCCGGCGCGCGGCGGCGGACCTGTTCAATGCAGCCTCGGCGATCGTGATCTTCACGCCCGTCGCCCTGGGTGAGGCACCGGACCTGACCGTCCTGTCCGGATTGTTCGACCTGACCGGGGCTGAGGCCCGGGTGGCGCGCGAACTGACTGCGTGCCGCACGGTCGAGGAGATCGCCGCGCAGGCCGGAGTTTCCGTCAACACAATCCGCACGCAGCTCAAATCCGTCCTGGCCAAGACCGGAACCCGCCGGCAGGCCGAACTCGTCGGGCTGCTGGCGGGAATGGCGCCGACGAACAGGCGCAGGCCCTGAGCATGTCCGCTGACCGCCCACGCCAATCCGAGAACCTCGATCACCCCTAGAACACCGTCGCCTTATCGAATGGTTCAGCAACCATCTGCGGTCTTCTATTCTGAGCGCTCGATGCAGGATGCAGGAAACTTGGGTGCGACTAAGCCCTCTGCCGTGAGGCTCTCAATTTCGTCCTCGTCCGCCGCCAAGTCTTGGATCGTCACGATTTCGAATTGCTTCCCGCTGCGCTCCGCGCGACGCCGACTTCGCTCCCGGTAGGCCACAACCCGATCGGCCGCTTGCTGGGCGAGGGCTTCTTCCTGAGCGCGATCGAACCTGTGCTTCACAGTGCCGGCACAGGGCCGGTTCGATGGAAATTTGCGATTGCGCCAGGGGGAATTCGGGAAGCGAGTCGAAACGCAACAGCGAAGTTTCAACTCGGATCCGGAAAAATGGTGCCGGTTGCGGGACTTGAACTCGCGACCTACCGCTTACAAGGCGGTTGCTCTACCAGCTGAGCTAAACCGGCTGAACCCGCTTGCGCTAGCAGCGCATCCGTTCCCGTGCAAGCCCGGGGGCGCCCGCAATGGCGCGGCGCCGGGCCGGCCCGGCGTTCAGGCGGGGTTCAAGCGTGGCAGTACAGGAAGGCTCGTCACCGCGCGTTGCTGCGCGTCAAGGTGTATTCGGCCAAGCTGACGTGAAATTTGCCAGGTCTTCGGCTGCAAATGCCGGCTGAAGGCCCGATGAATGCTTTTTTCAGAACGCGTTAAATCCCATCTCGATAGCACCGCGGCCACAGGGCGGCGAGCGTCCCGCATCGGCACAGTGCAGGAGCGGGACTTCCGAGGCCGCCGCATCCTCTCGCAGGGCGGTGATGACGCGCGATCCCGATGACAGGCTGACCGACCCGGCCGCTGGCCAGATCCCGGCCGCGGACGCGGCGAAGCGCCAAAGCCGGCTCGATCCCATCGCGCGCCGCCGCATCGGGCAGAGCCTGCGGGCTCTCTACGCCGAGGTGCTCGTCCAGCCGCTGCCGCCGCGCTTCGAGACGCTGCTCGCGGATCTCGCCACGCGCACCAAGCCCGAGGAGCCCTCGCGATGATGCAGATTGCCGCACCCGTGGGCACGCCCGACGGCGCCGACGCCGAGATGCGCGACCTCCTGCTCGCCGCGATTCCGGCGCTCCGGGCGTTCGCGTTCTCGCTCACCTACGATCTCGACCGCAGCGACGACCTCGTCCAGGACACCCTCGTGCGCGCCTGGACCAAGGCCGACAGCTTCCGCCGGGGGACGAACCTCTACGCGTGGCTGTTCACCATCCTGCGCAACCTGTTCTACTCGGAGCAGCGCAAGCGCAAGCGCGAGGTCGAGGATGCGGACGGCGCGCTGGCGGGACGGCTGACCAGCCTGCCCGAGCAGGAGGTGCGCGTGGAGATGCGGGAGTTCCAGGCCGCCCTCGACCTGCTGCCCTTCGCGCAGCGCGAGGCGCTGGTGCTCGTCGGGGCGCAGAACTTCACCTACGAGGAGGCCGCCGAGATCTGCGGCGTGGCCGTGGGCACCATCAAGAGCCGGGTCAGCCGGGCGCGGCTGCGCCTGATCGAGGCGCTCGGGATGCACGGGACCGACGACATCGGCGCCGACGGCCTGACCCGGGCCGCGCTCGACACGCGCTGAGCGCACGACAGGATACGGTCCGGAAACGCGCCTCGCCACGAAGCCGCAACGATCCGTTCACCGATCCTCAACGGGTTGCATCGTAGAGGGCGGAGGAGAGGTCGGTCATGGCGTGGAAGGTCGGCGGCGCGCTGGCGTCGCTCCTCGTGCTGGTCTGGGTGGCGGGCTCGGCCGCGGTCAGTCCCGCTCCCGAGGGCGCTGCCGCACGGCAGGAGACGGCCTCCCGCGCGACCGCCCAGCGCGATCTCTGGCGCCGCGGGTACCGCCCGCCCACCGCGATCCCCTTCCCCGACGCGAACCCCTACACCGAGGTGAAGGCCGAGCTCGGCCGGCGGCTGTTCTTCGACCCGATCCTGTCGGGCGACCGCAACCGCTCCTGCGCGAGTTGCCACGTCCCGGGCCTCGGCTGGGGCGACGGGCGCGCCCGCTCGCTCGATCTCAACGCGACCGACATGGAGCTTCGGACGCCGAGCCTCCTCAACATCGCCTGGCAGGAGCGTCTCGGCTGGGACGGGAAGTTCCGCGATCTGGAGAGCGTGGCCTTCTTCCCCATCACGGGGGTCGGCAACATGAACCTGCCGGTGGCCGAGGCCCTGAGCCGCCTGTCCGAGGATCCCGGCTACGCCCGCGCCTTCGCCGAGGCCTTCCCCGATCCGGCCGTGACCCGGGAGCGGGTCGAGGCCGCGCTCGCCACCTTCGAGCGCCTCATCGTGTCGCGGCCGGCCCCCTTCGACCGCTGGATCGCGGGCGACGAGGGCGCGGTCGAGGAGGCGGCCAAGCGCGGCTTCGACCTGTTCAACGGGAAGGCGCGTTGCGCCGCCTGCCACAGCGGCTGGTCGTTCAGCGACGGCTCGTTCCACGACATCGGCACGGCGACCGGCGCCGATGTCGGCCGCGGACGCTTCTTCCCGACCTCGCCGGCCCTGCGCTTCGCCTTCAAGACGCCGGGCCTGCGCGAGGTGTCGCGGCGCGCACCCTACATGCACAACGGGTCGGTCCCCACCCTCGAGGCGGTGATCGACCTCTACGACCGCGGCGGCATCGAGCGGCCGAGCCGCTCCGCCGACATCAGACCCCTCGGTCTCACGGCGTCCGAGAAGGCCGACCTCCTCGCCTTCCTGAGGACGCTCTCGTCGGAGCCCGGCCGGGTTCCGGCCCTTGCCGACCTGACCGTGGACGCGCCGCGCCCCTGATTGTGGCCCCTGTCCCGGCGCCCGGATCGCAGCGGCCGGGGCGCCCCGGCCTTGCAAGGCGTTCCCGCACGAAATGTCGTCGAGATCCGGGCTTGTCCCGGCTCTGCACACAACTCACAGCGTTAACCTTTCGGTAAGCTCTGTTAACAAAGCGTTGGCGCGACCTCTGGTAGTGAAGGTAAATATCTCGATCAGCAATGATGAACGCTCCGCTGCCGAGGCGCCGATGACTCAAATCAGGAAGTGTTTGCTGCGTTCGGGCCTGGCGGCATTGGTCGCTCTGCCGGCCGGTCTGGTGGCCGCCGGGCCGGCGCAGGCTCACGTCAAATGGTTCTGCGCCTTCAACGTGGCGGGGCAGCCGGAAGGACTCGGGAACGTCCTCTGCGCCGATTTCGAGTGGCTCGTCGGCCTCGCCATGCTCTGCCTGATCGCGGGCTGCCTCGCCGAGGGAACGCCGGTCGGCACCGCGCTCCTCAACGCGCTCGACCGGGCGACCGAGCGGCTTCGGACCGACACCGAGCTCCTAGTCAGGGTCGTCTGCGGCTTCTTCTTCGTGTCCCTGTGGAACCTCGGCGGCATCATCCTGACGCCCGAATTGAAGACCGACGCGAGCTGGGTCTCGTGGCTGCAACTCGGCATCGCCGCGATGCTGATCTGGAAACGGACGCTGCCTCTCGCTGCCCTCGGCATCGTCTTCCTGTTCGGCCTCGCCACCTGGACCTACGGCGCCTTCCACCTCGCCGACTACCCCGTCTTCCTCGGCATCGCGGCCTACCTGGCCCTGACCGGCCTCGACCGGACCCTGTTCGGCATGCGCCCGATCGACGTGGTGCGGGCGACCGCCGCGGTAACCCTGATGTGGGCCTCCGTCGAGAAGTGGGCCTATCCGGACTGGACCGCGCCGCTCCTCGCCGCCAAGCCCGCCATGACGCTCGGCGCCAGCCCGGAGCTGCTCATGAAGGCCGCCGGCGTCATCGAGTTCACCCTGGCCTTCGCGCTGATCTGGACGCCGCTCGTGCGCCGCACCGCCGCCATCGTGCTCGCCGCCATCTTCGTCTCGGCCGTCTTCGAGTTCGGCAAGATCGACGCGGTCGGCCATTCCGGCATCATCGTGGTGCTGCTCGGCATCGCCGCCGACGATGCCCGCGCCCCGGCGACCGGGCGGGACGTGGTCCTGGCGCCCGCCTATTACGGCGCGGCGCTGGCGAGCTTCCTCGCCCTCTACTATGTCGGCCACGCGCTCCTGTACGGGTCCTTCGCCGCCCTGCCGACGATCTGACGATCGGAAGGGGCCGATCGGGTCGAGAGGCGGGCTCCCGCGAGGGAGGCCCGCCTCGCGGCATCGGGACGGAAGAGGGGGAGGATCGCGCCCGCCGCCGCGTCAGCCGGGGGAGGGGGCCGGCACCAGCACGCGGGCCGGGGCGAGGCGGGCCGCGCGCCGCACCTGCCGCACGGCGACGGGCCGGTAGAGCTGCTTCGTGGCGTCGACCACGTGCAGCCCGGCGAAGGGCAGCGAGAGGGCGGTGCCGAACCGCTCCCAGGCCCAGGCCGTCTGCAGCGTCAGGCGTCCGCGCAGGGGCGGCATGTAGAGGGTCTCGGCCCACCCCTCCGGCGAGAACAGGGTGTCGCGCATGAGGCGCCCGAGTTGCGAGCGGCTGTAGGGCTGGCCGTGGCCGAAGGGCGTCGCCTCCCGCCTCGCCCAGACGCCGCGGCGGTTCGGCACGACCAGGATCATCCGACCCCCCGGCGTGAGCGTGCGCCAGACCTCCTGCAGCAGCTCCGTCGGGCTCTCGACCGATTCGAGAGCGTGGACCAGGATGACGCGATCCACCGCCGCCTCGGGCAGCGGCATCATGGTCGGGTCGGCGAGCGCCGAGCAGGAACGCCCGGAGCCCGGCCAGTTCACCACCCCCTGCGTCGCGGGCATGAAGGCGAGCGTGCGCTCGGCGATGCAGTGGACCGGCCCGAGATAGGGCGTGGCGTAGCCGAGGCCGAGGACGCGCAGGCCCGAGACCGAGCCGAGGAACCCGTGGATCGCCCGGGCGACGATCCGGTGCGTCACGCCCCCGAGGGGCGACGCGTAGAAGGCACGCAGGTCGGTGACGTCGAGACGCATGGGGCGGCGGGTTACGCAAGGGCGGCTCTCGGAGGTCGGCGCGGGTTCCCGCGGCCCGAGCCCCTCGCCGAATGGCTCCGAATGCTTCAATGGGGTTGCCGAGCCCGCGCGGCAAGCGGGTCGGCCCGGAACTCGCCGTGCCGGCCCCGGTTCTCCGCGGGATTGATTCGGCTCACGAGGAGATCCGCCATGGCCGCCGCGACGCCCGAGATCCGCACCTTTCTCTGCCGCAGCGACAATATCGGCGTGCTGATGCGCGACCCGGCCACCGGCGCCTGCGCCGCGATCGACGTGCCCGAGGCCGCTCCGGTCCTGCGTGCCCTCGACGAGACCGGCTGGAGGCTCACCGACATCCTCGTCACGCATCGCCACGCCGACCATGTCGAGGGCATCCCGGAGGTGAAGCGGGCGACGGGCGCGCGGGTGACGGCGCCGGCCAAGGCCGGCGCGGCCGTGCCGGAGGTCGACGTCACGGTGTCCGAGGGGGATGCGGTCCGGGTCGGCGATCTGCTCGGCCAGGTCTGGGAGACGCCGGGGCACTGCGCCGACCACGTCACCTACTGGTTTCGAGATGCCGGCCTCGTCTTCGCCGGCGACACCCTGTTCACCCTCGGCTGCGGCCGCGTGATGGAGAGCCCGCCGGAGGTCCTGTGGCACTCCCTGTCGCGGTTCCTCGCGCTGCCCGACGGGACGCAGGTCTTCAGCGGGCACGATTACGTGCTCTCGAACGCCCGCTTCGCCCTCGCCGCCGACCCCGATAACGAAAACTTGAAGGCACGGGCCGCGGAGGCGGAGAGGGCGAAGCGGGAGGATCGTTTTCTCATTCCCTCGACGCTGGGAGTGGAACGCGCTACGAATCCTTTCCTGCGCAGCACCGAGCCGGACTTGGCCCGCGCGGTCGACCTGAGCCCGGGGGCCGATCCGGCCGCTGTCTTCGTGGCCCTGAGAGCGTGGAAGAATCGGTTCTGATCCGAACCATTCAAGAAAAATTTGTTGCCATCTCAAAGGGAACTGAACATATGACAGTGGAGGAGCTTTGAAAGGCTCCTCCGGCCATGCCCCCGGAGGGGGCGCGCACACGTCGTCAGAAGCGTGCCGCGACGCGCTTCCGCTGATCAGATGGGGGTCCGTCTCGCCTTATCACCTTTCCCCCTCCCGCCTTCCCCTCCCTTTCGTACAGCCGGAAAGCGCCGCCGAGCCTGAGCGGACCGAGACGGTCCGTGAGGACAGATTGCAAGCCGTCCTGGTCGAGGAGGCGGCTGGCGCCGCCGCGCGCCCGGGCAGCCGCCCCGCGGCGCGCCTGTCGGGGCCGGCCGCCAGAGCCCGGCCCACGCCCGTCTCCGCCGACGTGCGCCTCCTGGCCATCGCGACGGAGCACCTCGCCCGGCTCGGGCCGAAGCGCGTCACCGTCGTCGCCGTGGCCGCGGAGGCCGGGATGACCCACGCCAACGTCTATCGCTACTTTCCCTCGAAGGACGCGCTCCTCGATGCGGTGGCCGGGCGCTGGCTGCGGGAGGTCGAGACGCGCCTCGCCGGCATCGCCGACGGGCCGGATCCGGCCGACGACAAGATCGAGCGCCTGCTCAGTGCCCTCTCGGCCGTGCAGCGGGACGCCCTGGTCGACGAGCCGAACCTGTTCGCCGTGCATCTCGACGCCACGGTCGAGGCCCGCCCGATCGCTCGGCGCCACCGCGTCCGCCTGCGCAGCCTCGTCGAGCGGATCGTCGAGGAGGGCATGGCGACCGGCGCCTTCTCGGCCCGCGACCGCGAGCGGGCCATCGCCTACATCTTCGATGCGAGCTACCGCTTCACGCACCCGCTCGCGATCCAGCACGACTCGGACGTGCCCCGGGACCTCGTCGAGGCGCGCCTCGGCGCCGTGATCCACGCGATCCAGCGCGTGCTGCGGGCGGGCATTTTATAGGCGAAGTGACAGGATTTCATATCTGTCACTTCGCTCCCGCTTCGGCGGCCGCGAGCTTGGCCTCGGCCTAACATCTTCGCCGTACTGAGGTTTCGCCCTCCCGTCTTCTGAGACTGGCGTCCTCTCTCTGGCCCGAAGCGTGCTTGCTCCACCTTTGGTCGGGTTGAAGCAGGGGGGCTTTTCCGCCACACACCGAGCCACGCCAGCGACCGTGACGGGCGCGCTTCGACGCAGATCCCGGGGCCCGATCGGACCGGGCGGCCGGCCATTCCCATTCTGGCAGCGGAGGTTTCTTTCCCATGGCACGCAGCAAGATCGCGCTCATCGGCGCCGGACAGATCGGCGGTACCCTCGCGCATCTGGCGGGCCTGAAGGAACTCGGCGACGTCGTCCTGTTCGACATCGCGGACGGCGTGCCCCAGGGCAAGGGGCTGGACATCGCGGAATCCGCTCCGGTCGACGGCTTTGACGCCAAGTTCTCGGGCGCGAGCGATTACTCCGCCATCGAGGGCGCCGACGTCGTGATCGTGACGGCGGGCGTGCCGCGCAAGCCCGGCATGAGCCGCGACGATCTCATCGGTATCAACCTCAAGGTGATGGAAGCGGTCGGCGCCGGCATCAAGCAATACGCGCCGAACGCGTTCGTGATCTGCATCACCAACCCCCTCGACGCGATGGTCTGGGCGCTCCAGAAGTTCTCGGGGCTGCCGACGAACAAGATCGTCGGCATGGCGGGCGTCCTCGATTCCGCCCGGTTCCGCCACTTCCTCGCCGACGAGTTCAAGGTCTCGGTCGAGGACGTCACGGCCTTCGTGCTCGGCGGTCACGGCGACGACATGGTGCCGCTGGTGCGCTACTCGACGGTAGCCGGCGTGCCTCTGCCCGACCTCGTCAAGCTCGGCTGGACCACCCAGGAGAAGCTTGACGCCATGGTCGAGCGGACCCGGAAGGGCGGCGGCGAGATCGTCAACCTCCTCAAGACGGGCTCGGCCTTCTACGCGCCCGCGGCCTCGGCCATCGCGATGGCCGAGAGCTACCTGCGCGACAAGAAGCGCGTCCTGCCCTGCGCCGCCCACCTGTCGGGCCAGTACGGCATCGACGGTCTGTTCATCGGCGTGCCGATCGTGATCGGCGCCGAGGGCGTCGAGCGCGTCCTCGAGGTCACCTTCAATCCCGACGAGAAGGCGATGTTCGACAAGTCGATCGCCTCCGTGAAGGGTCTGATCGAGGCCTGCAAGGGCATCAACGCCTCGCTCGCCTGAGCCCGATCCGGGCGGACGCGGGCGCGTCCGCCCCTCTCCCCTCCGCTGCCCGCTTCATCCGACGAGGCTGCCATGAACATACACGAGTATCAGGCGAAGGCGGTTTTGCGGGAGTTCGGGGTCCCGGTCTCGCGGGGTGTTGCGATCTTCGACGCGTCGGAGGCGGA